>DAITNC010000062.1:0-10262 GCA_036834865.1 Candidatus Limnocylindrales bacterium | reverse complement strand
GGGGCCGGCCAGGGGGTGATCATGATGGCCCTGCTGGCGACCTTCCTGCCCGATGGGCTGCAGCGCCTGAACGGCCTGAAGAACGTCCTCGCGGTGCTCATCAACGGCGTTGCGGCCATCCTGTTCGTCGCGGTGGCGCCCGTGGCCTGGCCGCCCGCCATCCTCCTCGCGATCGGCGCGATCATCGGCGGCCAGGTCGGCGCGACGGTGGGACGGCGCCTGCCGGCGGGCGTCCTGCGCATCGCGATCATCGTGATCGGGACGTTCGTCGGCGTTCGCCTCCTGATCGGGTAACGTGCGGCACCTCGCAGCTGGTGGAGACATGAACACGCCCTACACCCTGTTCGCCGATCTCGCCGCCGAGGCGCCCATCCCGGCCCGCGGCATCCTCAGCCAGACGCTCTCGAACGAGCGAGACGTCGAGTTCCTGCTCTTCGCCTTCGCCGCCGGCGAGGCGCTCTCGGAGCACACGTCGGCTCGCCCGGCGATCATCCACATCCTCGAGGGCGAGGGCGAGCTGACCGTCGGCGGAGATCCCCATCCGGCCCGGCCCGGGACCTGGCTGCGGATGGCGCCCGAGGTGAAGCACAGCCTGGTGGCGCGGACTCCCATGCAGATGGCGCTCTACCTGCTCCCTCGATAGCCCCGCCGCACGACGCGTGGATGGGCCGGACGGCCCGCGCATCCGCCGGCTCCCCGTGGCAGGATGCCGGCATGACGACCTCGACGACCTCGCCAGTTCGCTTCGACCGGATCGAGCGTGCCCAGGCGCTGATGCGCGAGCAGGGCGTGGCCGCGATCGTCGTGATGAACCACGACGACTACCGCTGGTTCTTCGGCATCGACCGGGCGCAGCCGCGGGCGATCCTCCCGGCCACGGGCGCGCCGGCCGTCATCGCGTTCACGGCGGAGGAGGACGAGCTCCGGGCGATCCTGGGCGACGGCCCGATCCTGGTCTGGGGGTCGGTGGGCGGACAGATCAACGAGGTGGTCACCCGCCTGCGAGAGATCGCGGCCGAGACGCAGGCCGTCATGCCGGTCCCCGGGGCTCGTCTCCGCGTTGCGATGCAGCAGTGGTTCGAGACGCCGGCCTTCCTCGTCGAGATGTTCCGGAAGGTGAACCCGGGCGTGGAGCTCGTCCCGTCCGACCCGATCATGGATCCGCTCCGCGCCGTGAAGGAGCCCGCGGAGATCGCGACCATGACCGCCGCCCAGCGAATCGCCGGCATCGGCATGGATCGCGCACGCGCGCTGCTCCGAGATGGTGCCTCCGCCCACGAGATCGCGACCGAGGCGACGTACGCGATGATGCGGGCCGGCGCCCAGCGGACCAGCACGCCCATCTACGTCAACGTCGGCCGGGAGACGTGCATGCTGCACGGTTGGCAGAGTCCGCGACCGATGCGGACGGGCGACCTCGTGGTCATCGACCTGACACCCGTCGTCGACGGCTACTGCGCGAACCTGGCCCGGACGTTCGTGCTCGGCGAGCCGGATGCGCGACAACGCTCCCTCCTGGACGCCTACGAGGCCCTCATCCCGGCCGTCCGTGATGCGATGCGCCCGGGCGCAACCGTGGCCCAGCTCGACGCCTGCGCCGAGGCGGTCCTCCGGGAGCGCGGCCTTGCCGCGTTCCACGTGAACGGGATCGGGCACGGCCTCGGTCTCCGCTTCGAGGAGACACCCGCCTCGACGATCATCCCGCCCCACCGCAACCTGCCGCTCCGTGAAGGCATGACCGTGACGATCGGCCACACGATCCTCGCGATCCCCGGCTTCGGCGGCGTGCGCCACGAGGACGTCTACCGCGTGACGCCCGCCGGCGGCGAGATCCTGGTCCCGTACCCGATCGCCCCGGTGGTCGCCGCCTGAGGAGTCACGCGGGCGGGTGTCGTCTGCGCCGCGGGCGCAGACGAGCGGGCGGGTGCCTGGGCGGCCATGATTGGCACGCGCTGTCGGCGAGCGGGTCGCGGGCGGGCGTCCCGGAAAGGAAGGTCTCATGCCGTCGTCGGGTGTCGTGCGCTGGGGGATTCTCGGCCCGGGCTCTATCGCCACGCGATTCATGCGCCATGCCCACGAGGCCGCCAATGCCGAGGTCGTGGCGGTCGGGAGCCGGACGCGGGAGCGCGCGGCGGCGTTCGCGGCGACATTCGGCATCCCGGGCGTCCACGCGTCGTACGAGGCGCTCCTGGGCGATCCGGGGGTCGATGCCGTGTACATCGGCCTCCCGAACTCGCTCCACCATCCCTGGACGATGCGGGCGCTCGCGGCAGGCAAGCACGTGCTGTGCGAGAAGCCCTATTCGCGGCACCCGGCCGAGGTCGCGGAGGCGTTCGACGCCGCGGACGCCGCGGACCGCGTGCTGATGGAGGCGTTCATGTGGCGCCATACGCCCCAGGCGCGGCGCTTTCTCGAGCTCCTCCCAGAGGTCGGCAGGCTCCAGTCGATCCGCGCGTCGTTCAGCTTCCGGATCGACGACCTGGCCGATGTCCGGCTCCGGGGAGATCTCGACGGCGGAAGCCTGATGGACGTGGGGTGCTACTCGGTCAGCGGCGCCCGCCTGGCTGCCGGGTCGGAGCCGCTCCACGTCCTCGGCGAGCAGACCCTGGCACCATCCGGGGTCGACATGACGTTTGCCGGGCTGCTGCGCTTCCCGCACGACGTCATCGCCACGATCGCATCGGGCTTCACGTCCGACGACGCCTCGCTCGAGGCAGTGGGGGATGCGAGCATCCTCGCCATGCGAAGCCCGTGGCAGGGCAAGGCGCGAGCGCTCTGGCTGGGGGATCGCGAGATCCCGGTCACGCCCGTCGACCCCTACCCACTCGAGCTCGAGAACATGAGCGCGGCGATCCTCGGCGAGACCGCGCCCCTGCTCGGCCGCGACGACGCGCTGGGCCAGGCGCGGACGATCGCCGCGCTCTACGAATCTGCGGCTACGGGCGCCGCGGTCGCCGCGGTCGCCGCGGAGGTGTGACCCCGCGGGTCGGGCGGCGAGCTCGGGCCGGTCGGCTATGACCCGCCGCTGCCCGGAACCGGGGCGTCGGCCGGAGGGACGGACGGGCTGCTCCACGACGCCGAGACCTCGCTCCGGAGCGTCGCGACCGCTCGGCTGAGCGCGGACCCAGCGTAGAGGGCCACGTATGCGGCCCACGCGGCCGGGGGCACCAGCGTGAGCACGGTCGCGCAGATGACCGCCCCCGCTCCCGCGGCCGCTGCCGTCGCGCCCACGAACCGGCTCTGGTAGTGGACCCGAGCCTGCGCCGGAACGAGACGGTAGAGGCGCTCGTTGGTCGCGAGGACTCCCGCGTTCCCCCCGCCGTTGAAGAGCGCCGAGCCGACGAGGAGGAAGACGGGGGCGAGCGGGTTCGCCGGGATCGCCGCGGCGCAGCACACCCCCGCGACGGCCCGAATGACGAAGCTGGCTCGCAGCACGTGGCTCGCCGAGCCGCCGAACAGGAAGGAGCCCGCCGCCAGCGAGCCGGCCAGCGCGCCCGCCGCCCCGACGCCGGACAGGGCGACGGCGAACCCGGCCGACATCCCGAGGACATGCAGGGCGTAGAGCGAGAGGGCGGGCAGGAGTCCCTGCCCGAAGGAAGCGACCACGCTCGCATCCCTGAAGCGGCGGTACCCGGGCGGCACCTCGGCGCCGCCGGCCTTCTCTCGGGCGACGAGCACGCGCCCGGGACGGGGGAGCCGGGCGACTGCAAGCGGCGTCAGCGTCGACGCCATCCCGCCGACGACATAGAAGGCAACGTACGCCCACATGCCGATCGCCTGCGTCCCCGCGTCGAGGACGAAGCCGGCGGGCAGCAGCAGGATGGTCGAGAGGGCCATCGTGAGCGCGCCCATCCGTGGTCCAACCAGGCGGCGCTCGGCGTCGGGCAGCACGACGGCCGTCCACAGCGTGATGTTCGAGGCCGACAGGACGCCGGCTGTCTGGCCGACCGCAACGGTCACCGAGATGAGCACGATCCCGGGGAGATGGCCCACGACGCCGGCCGCGACGCCGGCCACGATCGCGGCGAGGACGAAGCCGCGGACCTCGGCGAGGGCGAGCGCCACCGTGAGCCCGCGGAGGTCGCCCTTCAACCGGCGCAGGATCTGCGGCGCGAATGCCTGGAGCGCCGCGCCTCCGACCGGGGCGGCGCCCACCAGGACCACCAGTGCCGCGGGGGCGCCCAGCAGCAGGAGGAGGGGGACGAAGAGCGCGTCCGAGGCATAGGACGCGGTGAAGGCCTGGCCGACGGCGATCGCCTGGAAGGGCCGGTAGTGGGACGAGGCGAAGGCGCGCCAACGTACGGGCCGCGGCAGATGCATCGTCGACTAGCCTACCCTGACTCCATCATGCTGAGAGTCCACGCCACGGATGCCCGCCCGCTCCCCGCGAATGAGCCGGCACGGCGCCTCCCTGGCAGACACTCCTGATGCAGATCCTCGACGGTCGGGCGGTCTTCTCGGCGACCGATCTCGTCGGCTTCCTGGCCTGCGAGCACCTCACCGCGCTCGAGCTCGCGGGTGCCGCGCGACTGGTCAGGCGGCCCATCCGGCCGGACCCTGAGCTCGACGTCATCCAGCAGCGCGGGATCGAGCACGAGCGCCGCTTCCTCGGCGACCTCGAGGCGGCGGGACGGCGGGCGACGCGGATCGAGCCGGACGAGACGATCGAAGACCGGGCCGCGCGACTGGGCCGGGCCGCAGCGCAGACGGCGGAGGCGATCCGGCGCGGCGACGACGTCATCTACCAGGCCACCTTCTTCGACGGCCGCTGGCTCGGCTTCGCGGACTTCCTCCTCCGCGTCGAGACTCCGAGCGCGCTCGGCCCGTGGAGCTACGAGGTCGCCGACACGAAGCTCGCCCGCCACACGAAGGCGAGCGCGCTGCTCCAGATCTGCTCGTACATCGACCAGCTGACCAGGATCCAGGGGCTCCAGCCGGAGTGGATGCACGTCGCGCTCGGCGGCAGCGCCAGGACGGTAGAGCGGTTCCGGGTCGCCGACTACATGGCCTACTACCGGCAGGCCCGCCGGCTCTTCGAGGAGCAGGTCGCGGCCACCGAGCCGGCCTATCCTCCCGCGGCGACCTACCCCGAGCCCGTCGAGCACTGCGACGTCTGTCGCTGGAGCGAGCTGTGCACCGCCCGCCGGCGCGCCGACGACGATCTCTCGCTCGTTGCCGGGATCACCTCGCGCCAGCGCGTGGCATTGAAGGCCCGGCACGTCCCGACTCGACGCGGCCTGGCCGGCCTCGTCCTGCCCCTCGTCCCACCCCTCGAGGAGGTCCGGCCCGAGAGTCTCGAGCGGGTCCAGCGCCAGGCGCGCCTGCAGGTCGAGGGTGACGACGCCGGCCGGATGCTCCACGAGCTGATCGAGCCGACCCGGCTGAAGGACGGGACGCTCGAGCCGAACCGGGGCCTGCTCTCGCTCCCCGAGCCGCGCCCCGGTGATCTCTTCTTCGACATCGAAGGGGACCCGTACGCGTTCGACGACGGCATCGAGTACCTCTTCGGCGTGCTCGAGCCGGGCCTGCCGGACGCCGACGGCAACGCCACGTTCCATGCGTTCTGGGCGCGCGACGCCGAGGGCCGCGTGACCCGCGACGCGGAGAAGCTGGCGTTCGAGCAGCTCACCGATCTCTTCATGGAACGCCTTGCGCAGGACCCCGCGATCCACATCTACCACTACGCCCCCTACGAGCCCACCGCCCTCGCGAATCTCATGGGTCGCCACGCGACGCGCGAGACGGAGGTGGACAGCCTCCTTCGCGGGAACGTGCTCGTCGACCTCTTCCGGGCCGTGCGCCAGGGCGTCCGCGCCTCGGTCGAGAGCTACTCGATCAAGAAGCTCGAGCCGCTCTACGGGTTCACCCGCGAGATCGATCTGCGCGACGCGGGCTCCTCGATCGCCGCCTTCGAGGCGTGGCTCCAGCTCGACGGCGAGAGCGCCCGGGATGACGAGTCCCTCCGCACGATCGAGCGGTACAACCACGACGACGTGGTCTCGACGCTCCGGCTGCGCGACTGGCTGGAGGCCCGGCGACCGGAGCTCGCGGCGCAGGTCGGGGAGCCGCTTCCGCGACCCGCGCCGACGCCCGGCGAGGCGCCCGAGGAGCTCGGCGAGGCCCTCGCGCACGTGAGGGAGATCGCCGATCGGCTGGCCGACGGCGTCCCGGCCGACGAGGCCGAGCGGAGCCCCGCGCAGCACGGCCGCTGGCTGCTGGCGCAGCTCCTCTCCTGGCACCGGCGCGGGGAGAAGAGCTCCTGGTGGCGCTACTTCACGCTCATGGACGACCTGACCGACGAGGACCGGATCGCCGAGCGGGAGCCGATGGGCGGGCTGCGCTACGTCGGCGTCGTCGGCCAGGTGAAGCGGTCAGAGGTCCATCGCTACCGGTTTCCACCCCAGGAACACGCGATCCAGCCGGGTCGGGATGTCCGCGACCCCGCCACCAGGGGCTCGCCCGGCAGCGTCGTCGCGATCGACGAGGCTGCGGGCACGATCGACCTGAGCCGCGGCCTGGCCAGCGACGCGCCGCACCCGACGTCCCTCGTGCCCTTCGATATCGTCCCCGCCGATCCGCAGCGGGCGAGCCTCCTGCGGATCGGCGAGTGGGTCGCCGCGCACGGGATCGAGGCGGACGGGCCGTACCGGACGGCCCGTGATCTCCTACTTCGCCGCCCGCCGAGGACCGGCCAGGACGCAGGTACAGAGCTCGTCCGGCCGCACGAGGCCGTCTCGTCCGCGGCGGTCCGGCTGGCGCTGGCCCTCGACGAAAGCTACCTGCCGATCCAGGGCCCGCCCGGCTCCGGCAAGACGTACACCGGGGCGCAGATGATCCTCGCCCTCGTCGCGACGGGCATGAAGGTCGGCGTCGTGGCCAACAGCCACAAGGTGATCGGCAACCTCCTGGACATGGTCGCGGCGAAGGCCGCGACATCGCACGTCCAGGTCCGGATCGGGCAGCGGACCGAGGTGAACGGCGAGTGGACGTGCCGCGCCGCGGTCCCCTACACGTCGAACGGGCAGGCCCTGGCCGCACTCCGCGCGGGCACGATCGACGTCGTCGGGGGCACCGCCTGGACGTGGTCGCGCGACGAGTTCGCCGATGCCGTCGACGTGCTCGTCATCGACGAAGCCGGCCAGATGGCCCTCGCCAACGCGATCGCCGTCTCCCCGGCCGCGCGGAGCCTCATCCTGCTGGGCGATCCCCAGCAGCTCGACCAGCCGCTCAAGGGCTCGCATCCGCCCGGGACGGAGCGCTCGGCGCTCGCCCATCTCCTCGATGGCGCCGCCACGATGCAGCCCGGGCAGGGCCTGTTCCTCGACCACACCTGGCGCCTCCACCCCGACCTCTGCCGCTACACGTCGGAGGTCTTCTACGAGGGCCGGCTCGACCCCCAGGCCGGCAACGAGCGACTGCAGCTGGTTGGGGTGTCACCCCTGGCCGGGACCGGGACGCGGTACGTCCCCGTCGAGCACGCCGGCAACCAGAACGACTCCCCGGAGGAGGCGGACCGGATCGCTCAGCTCGTGGCTGCGCTCGTCGAGGGCGACGCGTCGTGGACGACCCGCGACGGCGAGCGCCGGCCCGTGACCCTCGACGACGTCCTGGTCGTCGCCGCGTACAACGCCCAGGTCGGCGAGATCAGGCGCCGGCTGCCCGGAGCACGTGTCGGGACCGTCGACAAGTTCCAGGGGCAGGAGGCGCCGGTCTCGATCTACTCGATGGCCAGCTCGACGCCCGCCGACGCCCCGCGCGGAATGGAGTTCCTCTACAGCCTGAACCGCCTCAACGTCGCGACCTCGCGCGCCCGCTGTCTCACGGTGCTCGTCGCGAGCCCGGAGCTGGTCCGGGTCCGCTGCCGTACGCCGCGGCAGATGCGGCTCGCGAACGCCCTGTGCCGCCTGCTGGAGATGGCCAGCGAGTGATGCCGGGCAGCTGCGCCCTGATCTCGACCCGGGTCATCCGCTGCCCTACGCTGGCGGGAGGACCCCGATCGTCGGCGGCGCGAGCACGACCAGGGCGTCGACATCCACCCGTGGGTGACCGCTCGTGCCGAGCGCCACGATCCTGACCGTGTGCCGGCCACTGGACGTCCAGGTCTTCGTGAAGACCATCTGCCGGGGGATCGTCGTCTTCGAGTACAGGTCGACCGTTCCCTGGAGGGCCCCGTCGACGTAGACGTTCGCGGACCCGCGGACCGGGCTCACGGCGGAGATCCAGGCGAAGCTCGAACCCACGAACGTGTATGTCGCCGATGCGCCGGGCGTTCGCGTGGACATGGCCACCCGGCCGTCGTAGGACGGCGAGGTGGATCTGCTCCAGCCGCCCTTGAACGAGATCGCGCCGGACGCTTCGGACAGCACGACGACCCGGACGGACGGCGCGGTCGCGAAACCGCCCACGTTGCCGGCCGCGTCGCGCGCCCGGTCCGCGTACCGGTAGTTCGCGCCGCGGGCCTCGTTGAGCGTGACCGAGCGGTTGAGCGGCGACCCCGAGCTGACGGTCTTCCAGCTCCCGGCGTTCGTGCTTGCCTGCAGCTCGTAGCCCGCGACGCCCACCCCGACGTCCGTGGCCGCCGGCCAGCTGACCCGGACCGGCACCGTGCTGCCCAGGATGGCGCCGCGGACAAGGCTGAGAAGCGGCGGCTGGGCCACCGGAGGCGTCGTATCGGCAAGCACCGTGAGATGCGTGCTGCCCTGGATCCCGTTGGTGGTCGCCGTGACCGTCCCGCTGCCGGGGGCCGTCGCCGTGAACCGGCCCGTGTTGTCGAACGTGCCCGCCAGGCCCTGCGCCGTCCAGGTGACCGCACCCGGGACCAGGGCGACCGGGTTGTACGTCGCGTCCTGGCCGGCGACCCCGAAGTCGACGCTCGATTGCGGGTAGATGACCTGGTCGGACGGCCGGACGCTGAGGGTCGCCAGCGGCCCGGTCGGCGCGGCGCTGAAGAGGAGGAGCGCGTTGGCGACGGCATGCTCGGAACCGCCCGACGGATGATTGACGACCGTGACCACACCGTCGCCAGGCTGGCGGACGGACATCGCCGTGGAGCCTCCGCCGTCGAGGTTGATCGCGTTGACGGCGCCCCGCTGGGCCATCACGCTCGCGAGATCGTCGTCGGTGACGCCGCCGCTGTAGCCGGCGCTGCGCCCGTCGACGACGGCGAGGATCACCGCGCCCGTCGCCGTGACCCCGATCGCCGTCCGCGGGTGGCGCTGGTCCGCGATCGAGGGGTGCGGGTCGATGTACGTCGCGCCGTCGCGGAGCAGGAACTCGCGGCCGCCGATCGCCTGCGTGACGGCCTCCCAGCCGGCCGTGATCGAGATCGTGAGCTGGACGCTGGTGCCCGGAACCAGCGACGCGAGATAGCCATCTGCCGGGCCGGTCACCACCAGGGTGCCCGGATCGATCGGCTGGCCGCCGGCCGCCCGGACGGCGACGACGGTCGCCGTGGCGTTGACGGACGTCCCGAGCGGGAGCGGGACCCCTGTGAGCACGACGTCGGTGCCGGAATCGCCTGCATCGGTCTGGGCGCCGAACCGTGGCGTGTAGAGGACGGTCTCCCCGGCGTTGGCGTGCTGGTTGATCCTGCTGACCGGATGGACCACCCCGTCCGGCGTCACCAGGTTCGTCGTGACCAGGGGCGCCCCGATGATCGGCTGCCCATTGGCGCCGACGCCGAACGTCGGCCGCGCCGAGCTGCCGGCCACCTCGAGCTCGCCGTTCTCGACCTGGATCCCGAAGGGCGCGGCATTCGCGCCCAGCGACGAGCCCGACCAGACGTCCCCGTTGATCGCGACGATCGCCCGGTGCCCTTCGACGCTCTTGCGGTTGGCTGCGCTCGACGGGCGCTCGAGGCCGGGCACCTGGTCCTTCGACAGCGCGGCGTCGAACGAAATGCCGGGGGCGCCGGGCTGCACCTCGACGAAGTTGACGACCTGCTGGCCCGAGCCGGTCGCGAACGTCCCCCAGTCGTGCGTGACGCCCGGGGCAACCGGGAGCTGGCCCTGCGTGGCGTAGGGCTGGAGAATCGCCGCGCGCGCGACACCTGATGGCGAGTCGAACGGGGGGAGCAGGCCGACGTGCAGCAGGCTCGCGCCGAGCGCGAGCGCAGCGGCAAGGGCGACGAGCGTCCTTCGCGGCGAGTTCATGAGCGGACCACCTGTGACGGCCGCCGGAGATGCGGTTCGGTCCCAATGGTAGCGGCGCCGGCGCGCGTGCCGGTGCCCCGACCCAACTCCGCGGCCCTATCCTTGCACCGA
>DAITNC010000061.1:0-10284 GCA_036834865.1 Candidatus Limnocylindrales bacterium | reverse complement strand
CGCCGATGATCTCGACCTCGTCGGAGACCTTGACGATGCCGCGCTCGATGCGCCCGGTCGCCACGGTGCCGCGGCCCTTGATCCCGAAGACGTCCTCGACCGGCATGAGGAAGGGCCGGTCGACCGCCCGCTCGGGGGTCGGGATGTACGAGTCGACCGCGTCGAGCAGCTCCTGGATGCAGACGTAGGCCGGGTCGTCGACGCCGCCGGTGGCCTCGAGGGCCTTGAGGGCGGAGCCGCGGATGACCGGCAGGTCGTCGCCCGGGAACTGGTACTTGGAGAGCAGCTCGCGGACCTCGAGCTCGACGAGGTCGAGGAGCTCGGGGTCGTCGACCGCGTCGCACTTGTTGAGGAAGACGACGATGTAGGGGACCTCGACCTGGCGGGCCAGGAGGATGTGCTCCCGGGTCTGGGGCATCGGGCCGTCGGTCGCGGCGACGACGAGGATGGCGCCGTCCATCTGGGCGGCCCCGGTGATCATGTTCTTGATGTAGTCGGCATGGCCGGGGCAGTCGACGTGCGCGTAATGGCGGGCGCCGGTCTGGTACTCGACGTGGGCGATCGCGATGGTGATGCCCCGCGCGCGCTCCTCGGGGGCGTTGTCGATCGAGTCGAACGCGCGGTACTCCGCCCCGCCCTTGAGGGCGAGGTACTTCGTGATCGCCGCGGTCAGCGACGTCTTCCCGTGATCGATATGGCCGATCGTGCCGACGTTGACGTGCGGCTTCGTCCGCTCAAACTTCTTCTTCGCCACGTGCGCGTCTACCTGCTACCTCTGGACGGGGCTGACGAGATTACTGGAGCCCACAATGGGATTCGAACCCATGACCTCTTCCTTACCAAGGAAGTGCTCTGCCAGCTGAGCTATGTGGGCCCGGACCGGCGTCGCGGGTTGATGGTGGGCAGGAGAGGAATCGAACCTCTACAGTCGAAGACGGCTGATTTACAGTCAGCTGAGCTCACCACCTGCTCAACCTACCCACCGGAACCGCGCGGTCGGACGGGAGCTGCGGCTCCATGGTGCACCCGGCCGACGACGTCTTCAATTGGAGCCGACGACGGGACTCGAACCCGGAACCGGCGGTTTACAAAACCGCTGCTCTACCAATTGAGCTACGTCGGCAAGGCGCAGGAGAACACCGCAGTCGTCTCCGAGGCGCGGCGGCCATCATAGGCGGCTGCCACGATCGCGGTCAAGCGCATCGTGCCAGCCCCGGAAGCTCGCCTCCCCGGCGAACCGTCAGCCCGGCATCTCCTCCCCGTCTCCCGCGAGCTCCGCGGGCGCATCCGCCGGGCGGTCGACGGGATCCACCTGCGGGGACGGCACGCCCGGATCCGGCGCGGGGTTGGAGTCGGGCGCTCCGCGCTGCATGGCCGCCTCGAAGACGAGGATCGAGCCCGCCACGGCGGCGTTGAGCGAGGCGATCCTTCCCCGCATGGGGATCCGGATCAGCAGGTTGCAGCGGCGGCGGATGGGGGGCGCCAGGCCGCGTCCCTCGCTTCCGACGACGAGCACGAGCGGGCCGCGAAGATCAGCCTCCCGGTAGGTCAGCGCGGCATCCGCGTCGGCACCGACGATCCGGAGACCCCGAAGATGGAGGCTCGCGAGCGCGCCCGCGAGGTCGTCGACAGGTGCCAGGAGCAGGTGCTCGCTCGCGCCCGCCGACGCCTTGACCGCCGCCGGACTGAGCGGCGCCTGGCGGCGGGTCGGGAAGAGAACGCCGTGGACGCCCGCAGCCTCGGCGCTCCGCAGGAGCGAACCCAGGTTCTGCGGGTCCTCGAGCGAGTCGAGCGCGAGCACGAACGACGCCTCGCCGCGCCCGATCGCGCGGGCGAGGATCTCGTCGGGCGCCGCGAAGCGACGAGCCTCGACGACCAGCGCGACGCCCTGGTGGCCGTCGAAGCCGGCCGTCGCCGTCAGGGTGCCACCCTCGACCTCCACGACCGGGATCCGGAGGGTGGTGGCGTGGAGCACGAGGCGCTCGAGCGCGTCGCGGCGCTGCGGCGTCACGAGGAGGCGACGTGCGACCCGTCCCGCGACGAACGCCTCTTCGACCGGATGACGGCCGGCGACGAGCTCCTCGTCGTCCGCCAAGACGAGAGCCGCTCCGGACGGCCGGACCATGCCCCAGGCTGGCGGCCGCGGGTGGGCGTCCCTGAGCGGTCGCGACGGGCGCCCCGGCGCGCCGGGCTGCAACGGCGAGCGGAAGGGACGATCCAGGAATGCGGCGGCGGGACGATCGTCCCGTCCGGCATTCCGGTCCGCAGGCGCCGGGGGGCGAACCGCCGGCCGGAAGCCCGGATGGGCGCCCGGGCCCGACCCGCCGAATGGGGCGCCTCGGGTGGCATTGCCACCGCGGCCGGCATTGCCACCGCGGCCGGCGCCGCCACCGCGGCCGGCGCCGTCAGGGGGCCCGGGTCGGCCCCGAAAGCCGGGCGGCCCGCCCTCGCCGAACCGCTCCCAGCCATCGGGCTGCGGCGCACCACCCCGGCCCGCGCCGGATCGGCCCGAGGGCGGGCCTTCCGGCGGACGGTCGCCCGGCGGACGGTCGTGCCGGGAGCGGTCCGGATCACGACGGATATTGCCCGGAGCTGCGTCAGGACCTCGGCGGCCGGCGGGTCGCTGGCCGGCCGGACGTCCCTGTCCGGGCCATCGGGACTCGCCGCGAGCGCCGTCGGCCCGCCGCGGGCGACGTGAGTCCGGCGGCTCAGGCATCGGACGGCGTCCCCGCGCGGCGCCAGCGTTGCCCGTCGCGCGAATCTTCGACCGCGATCCCGCGGGCCGCCAGCTCGTCGCGGAGGCGATCGGAGGCGGACCAGTCGCGCGCAGCCCGCGCGGCCGCCCGCCTGTCGATGAGGTCCCGGAGGCCCGCGTCGAGCTCCGGCTCGCCGGCGTCGGGCAGTAAGCCGAGAACGCGGTCGACGTCCCGCAGCGCGGCAAGCGCCCGGGCAGCGTCCGCGGTGGAGAGGGAGCGAGCGGCGATCCTCCGGTTCACGTCGCGGACGAGGTCGAAGACCGCGGCCAGCGCGGCGGAGATCCCGAGGTCGTCGTCCATCGCCAGCGTGAACGCTTCGCTCGCGGCGTCGATCACC
The DNA here is from genome assembly GCA_036834865.1 of Candidatus Limnocylindrales bacterium. GTDB lineage: Bacteria > Chloroflexota > Limnocylindria > Limnocylindrales > CSP1-4 > CTSoil-043. The sequence goes on along the minus strand of DAITNC010000061.1, from coordinate 7,191 downwards.
GCCGGGAGACCGGGGTCGGCCGGGTCTCCGCCACGATAGGCGGCCAGCGCGATCACCAGCGCGTCCAGCCGCGCGACCGCGGCGGCCGCCGCGCCCAGCGATTCGTCGCTGAAGCTGAGACCCGTGCGGTAGTGCGCAGCGATGAGCGCGTACCGCAGCGCCCGGGGATCGACGCCGCCATCCAGCAGCTCCGCGACCCGGGAGATGTTGCCCTCCGACTTGGCCATCTTGCGGCCGCCCATCTGGAGGTGGGCGCAGTGGAGCCACGTCCGGACGAACGGCTCGCCGGTCGCGGCCTCCGACTGGGCGATCTCGTCCTCGTGGTGCGGGAAGATGAGGTCCACGCCGCCGGTGTGGATGTCGAACGACCGGCCGAGGTAGGCCATGCTCATGGCCGAGCACTCGAGGTGCCAGCCGGGCCGTCCCGACCCGACCGCGGTCTCCCAGCTCGGCTCGCCGGGCTTGGCCGCCTTCCACAGGACGAAGTCGCGGACATCGTCCTTGGAGTACTCGTCGGCGGCCACCCGCTCCCCCACCCGCATCGCGTCAGGATCCAGCCGGGCAAGGCGACCGTACGTGGGCCACGAGGCGATCCGGAAGAAGATCGAGCCGTCATCGGTCCGGTAGGCGTGGCCGCGCTCGAGAAGTGCCCCGACCAGCTCCACCATCTGGGGGATGTGGGCGGTCGCCCGGGGGAGCACGTCCGGGGTTGTCATCCGGAGCGTTGCCGCATCGGCCAGGAACCCCTCGATGTGGCGCGCCGCGAGCGCCTCGATCCCGATCCCTTCGGCCGCGGCGCCCCGGATGATCTTATCGTCCACGTCGGTCAGGTTCATGACCCACGTCACCCGATACCCCCGCCATCGGAGGTAGCGGACGAGCACGTCCGCGAAGAGGAACGAGCGGAAGTTCCCGACGTGCGCGGGTCCGTAGACCGTCGGCCCGCAGGAGTAGATCCGGACATGGCCGGCCTCGAGCGGCTCGAGCGGCTGCAGCGCCCCGGTCAGCGTGTCATGAAGGCGGACGCTCATCCGCGCAGCTCCCCCCCGCGCAGCTCCCCGACCATCGCCACGGCCCGGGCAGAGATGCCGCGGCCGGCGCCCTCCCAGCCGGCCAGGTTCCCCGTCGAGGCCTTGACGTTGACGCGGTCCGCGGAGAGCTCAAGCAGGCCGGCGATCGAGTCGCGCATCTCCGGCAGCCTGGCCGCGAGGCGCGGCCGCGCTCCGATGATCGTGAGGTCAACCGAGAGCGGCGCAAACCCGGCGGCGCGCACCCGGCGCACGCATTCTGCGACCAGCTCACGGCTGGCGATCCCGGCTGGCGTCGCCGGTCCGGGCGGGAAGATGCGCCCGAGGTCGCCCAGCCCGGCCGCGCCGAGGAGCGCGTCGCAGACCGCATGCAACGCCACGTCGCCGTCGGAATGGCCGTGGAGGCGGGGGGCTGCGTCGATGGCGATGCCCCCGAGGGCGAGCGGCGAGCCGGGCCCGAACGGATGCCCGTCCTCGCCGATCCCCACCCGCGGCGCCGGCACCCGGTGGGGCACTCCCGCGATCCGGCCTGCGTCGGCGAGCGCTGCCTCGACCCGCTGGAGATCAACGGGCAGGGTCACCTTGAGGTTGGCCGATTCACCGGGGAGCGCATGGACCGGGATTCTGCAGGCCTCGAGCAGGGCGGCCTCGTCGGTCCACGTCAGCGACCCGGAGGGCGGGAAGGCGGCATACGCGGCGGCCAGGACGTCCCGCCGCACGCCCTGGGGCGTCTGCGCGGTGGCCAGCCCGGAGCGCTCCACGGTCTCCACGACGCGGCCATCCTCGACGCGCTTGAGCGTCTCGACCACCGGCACGACCGGGATCGCCGCCCCGTGGATGGCGGCGGCCCGGGCGATGGCGTCGACGAGGTCTGCCGAGACCAGGGGACGCGCCCCGTCGTGGACGAGGACCACCCCGTTCCAGGGGCCGTCGGCCAGCGCTTCAACGCCGGCGGCGACCGAGTCCTGCCGCCTCGGCCCGCCGGCAACCACCGTCGAGACGCGATCCGACAGCCACGCCGCCGCCGCGATCCCCGGCACCTTCGCCGCGGTCGTGACGACGACGATCCGGGCGACGCTCATCGAGCCGGCGAGAGCGTCCAGCGTCCAGGCCAGGAGCGGCCGGCCGCCGATCTGCGCGGCGAGCTTGTCCGGGCCCCCCATCCGCGCGCTCGATCCGGCCGCAACCACGATCGCGTCGGCCGTGCGGACCTGGAGGTCCGGGTCGGCGCCGCCGCTCACTCGGGCTTCGGCTGGGCGAAGATCATCCGCCCGGCGACGGTCTGGAGCACGCGCGTGACCCCGACCTCGATCTCGCGGTCGAGATACCGGGAGCCACCCTCGACGACGATCATGGTCCCGTCGTCGAGGAAGCCCACGCCCTGGCCGGACTCCTTGCCCTCCTGGATCACCCGGACCCGGAGATCCTCGCCGGGGAGGAGCGCGGGCTTGAGGGCGTTGGCAAGGGAGTTGACGTTCATCACCCTGACGCCCTGGATCTCGGCGACGCGGTTCAGGTTGAAGTCGTTGGTAAGGATCACGCCGCTCCGCGAGCGGGCGAGCGCGACCAGCTTGGCATCGACCTCGCTGATCTCGGGAAACCCGTCCTCCACGATCTCGACCGGGACGCGTCCGTCCTTCTGGAGGCGGTTCAGGATCTCGAGGCCCCGTCGCCCGCGGTTCCTCCGCAGCGTGTCCGCGCTGTCGGCGATCCGCTGCAGCTCGTCGAGCACGACCCGCGAGACGACGAGCGTCCCCTGCAGGAACCCGGCCTCCGCGATGTCGGCGATCCTGCCGTCGATGATCACGCTCGTGTCCACGGCCACCTGCGGCTCGTCCGGTCGCGGCCCGACGTCGGCCGCGGGGCGACGGACGATGCCGATCGCCTCGGCGGCCATGATCAGGTCGTTGCGCTTCGCGACGGTGAGGCCGGCCATCCCGAGCCCCAGGAAGACCGAGACGCCGAACGGCAGCCACGTGCCGAGCGGCGCGGGAACCGCGGCCAGCGGCAGGCCGAGCAGGAGTCCCATGACCAGGCCGATCAGGAGGCCCAGCACGGCCGTAACGAACTCCGCCGTGGAGAGCTCCTGGACGCGGTCGACGAGCCAGCCCGCCGGCACGACGGTCAGGTAGGGCAGCACGGCGAAGCCCACCACGAGCCAGGCCACGAGCCAGGCCGCGATGAGCGCACCGGCATACGCCGAGCCCGCGAACGGGCCTCCGCTGCCGGTGACGAACGACAGGCCGACGAGGAGCCCGAGCGCTGCGCCGAGGAGCCGAATGATGCGAATCACAGGCCGCGAGCCTAGCACCGCCTCACGGGCCGTGTCAGCCACCGGCAGGGCCCAGCGCGACGTCCAGGGCCTCCCGGACGGTGCGCACGGTGACGAGCGCGATGCCCGGGATTGCGGGTGGGGCGCCCCGACCCGGCGGGACCAGGGCGCGGGTGAACCCGAGCCGGGCCGCCTCGCGGAGGCGGCGCTCCAGGCCGCCGACCGACCGCAGCTCCCCGAGCAGGCCGATCTCCGCGATCGCGACGGTGCCGGCCGCAACCGGCCGATCCCGGAACGTGGAGGCGAGGGCGATCGCCACGGCCAGGTCCAGCCCCGGGTCGTCGGCAGCCAGCCCGCCGGCGAGGTTGGCGTAGACGTCGTGGCTGCCCAGCCCGATCCCGGCGCGGCGGGCGAGGACCGCCACGAGAAGGGCCAGGCGGCCGGGATCCAGGCCGATCGCGGTCCGCCGGGGCGTTCCATAGCCGGTCGGGGCAACCAGCGCCTGCACCTCGACGAGCAGGGCGCGCGATCCCTCGAGCGTGGCCCCGACCACGCTCCCAGGCGCCGCTGCGTCGTGCTCGACGAGGAAGGCGCGCGCGGGGTCGGGGACCTCCCGGAGTCCCGCCTCGCCCATCTCGAGCACACCGACCTCTTCGGTGGACCCGAAGCGGTTCTTCGTGGCCCGCACGAGGCGCAGGCTGCCCGACCGGTCACCCTCGACGCTGAGGACTGCGTCAACGAGGTGCTCGAGGGTCTTCGGGCCGGCCAGGCTGCCTTCCTTGGTCACGTGCCCGACGAGGAGGACCGCGATGCCGTCACCCTTGGCGAGCTCCATGTAGCGGAGGGCCGATTCGCGCACCTGCCCGACGCTGCCGGCGGGGCCCTCCAGCTCGTCCACCGTCGCGGTCTGGATCGAGTCCACGACGAGTGCGACGGGCCGCGCCGCGCGCGCCGTCTCCACGATCCGGGCCACGGAGCTTTCGGCGAACACGTTCACGGCCGCACCTGCGGCGCCTCCGAGGAGCCCCAGGCGGACGGCCCGCAGGCGGACCTGGGCGGTCGATTCCTCGCCGGTGGCGTAGAGGATCGGCCCGGCGGCAGACAGGCCGGCCGCGGCCTGGAGGAGGAGGGTTGACTTGCCGATCCCGGGCTCGCCGCCGACCAGCACGATCGAACCCGGCACCAGGCCGCCGCCGAGGACGCGATCGAGCTCGCCGATCCCAACCGGGATCCGCGCGACGTCCGCCTCGCTCAGGTCCGAGAGCGGCACGGGGCCCGCACCGGCGGCCGGTGCGACGCGCCGGTGAGCCGACGGCGCGTCTTCGCGAACCAGCGTCTCGACCAGCGTGTTCCACGCACTGCAGGAGCGACACTGTCCCTCCCAGCGGAGGAACGAGTCGCCGCAGGCCTGGCAGACGTAGCGGCTCTGGGTTCGCGTCACGGGCGGGGCCGCCCGGTGCTAGCCGGCTTCGACGGCGGCGGGCGTCTTCTCGTCGGCTTCGTGGATGGAGAGGCCGGCCTCCTCGCCCTTGTCGACGACGATCGTGGTCCCGGGCTTGTACCGGCTCAGGAGGAGGTGCTCCGCGAGCACGTTCTCCACCATGTTCTGGATGACGCGGCGGAGCGGACGCGCGCCGTAGGCCACGTCGTACCCGATCTTGATGATGTGGTCCTTGGCCGCCTGGGTGACCTCGAGGGACATCTGCTGGGTCCGGAGCTGGTCGCGGACGCGCGCCAGCATCAGGTCCACGATGACCCGGATCTCGTCCTGGGTGAGCGAGCGGAAGACGATCGTGGCGTCGATCCGGTTCAGGAACTCGGGGCGGAACGACGTCTTGAGCTCCACCTGGACCTTGTCGCGCATGTTCTCGTAGGAGGCTTCGGCGCGGGCGGCTTCTGTCTCTCCGAACGAGCGGAAGCCCAGCGACGAGTTCGTCTGGAGCTGCCTCGCGCCCAGGTTGGAGGTCATGATGATGATCGTGTTCCGGAAGTCGACGCGGCGGCCCTTGGCGTCGGTCAGCTGGCCGTCCTCGAGGATCTGGAGGAGGATGTTGAAGACCTCCGAGTGTGCCTTCTCGATCTCGTCGAGCAGGATCACCGCGTAGCTCTTGCGACGGACTGCCTCTGTCAGCTGGCCACCCTCGTCGAACCCGACATAGCCTGGAGGGGCTCCGACGAGCCGGCTCACGTTGTGGCGCTCCATGAACTCGCTCATGTCGATCTTGATGAGCGCGTCATCGGAACCGAACATGAACTCGGCCACGGCTTTCGCCAGCTCGGTCTTCCCGACCCCGGTGGGGCCCAGGAAGATGAATGACCCGATGGGTCGCTTGGGGTCCTTCAGGCCGGCCCGCGCGCGGCGCACGGCGCGGGAGATCGTCTCGATCGCTTCCTGCTGCCCGATCACGCGCTTGTGGAGGTGGTCCTCCATGTGGAGCAGCCGCTCCGACTCTTCCTGGGCGATCCGCGTGACGGGGATGCCGGTCCACATCGAGACGACGTGGGCGATCTCCTCTTCGTCGACGGTCGGCTGGATGCCGGCGACCGTGGCCTGCCACTCGGCGCGGAGCGTGTCGACGCGCTCGCGCGCGGTCGTCTCGGCCTCGCGCAGGCGCGATGCCTCCTCGTATTCCTGCGTGTTGATCGAGGAATCCTTGTCGCGGGTGACGCGCTCCAGCTCCTTCTGGGCTTCGCGAAGGTCCGGCGGGGCCGACGCATAGCGGAGGCGAACGCGGCTGGCGGCCTCGTCGATCAGGTCGATGGCCTTGTCGGGCAGGTGGCGGTCCGCGATGTAGCGGATGGAGAGGTCGGCGGCCGCCTGCAACGCGGCGTCGGTGATCGTCACCTTGTGGTGCTGCTCGTACCGCTCCCGGATCCCCTTGAGGATCTCGATCGTCTGCTCGAGCGTCGGCTCCTCCACCATCACGGGCTGGAAGCGGCGCTCGAGGGCGGCGTCGCGCTCGATGTACTTGCGGTACTCGTCGAGCGTCGTCGCGCCGATGCACTGGAGCTCGCCCCGCGCGAGCGGCGGCTTGAGGATGTTCGCCGCGTCGATCGCGCCCTCCGCCGCCCCGGCGCCCACCAGCGTGTGGAGCTCGTCGATGAAGAGGATCGCGTCGTTCGTGTTGCGGAGCTCCTCGATGATCTTCTTCAGCCGCTCCTCGAACTCGCCGCGGTACTTCGTCCCGGCAACGAGGGAGCCAATGTCCAGCGTGAGGAGCCGCTTGTTGAGGAGCGTCTCCGGGACATCGTTGTTGACGATGCGGTGGGCCAGGCCCTCCACGATCGCCGTCTTCCCGACGCCCGGCTCGCCGATCAGGGCGGGATTGTTCTTGGTTCGGCGGGAGAGGATCTGGATGACCCGCTCGATCTCCTTCTCCCGCCCGACGACCGGGTCCAGCTTCCCGGCGCGCGCGGCATCGGTCAGGTTGATCCCCAGCTGGTCGACGGTCGGCGTCTTGCTGGCCCGCTTCGTCTCCTGCGCAGGACCCACTGCCGAGCTCTGGGAAAGGACGCGGATGACCTCGTGGCGAACCTTGTCCAGGTTGACGCCCAGCGACTCGAGGACGCCCGCCGCGATCCCCTCGCCCTCGCGGACGAGGCCGAGCAGGAGATGCTCGGTGCCGATGTAGTTGTGGCCGAGGCGACGCGCCTCGTCGATGGCGAGCTCGATCACGCGCTTGGCGCGCGGGGTGAGGCCCACCTCGCCCACCACGGGGCGATCGCCGCGACCGATGATGAACTCGACGGCGGTCCGGACCTTGGCCAGCTCGACGTTCATGTTCTCCAGGACGCGCGCAGCGACGCCCTCGCCCTCGCGGACGAGCCCGAGCAGGAGGTGCTCGGTGCCGATGTAGTTGTGGTTGAACCGCTGCGCCTCGTCCTGCGCGA
>DAITNC010000060.1:4798-10315 GCA_036834865.1 Candidatus Limnocylindrales bacterium | reverse complement strand
GCGTGCCGGAGATCGTCCGCGAGATCGCCTCGCTCGCCGACGGCATGACCATGAGCGCCAAGAAGGACGGGCTGGCCAACATCGGAGGCTGGCTGGCGATGCGCGACGACGCGCTCGCCGAGCGCTGCCGCACCCTGCTGATCCTGACGGAGGGCTTTCCGACCTACGGCGGCCTCGCGGGCCGCGACCTCGAGGCAATCGCCCAGGGCCTCCACGAGGTGGTGGACGAGGACTACCTGCGCTACCGGATCCGGTCCACCGCGTACCTGGGGAATGCGCTCACCGCCGACGGCATCCCCGTCGTCCGCCCGATCGGCGGGCACGCCGTCTACCTGGACGCGCGGGCGCTCCTCCCGCAGATCCCGCCCCTCCACTACCCGGGCCAGGCGCTCGCGGTGGCGCTCTACGTGGAGGGCGGCATCCGGGGCTGCGAGATCGGCACCGTCATGTTCGGGCGTCACCCGGACGGCAGCGAGACGCCCGCGGCGATGGACCTGGTCCGGCTGGCGATCCCGCGCCGGACGTACACCCAATCGCACGTGGACTACGTCATCGAGGTCGTGCGATGGGTGGCGAAGCGGGCAGCGGGCCTGCGCGGCCTGCGGATCGTCCACGAGCCGGCAGCGCTCCGACATTTCACTGCGCGATTCGCGCCGATCGAATAGCGAGCTGCGGCCCCCCTCTTGCGCGCCCGGGGTACCGTATCGGCCATGGGGACGGCACTCGCCCGCGCGGGCAACCAGGATCGCGCACCACGGCGCGAGAGCGGGCGATCGCCCGCCGCGTGTGCGCCGGCCTTCGACATCGCCGCGAACCCGGCCACCCTGCGGACCCTGATGGCGGGCGCCGACGCGGGAACCCGAGTGCGGCTGGCGGACGCCGTGCAGCGCCGGCACGGCAACACCGCGCTCCAGCGCCTTCTCGCGCCGCGGGCGGCGCTCCCGGTCCAGCGCTGGGCGGTCAGGCTCCCTCCCGGGACCTCCGATTGCGACACGGTCGTCACCTACATGAACACGAACAGCCCGTATCGCGCAAACAGCGGCTGGGCCCGCACGAGACCGACGTTCGGGTGGGGCGGCGACCCGTCCTTCAGCACGTCCAACGGGGTGACCTCTGCCACCGTCGCGAACCCGACCGTCACGAAGGCCGTGGGCGTGGACATGCCCTCCTGGGCGCCGACGAACCCGGCGATGGCAGCCGGCTGGTCGGCGATGATCGGCGACCTGCGTGCCCACGAGGCCCGTCACGAGGCGATCGCGACCACCTGGGAGGCGACGCTCCGATCGCGCCTGACGTCGCTCCAGGTGACCGTGTCAGCCCGCACGACCGCCGCGTTCACCGCCGCCGTCCAGGCCGAGTGGAACGGCTGGATTGCCGAGCACCAGGCGGATCAGGATGCCATCGACCCGTACACCGCGGTCCTCAACTGCTCCGGGGACAGCAACGAAGCGGAGTCGGCGGGACTGGCGGACGACCTGGCCGCGACAGGCGAGGACTAGCCTGGCCGCGTGGCGGGGGCGGCCCGTGGCCCGGCGTGGCCGCGGTGGTGGGGCGTGGCCGCGATGGCGGATGCTCGCGCGGTGACCACCGTGCGGTACCTCCCCGACGACGGCGAGCGCGACCCGCGAACGAACCTCGCCCGGGAGGAGGCGATCGCGCGCCACGTCGCGGCCGACCCCGCGGCGCTTACGCCGGTCCTCCGCCTCTGGCGCGACGCGCCCTGTGCGGTCATCGGGCGCTTCCAGCTCGGGGCCGCCGAGGTGGACCTGCCCGCAGCAGCGGCGCTCGATGCCCCGGTGCTCCGCCGGTTCACCGGTGGCGGAACCGTCTGGCACGACCCGGGCAACCTCAACGTGTCGGTGGTGATCCGGCCGGAGGACGCGGTCCTCGCCGCGGACCCGGCGCTCCGGCGGCTGCCCGGCCTCTATCGCCTGGTCCTGGTGCCGCTCGCAGCCGCGTGTCGGGCCCTGGGTGTCGCCGCGGAGGTGACCGAGCGCGACATCGTGGCGCCCGGCGGCAAGCTGTCGGGCGTCGCCGCGTGGCTGGGCGGACGCGCGCTGCTGGTCCACGCGACGCTCCTCGTGGACGCCGACCTCGACGCGCTGGCCCGCGTCTGCAACGGGCCGGGCGCGGCCGGCGATCCGCGCTGGGAGCGCACGAGGAGCCGCCGTGTCGGGGTCACGTCGATCTCCCGCGAGCTGGGCGCCGCGCCGGCGGCGGGCGACGTCGAGGCTGCGGTGCTCCAGGCATTCGGCGCGGACGCCGCCGAACGAGCCCCGTTCCTGCCCGCCGAGCTCCTGGCGGCCGACCGGCTCCTCGCCGATCGATACGGCGATCCCGCCTGGCACGCCGACCCAGTGAGCGGCTGAACACCCGCAGAGCCGCGACACGGCGCCCCACCGCTCGGAGGGATCGGCCGCTCAGTAGACCTCATCGTGGCTGCCGATGGTCACCAGCGTCGCGAGGTCGCCGTCCCAACGGAACAGCACACGCAGGTCGTCGTCGACGGAGAACGCCCAATACCCGGCGAGGTCCCCCGCGAGCTTGTGGGTCCGGAGGAGCGGGTCTCGCGGGTTGACCGCGAAGCGCCGAAGTGCCGCCCGGAGCAGTGCACGCTGCACAGAGGTGAGCTTGGCCGCACGCCGCCGGAACCGTGGCGCGAGCGAGAGCCTCACCGCCTACTCGGCGAGCCCGAGATCGGCGATCAGCTCCTCCACGTCGTGGTATTCCTTCGCGGGGCTGGCCTCGTACTCCCGTTCGGCCTCGCGGACCTCGCGGAGGAAGAGCTGGCGCCGCACGCTGGCGAGCTCGGCCCTGTCCGCGTCGTAGGTGTTGGCATCCACCAGGTAGGCGATCTTCCGGGATCGCTGCAGGATCGCGACCGGTTCGGCGGACCCGGCGATCTCGTCGAGCACCTCGGCCGTCCGCTGCCGGAGGTCGGTGACACCGATGGTCTTCATGACGTTTACGATACGCTACACAGTACGCTTGTCAAGACGCCCGGATCACTCGATCCGTCGACAGGTGCTCTCTGCCCGACGCCCCGGCGGCCTCGGATCCGGCCGTCCCGTCCATCCCCTACCCTTCCGTCCATGCGGGAGCGAAGCGAGGGCCACCGGATCACGCTCATCCTCGACGGCCTTCCCGTGGACACCCTGGCGGACCTGCCGCCTGAGCCCGGGCGCCTCCTGTTCGTGGGGCTCAACCCGTCGCCGGTGAGCGTGGCTGCCGGCCACTACCACCAGGGACGACTCGGGCGGTCGTTCTGGCGCCGCCTCGTGCAGGCACAGATCCTGCCGTCCGACACGGACCTTGACCGTGCCGATGACGTGCTTGTCGAGGCCGGCCACGGGATCACGGACCTGCTCAAGCTCCCGACGGCGCGCGACACGGCAACCGCGGCCGAGCTCCGGGCAGGGGTCGGGCCGCTGTTCCAGAAGGTGGCGGTCTGGCGCCCGGCGGCGGTCGTGCTCGTCTACAAGCGCATCGCCGAGGCGTGCGCCGGTCGGCAGGTCCCGGAGCCGTGGGGTCGCGTCGAGGGGCTCGCGCTGGCGGCCCGGCCCTGCTTCCTGATGCCCGGGCCGTATGCCCCGCGCGATGAGGTCGATGCCGGGCTCAACCTGATCCGCACCCTCGGGGCGATGATCGACTGACAGGTCCCTCTGCCGGCCGCGTCAGACGATGCCGACCGGTCGCTCGATCGCAGCGTCGGTCCGGAAACGCCGGTCGACCAGGACCCGGATCACGTAGTCGATCTCCAGCCCGGCGCCGTCGAACGAGGGCGCCGAGCCCTCGGGGACCAGGAGCCGGACCTCAACGCCGCCGGCGAGGGTTGCCGGATCGATCGGAGCAGAGGCGATGATCCCCTCCGCGCCGTTCGGGGCGTTCGTCCGCCGATGGAGCTCCACGCGGCCCTTCTGCCCGGCCGGCGCGGACGGCCAGCGCACGCCGACGACCATCTCCGAGCCGGCGGGCACCGGCAGGGGCGAGGTGACGCCGATCAGCGCGTCACCCAGCGGGACGCCCTGCATCAGGCTCACGCCGCCCTGCTTGCCGACGCCGGCCCGCAGGAGATCCGGGTGCTGGGCCACGGGCAGATAGGTGGCCACGAAGTGGTCGTGACCGTGCGGGATGTCCCAGTGGACCTCCAGCGCCCAGGCGATGATCGATTCGCCCAGGTGGGCAGTCGGCGGACCGAGGGGCGGCGCCGGCACCGCGAAGCGCGCTTCCCAGGTCGCGCCCGGCTCCAGCGTGGAGGGCACGGCAGGCTCGGGGAACGCGTCGTTGCTGAAGAGCGCGCCGTGGACCTCGACCCACTGCGCAGAGCTGGTGACGTGCCCGTCGCTGTCGTGGTTGTCTTCCGAGCGGGTGACCTCGTCCAGGCGCAGCCCGACCAGGCGCAGCGTGGCGCCGCGGGCGACGACCTGCTGGATCGCCGCCAGGCGGATCGTGCCCGTGATCCCGTCGCCCACGCGCGCCGGCTGGTCCAGCGTGATCTCGCCGCCGATCGGCCCGTCGGTGGCTCGGACCAGCTCGTCGGCCCGGACCGAGTGCAGCGGATGGCTCCCCTGCGGCCCGGCCAGGCGCGGGCCGTTGATGGCATCAAAAGGCGAAGGCGCCGACCCGGACCGGCTCCCGAACACGCCGAAGCCACCGAGGTTCACCGAGAACGGCATTGCCGGATCTCCCTGGATCGAACGTGGCCGAATGCGAGACCGGGCGCCTGGTGCCACCCGGCTCGCCAGCCGCCAGGCAGGATGGTAGCCCCCGCGGGTCACCCGATGGCGGGCGTTCCGATGGCGCGAGCGTTCCGGGGGCTGGGCTCCGCGCCTGGATCGCGCCGTCAGGCGAGCGAGAGGATCCGCAGTCCGAATGGCCCGCTCGGCGCCGCAACGGTCACGGTATCGCCGGCGTGCCCGCCCATGAGGGCCCGGCCGATCGGCGAGGTGCTGCTGATGCGCCCGTCCGTGGGCGACGCCTCGTGGCTGCCCACGATCGTGTACGTCTCCTCGCCCAGCTCGTCCTGGACGGTGACGGTCGTGCCCAGGCTGACGTGGCTCGTCGAGGCGCCTTCGATCTGGACGGCATCGCGGAGGAGCAGGGTCAGGTGCTTGATCCGCCCCTCGAGGATGGACTGCTCCTTGCGCGCCGTCTCGTACTCGGCGTTCTCTCGCAAGTCGCCAAGCTCGCGTGCAGCGGCGATCCGGGCGATGACGACCGGCCGCTCCACGCCGGTGAGCTGGTCGAGCTCGGCGCGGACGTTGACGATGCCGCTGGACGAGAGGTAGACGGTGCTGGCCATGGTGCGGGAGTCTCCGGATGTCGCGCGAAGAGGCGGCGGTCAGCCCAGTCTGACAGGTCGCGGCCGGATCGCTTCAAACCGAGCTCGACTGGATGCCGGGCGTGGTCGGAGGCCGCAGCGGCTGATCAGCGGGCCGAGCCGCGAACCCAGGCCTCCAGGCGGCCGACCGATTCGGCGTCCACGCGGGAGAGCATCCGAATCCGGTCGGTCAGCGT
>DAITNC010000060.1:0-4698 GCA_036834865.1 Candidatus Limnocylindrales bacterium | reverse complement strand
CGTGGCGCCGATAGGCTCGAAGGATCTCGAGGCGCTCGACCTCCCGGAGCACGCCCGCGAACGGCGAGTTCTGGCGAAGCTCGTCTGCTTCCTCGGACTCGGCCACGAGGATGCGCATGACTGCCTCCGGCCCGTGGTCGATCAGGCCGCGCCACCGCGCCAGCCACCGCGCGCTCATCCCGGCGGGGTGTGCCCGCTCCAGGAGGTCGAGGTTGTGGCGCGCCCTTCGCAGGCCGCGCTCCGGGTCACGCGCCAACCGGCCGGCCACCGCCCGGTGGAGCCATAGCGAGCGGACCTGCTCGGACCGGGGGGCCCGGCCGCTCGTTCGGGCGCCCGTACGCGAGGATGCGAGCGCTTCGATATCGGCGCCCCGGACACGACGGTGCGTCCCGACGGTCAGGCATGCGAGGTCGCCTCGCCGGCAAAGGTCCACGACGTGCTGGCGAGAGCAGCCGAGGCGAGCCGCAGCCTGACCGGTCGTGAGGAGGTCTCGGTCCGGATCCATGTGGAAAGACTAGCACCATCCACCAGAAACACAACAGGCATGGCCAGCCAAGGGACAATCGTCAGCGAGCGGGTGCTGGCCGGCGCGGTGGCCTCACTGCCATCGTCTTCCTAGTGGTGCCGCGCGAGGCTCACCGCACGCGCCGGTAGCTGCTCTCGTTCCGACGCGCGACGCGAAGGACGACGATGGTGCGCGCCGCGTCGTCGATCGCGTACACGATCCGGAGGTCACCCACCCGCAGGCGCCAGAACGGGCTCCCGGCGAGGGCGACCGAACCCGCTGGGCGCGGATCGCGCGCGAGGGCGAGGATCGGGCCGCGCAGGCGGGCCGTCGAGTCGGGCGGCAGCTTGCGGAGCTGGCGCTGGGCTGCCGGTGCCAGGTCGACCCGCCAGGGCGAATCGCTCACCCTTCGCCGGACGAACCGTACGTCGCCCGGGTCTCGGCGGCGTGGGCGCGGAAGAACTCGTCTGCCGCGACACCGCCGTCGCGGCCGTACTCGGCAAGCGCCTCGGCGGCAGCTGCGGCGTCCTCGGTGTCCTCGACTCGCTCGAGCCACGCGGCGAGCGCCTCATCCGCGATCTCGCGCACGCTCCTGTCGGCTCGCGCGGCCTCCACCTTCACTGCGCGATAGAGCTCCGGGTCGAGGTCGATCGTCACCTTCATCGGGCAAGCATACCAGCATGCTGGGTTGCTGTGTATCTCGCCGGCGGGACACCACCGTGGGTCCCGACCGGGCCCAGCGGCACGGAACACAAGTCGACGAACTCCCGCACCTCAGGGACCTGCCCGACTGCGATTGCACCGAGTCTGATCGAGCGGTCCACCGTTATCCTGGAACGGTGATCGGGATTGCCGATGGTCCCATACGCCGCGCCGTCTTTGACTGGCTTACGGAGCAGCGAACCGAGTTGGGTGAGGCCCTGTCTCGAATCGCACTCGAGACCTTCGCGGTCGGCGGCCGGCGCGTGCCTCTCGTCGGCCCACAGGGAATCTGGAAGCCGGCCGTCTGCGCACTGCCGCTGTCGATCACGACGATCGTCCGAGGTCCTTACTCCGATAGCTTCGACGATCGATCAGGAACCCTTCGCTACGCCTATCGTGGGACTGACCCACAACACCGTGACAACGTTGGGCTCCGGCGGGCGATGGCCGAGCGAGTGCCATTGGTCTACTTCCACGCAATTGAGCCTGGCTCATATGTCGCCGTCTACCCGGTGTTCGTCGTTGATGACGATCCCTCTCGCCTGAGGTTCACCCTTCAGGTCGATGACCTGTCGGCCGCGCTTGCTCCCGTCGTAGCCGGCCACCTGGTATCTGACGACGCCGCTGAGGCCCGACGCGCGTATGTGACCCGGACCGTTCGTCAGCGTCTGCACCAGGTCGTCTTCCGCGAAAGGGTCATCCGGGCGTACCAGGAGCGATGTGCCCTGTGCAGCCTGCGCCACCAGGAACTGCTCGACGCGGCACACATCACGCCAGACTCCGATCCGGAGGGCGAACCGGTTGTCAGCAATGGCATCGCTCTATGCAAACTGCATCACGCCGCGTTTGACCGCTTGTTCTTCGCGATCCGACCCGACTACGTGATCGAGGTCCGCGAGGCCATTCTGGCCGAGCGCGACGGGCCGATGCTCGTTGTCGGCCTGCAGGAGATCCACGGGGCGCGGCTTCTCTTGCCACACCGGCCGGCTGACCGTCCGGATCCGGTCCGTCTCGAACGCCGCTATGGGGAGTTTCTTCGCGCTGGCTGATCGCCGTGACACCCTAGCTGGCACAGCCCACCCCCCAGAGTCCGCGGCATGGACGCCCCCGCCAACGTCGTCAGCCTCCCCTCCCCCGCCGGTCGCCCGCCCATCGCGGGCTCTGCGGCCACCAGCCTGCCGCCGATCGCCACGCCGGCGAGCTCCCCCGCCACGGCCACGCACATCTCGGTCGAGCGCGACCGCATCGTCGTCGATCGCCTTGTCCTCGCCGACGCCAGCCTCGCCGCCTTCGTCGCCGAGCGACCCGTCGAGGAGCGCGCGGGCCTCGCGGAGCGTGCCCTCAAAATCGGCCTGACCGCCCTCATGGACGCCGGCGTGACCGTCAACGTCGACGCGGTGCGGGCGGAGTTCGCCACCCTCCTGCGCCAGACGGAGGACGCCAACGCCAGGGCGGCCACCGCCCTGGACCAGCTCCTCCGCCAGAACTTCGCCGACGGCGACGGGCGCCTCCCGCGCACACTGGAGGCCTTCCTGGGCGACCGCGGCAAGCTCCGCTCGCTCACCGACGAGCTCTTCGACGAGACGAAGCGCGACAGCGCCATCGGCCGCATCAAGACGCTCCTCGGAACGTTCATGGACGGCGACGGCAGCAAGCTGGCCACGCTCCTCGATCCCACCCGCCTGGGCTCCCCACTGTTCCAGTTCCGCGGCGAGATGACCGAGGGCTTCACGAAGCTCAACGAGCGCATCGCCTCGCTGGAGGCCGCCTCCACGGCTCGCGCCCAGGAGCGCGCCAAGGGCACCGCGAAGGGCGGCGACTTCGAGGACCTCCTCGAAGGCCTCCTTGCGGAGGGCGCCCGCGGCGCCGGCGACCTGCTCGATCGGACAGCGGCCGAGACGGGCTCCGTCCTCAAGTCGAAGAAGGGCGACTTCGTCCTCACCCTTGACCCCGGGCTTACCCGCGGCCACGACGTGCGCGTGGTCATCGAGGCGAAGGATCGCCCGATGTCGCTCCGCGCAATCCGCGAGGAAGTGCGCGAGGCGAAGGAGAACCGCGGCGCGGCCGTGGGGGTCATCGTGTTCACCCCGACCCACGCACCCTCGGGCATCGACCCCTTCACGGTCATCGGCGGCGACGTCTACTGCGTCGTCGACCCGGAGTCGCCGGAGCCGGCCTTCCTGGCCGCGGCAATCCGGCTGGCCCGCCTCCTGGCGATAGCCACGCTGGAAGAGCGGGAGGTCGAGGTCGACGCGGCGGCGATCGCGCGGGCCCTCGCGGGGGTGCGCGAGCAGCTGGAGGCCATCAGGACGCTCAAGAGCAACCTGACGTCCATCAGCAACGCGACCAAGGGCGTCTGGACGGGGCTCGACTCGCTGCGGGCCGGCATCCTGGTCAAGGTCGCCGACGCGGAGGCGGAGCTCCGCGCCGCGGGGTAGCGGCGGGCCGCGCGGGCCGCCCGCTGGGGCGCGGCGGCTCTCACGACATCCCGGAGCGGGTGGCGCATCGGCGGGGGCCGGCGTCACTCGCTTCGTGGAGTCCGTCGCCAGTGGGATCCAGCGCCAGGCGATCCTGGGTACTCGCGGGTGAAGGCCTCGACGATAGGCTCTGCCCGATGTATACATACATCGTGGACCGAACGCAGATCTACCTGACACCGGAGGAGAGCGCCGCACTGGAACGCGCCTCGATCGCGACGGGCAGGACGAAGTCGCAGCTCATCCGTGAGGCGATCGACGAGAAGTACGGGGCAGAGCCCTCGCTGGAGAAGTTCATGGCAGCCCTCAACGGTGCATTTGGGCTGTGGGCCGGCGAGGATGGCAAGGAGCCGCTGCGGATCATCGCCGCTGGAAGACGGGCAGATGCTCGACAGTCGCGGAGACGCCAGCGCGAGCTCGCCGCCCTGAGGGACGACAATCACGATGCGCGTCCTGGTTGATTCGGACGTCCTGATCGACGTCCTCGGCGGCGTGCCCGCGGCGCGAGACGCGCTTTCTGCTGCACGCGTCCGCGGCGACAGCTTGTTGAGCATCACGCCCGTCCGAACGGAGATCCTTCGCGGCGTCGCACAGCACGACCTGCGGAGCGCGGGCGACCTGCTCGGTGTCCTCCGCTGGATCGACGTGGATGTTTCTCTCGCAGATAGCGCGGCCTCGCTCGGCCGACCGTACCAGCGCTCACGCAAAGGGATCTCGATCACGGACCTGTTGCTGGCTGCGGCGGTCGATCGCGTCGGCGGACAGCTGCTCACCCGAAACGTCCGGCACTTCCCGATGTTCCCGCAGCTCCGGCCGGCCTACTGACGCCCCCGACCCCTGACGCTGGGGGCCCCTTGCGCGACCGGCGTATCCTTCCCATCCCGGCCGTCGGTGAAGCCGCCCACGAGGGGCCCGGCACGGAGCGGCCGACGACGAGGCACGAAGGCATCATGGCGCGGTCGATGTGGCGGGGGGCCATCCAGTTCGGCCTGGTGACCATCCCCGTTCGGCTCT
>DAITNC010000059.1:0-10375 GCA_036834865.1 Candidatus Limnocylindrales bacterium | reverse complement strand
CCTACGTGGACGCGGTCCACTTCGCCCCCCACGGCTCGATCGACGTCCGCGCGCTCGACACGGACTTCCTGGTCTGCTCGGCGTACAAGTGGTTCGGGCCCCACCTCGGCGCGCTGTACGGCAAGGCCGAGGTCCTCGATCGCCTTCCCGCCTACAAGGTCCGGCCCGCTCACGACCGCTACGAGACCGGGACGCCATCGTTCGAGGCCTACGCCGGGACGCTCGCCGCCGTCGAGTACCTCCGCGACCTGGGGCGGGCTTACGGCAGCACCACGGATGGCGCGTCCTCCGGCGAGGCCCGCGGCGAGCTGGTTGCGGCGATGCGGGCGATCTCCGCCTACGAGCGCACACTCGCGGGCCGGCTGCTGGACGGCCTGCATGCGATCCCGGGCGTCCGCGTCTGGGGGATCAGCGATCCGGCCCGGATCCGCGATCGGACGCCCACCTTCGCGATCACGCTCGACGGGATGTCGCCGGCCGACGCCGCGGCGCAGCTCGGCCGGGCGGGGATCTTCACCTGGGACGGGGACTTCTACGCACGCGCGCTCATCGAGCGGCTGGGCCTGTTCGAGCAGGGCGGCGTCCTCCGGCTGGGCCTGGTCCACTACTCCACCGCGGCGGAGGTCGATCGGACGCTCGAAGCGCTCGCGCACCTCGCTGCCGGGGCGCCGGCCCGGTCGCGCGTCTCCGCCCGCTAGAATCCGGGCCACCACAGGAGAAGGAGACGCGGTGCACTTCTACGAGCTCCACGAGGGCGACGACGAGCTCTACTCGGACGTCCTCCTCGCCCGCGAGGAGGAGATGCCCGCGGACGACTTCTTCGACCTCGTCCAGGGGGTCCGCAGGCAGGTCCAGGGCCACCACGAGGAGGACACGCTGATCGAGGCGATCGCGGTCGAGCTGGAGCGCAACCACGCGTTCGTGTTCATCTCCGACGAGCGCATCACGGCAGCTGTCAACGTCTCGGTGGAGGAAGACGACAACTTCCTGATCGCGACCGATGACGAGTTCAGCGCCCTCGGCCTGTCCAACGCCGACTACCGCGGCGCCTTCGCCGACTACGTCGACGAGGATGGCGGCTCCGCGAACGGCTGAGCTGCCGGGCCGGCGAGACGGCGCATGACGGCCGCGCGATCGGGAACCGCCTCCATCCCGGGTCCTTCCACGGTGAACGACGCGGCCGCCGCGGCGAAGCGGAGGTCCGGCGCGGGCCAGCCTTCTCCGGCGGCCTCGACCCCGTCGGCCGGGGCAGGCTCCGCGCCCTGCTTCCCGCGCAGCACGCTCGTGACGAGCGCGCCCAGGAACGTGTCGCCCGCGCCCGTGGCGTCGACCTGGTGCGCGGCCATGACCGCCTGGTAGGGCGCGACGCTCCCCACCCCGCCGCCCGTCACGTCAGCGACAAGGCCGCCCGCGGCCCCGCGACTGACGACGAGCAGCGCTCCGGGATGGAGAAACCGGGCCAGCTCCTCCGGCCGGGTGCCCGGCACCACGTCGTGCTCGCTGAGCGAGACCAGGTCGGCGCGCCGGACGAGGCGCCCGGCGGACGGTTCCCTGCGCCTGACGTCAGCACCGGCCCTGAGGACCCGTAGCAGGCCCTGCCATCCGAGCGCGACGTAGGCGTTCGCCGGGATCGAGTCTGCCCAGGCGTCGTCCAGCTCCCCGGCAACCGGCGCCAGGATCCAGGCCCGCGCGCCTCGCCACGCCTCCGGCACGGCGACCGGGGGCAACGGGCGTCCGGGATCGATGCAGGCCTGGACCCGGCCTCCGGGCGTCTCGAGGTTCCGGAAGACCGGGCCATGGGGCAGGGACACGTGGAGCAGCAGCACGCCGGCCCCGGCCAGCAGCTCGAGCTCCTGCGCGTCGCGCGCCTGCGGGTCGAGGCCGATCACCGCGGCCGTCCGGACTCCCAGGCGCGCGCACGTCAACGCCGCATAGGCGACGCCGCCGCCCAGCCGCCATCCGCGCGGATCGTCCGGAGCGAGGTCGCGGCTCGCGGCTCCCACGATCACGACCTCGGGCGCGTCGGGGCCGACGCCGCGGCCGCGGCCGGCAGTTTCGGCCCGTTCGCTCACTTCGAGAAGAGGACCTCGAGGACATCGCCATCGCGAACGCGATACGTCTTGCCTTCGGACCGCAGCTTGCCGTGTCGGCGAGCCTCCGCCATCGACCCCAGCGCCACGAGGTCTTCGTAGAGCACGGTCTCGGCGCGGATGAAGCCCTTGGCGAGGTCGGTGTGGATCGCGGCCGCGGCATCGACCGCAGTGGAGCCATCCGGGATGGGCCAGGCGCGAACCTCGTCGGGCCCCGACGTCAGGAACGAGATCAGCCCGAGGAGCCGGTAGGAAAGCCCGATGACGCGGTCGAGCGAGGACTCGGTGATGCCGAGCTCGGCGCCGAAGACGGCGGCCTCCTCCGGGTCCAGCTGGCCCAGCTCCATCTCGATCCGGGCTGACAGGGAGTCGATGAGCGCGTGGCGGTGCGCGTAGCGCGACGCGATCTCGGCAACAAGGGCCGGTGCCGCCGCCAGCGCGCCCTCGCCCACGTTCAGCAGGATCATGACCGGCTTCTGGGTCAGGAACCGGAAGCCGCGGAGCCGTCTCTCGTCCTCCGCGTCGACGGTCTCATCGCGGATCGGGTGGCCCTCCACCAGCCGCGCGCGGAGGCGGTCCAGCAGCAGCGCCTCCTGTTCGTTTGCCTCCCGCTCCGCGGCGGGCCCATGCCGGCCGGCGCCTCGCAATCGCTCGAGGCGGCGGTCCACCACGGCGAGGTCCGCGAGGATGAACTCCAGGTCCAGCTGCTCCAGGTCCCGCCAGGCGTCCACGGAGCCGGCCGCGTGGGGCAGCGTCGGGTCATCCCAGGCACGCACCACGTGGAGCAGCGCGTCGGCGTCGCGAAGCCGCGCGAGGTGCTCCGCGGGGAGCTCCTCCGTCCCGACATGGCCGTCCGAGGACGCGGGCGGCGCGGGCAGGTCCACGTACGTCACGTCAGCGTGAACGACCTTCTTGGGGTGGAAGATCTCGGCCAGCCGATCCAGGCGCGGGTCAGGGACCTTCACGACGCCGACGTGGAGCTCCATGCCGCCAAATCCGCCGGTCTGGACGTTGCCCCGGGTCAGCGTGTTGAAGACGGTGGTCTTGCCAGACCCGGCGAGGCCCACGATCGCGATCTGCATGCCGTCAGTATCCGGCCCCGGGGTCCACGCTGTTGCGAAGCGGCCGCCCGGCGGCGAAGCGTCGGAGGTTGTCGGCGAAAAGCTCCACGCTCCGGTCGAGGACCCGGCCGCTCGACCATGACGTGTGCGGCGTCAGGATGACGTTCGGCAGGTCGTAGAACGGCGAGGTGGGCGGGAGGGGCTCGTCGCGGAACGCGTCCAGCACGGCACCACCCAGCCGGCCTTCCCGCAGGGCTCGCAGGAGGGCCTGGTCCACGATCAGGCGGCCGCGCGCGACGTTCACGAGCCACGCCGTCCGCTTCATGAGCGCGAGGGCCCGATCGTCCACCAGGTCCTCCGTCTCGACGGTGAGCGGCAGCGCGAGGATCACGAAGTCGGAGGCCGCCAGCAGGTCGCCGAAGGCCCCCGGGCCGTGAAGCTCCACGCCCGGCGGCAGGGGCGGCTCGTCCGGCCGCGGGGTCGGGTCGCGGCGCATCGCGATCACGCGTGGCCCGAACGGCGCCGCGAGCTCCGCCACGGCCCGCCCGATGCTCCCGAAGCCCACGAGTCCCAGCGTCACGTCGCGCAGCTCCCGCGCTGCGAGCGGCTGCCAGGTGCGTTCCGCCTGGAGCTCGAGAAGCTGCGGGAGGCGGCGGCTCACGGCCAGCACCATCATCAGGACGTACTCCGCGATGGGGCCGCTGAAGACGCCGCGCGCGTTCGTGATCGAGAGCCCCCGCGCTCGCGCCGCGGGGGTCAGGAGCCTCTCGACGCCCGCCGCCGCCGAGTGGACCCAGCGCAGCGAGGGCGCGTGCGCCAGGAGCCGCTCGTAGGCATCGGCGGCGAGGAACCCGTGGAGCAGCACCTCGACGTCGTCGACCGGGCCGTCGGCCAGCCCCTCGTGCGAGAGCATGACGACCCGCGCGCCCGGCGCCGCCGCGACGATCCGGGCGAGGTCCTCCGGCCGATAGCGCGCGGAGAGGATCGGCGAGAGCGCGATCGCGCTGGGCACGCCGCCCGGACCACCTCCGGGCCCCGGGCTGCCGGCCGGTCGCCGCCCCGTCATGCTGCCGTCCCGAGTACGCGCCGGACCCAGCGCTCGGGGTGGTCCAGCTCGTCGTCGCGCGCCAGCGTCTCCGGGCCATCCCAAAGCCTGCGGAGCGCGACCGTACCGCCGATCCGCTCGATCCCGGCGACGAAGCGCTCGCCGCGCGCGTACTGCTCCATCTTCAGGTCGAGGCCCGTGACCCGGAGGATCGCCCGCTCCATCGGCGTCCGCGCGGCCCGCCGCGCGTGGAAGCGGGCGGAGATCGTCTCGACACCGGGCACCAGGTCCGCGCCGACCGTGTCCATCACGTGGTCTCCGAACCCCTCGAGGAGGCTCATCACCGCCTGGGTCTCGCGGAAGAGCACGCGTTGCTCATCCGACATGAGGCGCTCCAGCCAGTGGCCGTCGCCGCCGCGGAGCGCCCGCCCCACCGCCCGGGCCGCGCCGCTGCCGAGCGATGAGGTGGTCCTCGAGAACGCGCCCAGCTGCTGTTCCAGGCGTTCGGCCAGGTACGGCCGAAGCCACGGGTGCGCCTCGAACTCGAACGCGTGGGTCGTCTCGTGAAGGGCGATCCAGGTCCGGAATGCGGTCACGTCAACGCCGAGCGAGGCCGCGGTCGCCCGGATGTTCTCCTCCACGAAGAGCAGCTGGCCGGGCTCCGCTTCAGCGGAGAGGAGCGCGAGGTCGTACTGGCCGAGGACGCGCTGGCCCAGGAACCCCAGCAGGAACCCGAGCTGGCGAGTGGTGATCCAGCGGTTCGCCAGCGCCACGGAGGCCTTGAGCAGGCCCGCGCCCTGTGGCACCAGCTGGTCCAGGAGCTCGCCTTCCAGCTTCCCGAAGAGCGCCTCGAACGTGACGAGATTCGCCTCGACCCAGCCGGCCCGATCGACGACGGCGACGCGGTCCACGATCCCCGGAAGCGGGACGCCCAGCGCCTGCTCCAGGGCCGGGACGACGCGCGCCATGGCGGCCCCGTAGGCCGGCTCGGTGGCGGCGATCTCCAGGCGGATGAGCCCGCCGGGGGCACGCCGAAGGCGCGCCTCTGCCAGGTTGGCCACCGCGCGCCAGTCCACGAGGCCTGCGCGTGCCCGCTCCTCCGCCCGGCGACCCAGGACAGTGGCGGCCGCGCCGAGCGCGGTGCCGACCAGGAAGCCAGCCTGCCACGTGCCGCCCGAGGGCCGCCCACTGAGGCGTCCGGCTCCGCCCCGTGGCGATCCCACAGGTCGTCGGCCTCAGGCCGCGTCCGCGCCGACCGCCACCGACTCGGCGGTCGGGACGTCGGCGCCGAACAGGAGGCTCGCAAGGGCCTGGAACGCGGCGAGGTTTCCGGTGGTCAGCAGGCGGCGCGTCGGAGGGACTGCCCGCTCCACGGGTGCGTCATGCCCGGCGTGACCGGGGTCGGCCGCCGTCCCCCGCGTCGTCCCCGGCGCTTCGAGGCCGTTGACCGAGAGCAGCTCGGCGAGGGCACCGGCCGTCGCCGTGGCGCTGTCGACGATCGCGACACTGTCCCCCACTGCCGACTGGAGGATCGCCCGGAGGAGCGGATAGTGCGTGCACCCGAGGAGCAGCGTGTCGATCTTCGCCGACACGGGCAGCGAGTGAATGAACTCGCCGCGCTCGTCGCGCCGGCCGAGGAGCGGCCCCAACGCCTCGGCGACCGCGGCGATCGCCGCATCGCCGGTGAGGATGCCGGCCTCGACCAGCGGCACGAGCGTCGGCGTGGCGTGCTCGTACACCTCCACGGCCGGGTTCTCCTCCTTGATCGCGTCGAAGTAGGCGTGCGATCGGATGGTGGCCGGCGTCGCGATCACGCCAACCCGGCGAGTGCGGGTCGCAAGCGCCGCCGCCTGCGCGCCGGGCCGGATCACCCCCAGGACCGGGATGTCGTAGCGGCGTCGATACTCGCCGAGCGCCACGGCCGTGGACGTGTTGCACGCGACGACCAGCGCCTTGACGTCCCGGTCCACCAGTCGATCGAGGCACTCGATCGAGAAGCGACGCACCTCCGATTCCGAGCGTGTCCCGTACGGCGCCCGGGCGTTGTCGCCCAGGTAGACCAGGCTCTCCTGGGGTGTCCGGCGGAGGATCTCGCGGAAGACGGTCAGCCCGCCGACACCGGAATCGAAGACGCCGATGGGGCGGGGGTCGGACATCGGCTCAGCGCCGGGTGGCGGCCGGCGCCGGTGACTCGACGAGCATCGTGGCAACCCTCGCCAGGTCACGGCTGACCTGGGCGTCCGGGCTCGCGAGCACGAAGGGGACGCCCTCGTTGTTGGACTGCATCACGAGCTTGCCGTCCGAGATGATCGTGTAGTCGGGAGCCCGGCCGAGGGCACGGGCCAGGTCCTCCGGAGAGATCCCGCCCGCGGAATCCGCCCGGTTCACGAGGTAGCGGACCTTGCCGGCCCCGTAGCCGATCGCCCGGAACGCATCGGCAACAGCGAGTGTGTTGCGGATGGTCGTGGAGTCGTAGGTCACGATCTGGAGGATCGTGTCGGTGGCGTCCAGGATCGCGAGCGAGACGTCGGCGAGGGCCACCGGCATGTCGACCACCACGACCTGGTAGACACGGCGCAGCAGCGACAGGATCTTCTCGACATCGCGGACGTTCACCATCTCCGCAAGCTCGACGCGCGGGGGCGCAAGCAGGATGTCGATCCCCGAGGGGTCACGCCAGAGCACGTCCGCCAGGTCGGTCTCGCCGATCCTGTCGGTGGGCAGGTCGAGGATCGATGGGGCGTCACCGGGCACCTTGAGGAGCGACCGGAGGTCGCCGAACTGGAGACATGCGTCCACGAGGCAGGTCCGGTGACCCTGCACGGCGAGCGTCACCGCGAGGTTGAAGGCGATGGTCGTCTTCCCCACGCCGCCCTTCGGAGCGAAGACGGCGACCACCCGTGACTGACCGGTCGCCTGCCCTGCGGAGGCCGCCCGATGGACCGCGTTGACGACGTTGACCAGCTCGAAGCCGGAGAACGGCATGGAGATGACCGCGGTGATGCCTGCGGCCGGGTCGGGATCAAGCGGGCTCTGGGGAACCGTGAGGGCGATCACGGGGATATGCAGCCCGCCGTCACGGATGCTCTCCACGACGCGGCGACCCTTGGTCCGGCCCTGCAGGAGCCAGTCGACGATGACGACGTCGGGGCGCAGCTGCTGGACCTGTGCCGCCGCGTGGGCTCCGTCGGTGACGACGTCGACCAGCTTGATGGCCTGCTGGGCGTTGAGGAGGCCGCGCACGTACTGCGCCACCTGGGGCACATCCTCCACGAGCATGAGGCGGATCTGGCTGGCGGGGTCTGGCATCGGTGCCGACGATACCAGACTCAGGCCCCGGGACCGGGCCTCCTCGCCAAAAGGATCAGCCGATCGTCGTGCGGGCCCAGCGGCTCGAGGTCGTAGCCGCCGGAGACGAGCTCCACGTCGAGACCCGCGGACTCGGCCAGCGCCCGCTGCTCGTCGGCGGAGGTCAGGCGGACCACGTCGCGCCGAAACCACCGGACCGGCGACCGGCCCGGGTCCCCCTCGTCGAAGAACGTCGTCAGGGCGACCGTCCCGGTCGCCCCGTCGTGCTGCGCCGCGGCCGTCTTGGAGACCCACGTGCCGCGCTCGGGATCGCGCCGAAGGTACTCGTGGTGGAGTCGCCCGTCGTAGCGGGCAAGGTCGGCCGCGTCGGGCAGCCAGACGTCGATCGCTGCCAGCCCACCGGGCGCGATGTGGCCGGAGAGCGCCGTCCAGGCGGCCTGCTGGGCGTCGCGAGAGCGCAGCAGCAGCATCGAGTTCAGGGCCACGAAACCGAGCCCGAACGTGCCCGCGCCGGGCAGCTCCAGGCCCACGACGTCACCGAGCACGAGCTCGAGGCGCGCGGCGACCTCGTCGTCGGCGTCGGCGGCGCGGCGCGCGGCGCGCCGGAGCATCGCCGGGTCCAGGTCCACGGCAGTGACCCGGTGGCCAGCCTCGGCGAGGGGGATCGCCAGGCGGCCGGTCCCGGCCATCAGCTCGAGGATCGGGCCCCCGGTCCTCTCGGCCAGCGCGAGCCACAGGTCCACGTCCCCGGGGTCATCAAGCAGGTCGAGGTCGTAGAGGCGTGCGAGCGCGTCCGGGAGCTCCTCCGGCCCGGGCACCTGGGACGGGTGGGTCACGCCGGTCGCGTCCCGGGACCGGCAAAGCGGACCGGCGTGCCGGCGGCCTTCCTGGCCGCGAGCGCGGAGATCGCCTCCATCGCGCACCGGTTGGCCGCCATCGCGGTCACCTCGGCGTGGTCGTACGGGGGCGAAACCTCCACGATGTCCATCCCGGCGAGCTCCACGGCCCCCACGACCCGGCGGATAGCGCGAAGCAGCTCCCGCGTCAGCAGGCCGCCCGGCTCCGGCGTCCCCGTCCCCGGTGCCATTCCCGGATCGAGCACGTCGATGTCGACGGACAGGTAGATGGCGTCCGCTCCGTCGAGCGCCTCCGCGATGGCCTCGTCGACGACCGCCTCGGCGCCGCGCTCCTCGATCTCGCGCATGAGGTGCCAGCGCATCCCCTGGTCCTGCATCCAGGCGAAGACGTCCGTCGGGGGCCAGTATCCACGCAGGCCGACCTGCACGAAGTTGCGCCCCTTGACGGCCCCGGACTCGATGAGCCGGCGCATCGGCGTCCCGTGGCCGGCCAGCACGCCCCAGTCCTCCGGCACGGTGTCCGCGTGGGCGTCGAAGTGGACGATCCCGATGCTCCCCGGCCGGCGGACCTCGGCGACCGCCGTCGCGGACGGCCAGGTGATCGAGTGGTCGCCACCCAGCACGATCGGGATCGCGCCGGTCCGGGCGACCTCGCCGACCTTGCGGTAGACGAAGGCGTGGCCGCGCTCGATCCACGCCGGGACGATGTTCGCGTCCCCCGCGTCCACGACGGTCAGGATCTCGAACGGCTCCACGCCGAGCTGGAGCGAGTTCAGCGACCCGGTGGAGTACTGCGCCTCGCGGATCGCACGCGGACCGAAGCGCGCACCGGACCGGTGGCTCACCGCGTCGTCGAACGGCGCACCGATGATCGCGACGTCGACCCCGCGTCTCCGGAGCTCCGCCGGGTCCGTCACCCAGGGGAGCCGCGCGAAGGTGGACGGGCCCACGTAGGTGGGCAGGTCGAAGTCGCCGAACGCCTCGTACTCCCGGTCCCAGCCATTGGCGTGGGCGTAGTCGGGTGCGGCGTCGACTGGATCGTTCGCGTCGGTCACGCGAGGCTCCTCTCGGGCCGCGAGCGTCGTCGGCACGCCGGCAGAGACGTGCGCCGGGGACGAGGGGCCGTCGGTTGTCGGCGCCGCCGGTTCGGGTCCGCCGTCCGGCGGGGCGCCCGCGGATGATAGCGCGCGGGACGCCCGGCTCCTATCCCTCGCCGCGAAACTCCCGCCAGGCCGCCTCGACGAGGGACGGATCGGCAAGCAGGTCGAGCGCGGTCTCGGCGACGAGCGCCGCCGCGACGAGCGTGGTCCTCTCCGCCCGCGGCGTGGCCGCCGCCCGAAGCGATTCGAGCGAGTGCCAGGGCACGCCCTCGTCGCAGATCGCGAGGGAAGGGTGGATCGTTGGGAGCACGCGCGAGACGTTCCCCATGTCCGAGCTCCCGATGTGCTCCGGGTCCGGCCCCTGGTCCGTGAGCCCCGCCGCCTGCATGTTGGCGCGCCAGAGCCCGCCCAGGGTCAGGTTGTCCTTCATGGTCGTGGACCCGCCCGAGAAGGCCAGCTCACGCTCGACGTCTGCCATCATCGCGGCGCCGTCGACGAGGGCCCGGAAGCGCTCGCGCATCGACTCGAAGTAGGCCTGGTCGGTGCTTCGGATCATGAAGCGGGCGGTGGCGCGGTCCGGGATGATGTTGGCCGCCGTGCCGCCCTCCAGGACGATGCCGTGGACCCGGGCATGGTGCGGCAGCTGCTGGCGCCACAGCCCGATCCCCGACAGGAGCAGGGTCACGGCGTCGAGCGCATTCCTGCCCTCCCAGGGCTCGCTGGCCGCGTGTGCCGCCGTGCCGAGGAACGTCACGTCGACGTCCTCGCTCGCGAGGAGCGGGCACTCGACCATGTCACGGTCCGCCGGGTGGAACAGGAGCGCCGCGTCCAGGCCCTCGAACAGGCCATCGTCGAGCATGAACTGCTTGCCGCTGCCCCGCTCCTCGGCCGGCGTGCCGAGGAAGACGACCTC
>DAITNC010000058.1:0-10377 GCA_036834865.1 Candidatus Limnocylindrales bacterium | reverse complement strand
ACGCCGGCGGCGGCCCTAACGCCGGCGGCGGCCCGCCTGCGCCACTGCTACCATCCCCGCCCGTGACCCCCCTGCTCGTGGTCGCCGCCGGGATCATCGGGATCGCGATCGGCACGCTTCTCCTCCGTTCGTACGGGCCGCGCGTCCGCGTGGGCCGTCTCCTCGCCGTGACGCCGGCAGTCGGCGTTGCCGCCGCCCGTGACCTGGCCTCGGCCGGGACCCGGCGCTACGTGCGGATCGACGGCCGCCTGGACGCGGACGACGAGTTCCCCGACGAGCACGACCGCCCGCTTGTCTTCCGGCGCCGGCGGGTCGAGGCTCGCCTTCGGGGCAGGTGGCACGTGCTGGACGAGCAGCGGAGGCAGGTCCCGTTCCGCGTGCGCGAGGGGCTCGACGAGGTGGGCGTGGACGCCGAGACGCTCGACGAGGGCCTGGTGACGATGGCGCGGGAGTCACGTGGAACCGCGTCCGAGGTCACGGACCAGCTCGCGACACGACTGCCGCCTGAGACGCCCGTCAGGCTGCGCATCGAACAGCTGTCCTCCGTCGAGCACGTGTCGGTCCTCGGCGTGCCGGTTGTCGCCGCCGGCGGCGAGGTCCGGATGACGGCCGGAACAGGCCGGCCGCTCATTGTCTGCACGCTCGAGCGGGAGGAGGCGATGCGCGTTCTCGCCGACGGGACGCGGGCTCGCCCGGTCGCCGCCGCCGCGGCCCTCGCCGGTGGCCTGGCCCTGTTGCTGGTCGGGATCGGCTGGGCCCTGCTCGCGGGAGGGGCAACGTGAAGCGGCTCGGAAGCACGGCCGGGCGCTGCCTGGTCGTCGTTGCGTGCCTCCTCGTCGCGCTCGCCTGTGCCGCAGCCCCGATGCTCGCTGCCGACCCCTCGGCGAGCCCTGCCTCGGGCGACGTGCGGAGCAGCGCGACGGCGCCCGGCCTCGTGGGCGATCCCCTCTTCGCCGTGGCGGGGGCACTGGCCATCGGGCTCGCGGCCGCGGGAGCGACGCTGGTCTACATCCGGCTGACCGACCGGCGCTGAGCCTCCGATCCCGAGCGACGCCCCGAGTCGGGACCGCGCCTGGTCGGGCTGCGCCGTGCCCGGGCGTCCGGACGCCCGCTGGCCCATGACGATCGGCCTATTGGCAGGAATTGTAAGGTAGGCGAGACTCCCCGCAACCTCACGAATCCTCCATGGGAGTAGGCTTGGACCGCTCATGACGCTCGCCCCGCGGCCGCCCGACGCCACACTCCCCGTTGCGAAGGCTGCGCACTTCCTGGGCGTCCATCCCAACACGATCCGGGCCTGGAGCGACCAGGGGCGTCTCCGTTTCTACCGTATCAACGCCCGTGGCGATCGGCGCTATCGACTTGACGACCTGGAGCAGTTCCTGGCGGAGGTCGAGAAGGGGCCCGAACCCTCGCATGGACGGCGCAACCTGGGAGGCGCCCCGGTCAGCTCGACGGCGAGATCCATCGGGGCCACCGCGGTCGAGCTCCGGACGCGACCCACCGTGCGCGGGCCGGCCGGTCCGATGACGACCGTGCGACCTATCGTCGCCTCGCGGCCCGTCCATGACGCGCCGGAGCGGACGCGCCTCGACATCGCCATCCTCGCCCACCTCGCGGACCTGGTCGCCGGGGACGCCGAGCCGGATGTCGTGATGCGGGCCGCCGTCGACCTGCTGCGCGACCGCGCCGGGCATGACCTTGTGGCGATCCTCGAGCGTCGAGACGGACGGCTCCTCGCGCGAGCCGCGCGCGGCGTCGGAGCGGACCGCCTGGGGTCCCTCACCGAGTCAGCGGGGCTGCCCGCTCGCGCCCTGCGCGGCGAGGGCCCGGTTGCCGAGACGGCGCAGACGGACACGGACTGGCTGGGTGGCTCGGGGAGCCTCCTCGGAAGTCGCGTCGCGGCCGCGATCCGCGGCGGCGGCGACGGCGCCTGGGGGATCCTGCTGGTGGCGGACGAGGGCGGCCCGGCGCCGCCGGAGCGGGCGGTGTTCGTCGCCGCCGTGGCGCGCTCGCTGGGCTTTGCCGTCCACGCCGGGCGTCTCCGCGAGGAGTCGGCGACGCAGCTCCACCGGGCTGAGGCGCTCCGCCGGATCGCGATCGACATCGGCAGCAAGCTGGACGTCGACCAGATCCTCTCCGACGTCGTGGACCACGCCCGCATCCTCTTCGCGGCCGAGCGGGCAACCGTCTCCCTCCGCCGAACCGACGGCGTGGTGGCGGCGGAAGCGAGTCGCGGGCTCTCGGCGGGCTATCTCGCCGCCGTGCGGCACCTTTCGACGCGACCACTGTCCGCCGAGGCGGTGGCGGAGCAGCGACCGGTCTTCGCGGTGCGCTATCGCGATGACCCGCGGGCGCGGGCCGTGCGGGCAGCGGTGATCCAGGAAGGGTTCGACACCCTGTGCGTCGCGCCGCTCATCGCGGGCGATCAGCTGCTCGGCACCCTGGACGTCTGCCACGACCGGCCCCATGCCTGGGGCACGGAAGAGCTCCAGAGCCTGGCGGCATTCGCGACGCACGCGACGACTGCCGTCAAGAACGCCCAGCACTTCAGCCAGATGGCGACCTGGGCGGCGCAGCTGCAGTCGATCCAGCAGCTCGGCGCGCGGCTGTCCCGCCTGACGAGCGCGAAGGAGATCGGGGAGGCAATCTCGAACGAGCTCGAGACGCTGATCTCCTTCCACAACGTCCGGGTCTACCGGCTGCGCGAGGACGGCTGGCTCGACCCGGTGGCGATGCGTGGCCTCGTCGGCGAGTTCGTGGACGAGACGCCGGACCTGCTCCGGATCCGGATCGGCCAGGGAATCACCGGCTGGGTCGCCGAGCACAAGGTGCCGCAGAACCTCGGCGACGCCGCGAATGACCCGCGAGTCCAGACGATCCAGGGCACGCAGGAGGACCTGGACGAGTCGATGCTCCTCGCGCCCCTGGTGTACGAGGACAAGGTCCTGGGCGAGATCGTGCTGTCGAAGCTGGGTCTCCAGCAGTTCTCGGACGACGACCTGCGCCTCCTGGTCATCTACGCCAGCCTGGCGGCCCAGGCAATGGCAAACGCGGACACGACCGAGCGCCTGCGGGCCCAGTCGTCGCAGCTGGAACGGCGGTTGGCCAGCCAGCGGGCGTTGCTGGCGATCACGGAGACGATCCTCGGAACGTTCGACGCGCGCGCGATCCTGGAGCAGGTGTGCGACCGGCTGAGCGGCGTCGTCAGGTGGGACACGATCTCGATCGAGCTGCTCGACCCGGGAACCAGGATCCTCCGTCCGATCCTCGCCCGGGGCGTGCACGCGGCCGCGCTCATGGAGCCGCGCGGGCCCGGCGAGGAAGGTCTTGCGGCATGGGTGCTGGCCAACGGCCAGCCACAGCTGGTCCGCGACGAGCTGGCCGATCCCCGGGTACGCCATTTCGCGACGACCGGGCCCGTCGAAGGTAGCCTCATCTGCGCTCCGCTCCGGGGCCCCGACGGCGCGCTCGGCGTTGTCCTGATGGAGCGCCTCGGGACCGAGGATCGCTTCGACGAGGACGACTTCGAGCTGGTGCAGCTGTTCGCGGGGCAGGTCTCGATCGCGCTCCGCAATGCGGCCGCGTTCCGGGTCAAGGAGATCGAGGCCCAGACCGACCAGATCACCGGCCTGCTCAACGCCGGGACGTTCCGCGCCTGGCTCGAACAGCCGGCCCGGCCGGACGAGCGCTTCGGGCTCCTGATGCTGGACCTCGACAACTTCAGGGAGGTCAACGAGACGATGGGCCACGAGGCGGGCACCGAGCTCCTGCGCCGGGTGGCCGGGATCATCACCGACGCGAGCCGCGACTCTGATCGCGTCTATCGCTATGGCGGGGACGAGTTCGCCGTCCTCGTGCCCACCCAGGATCCGGCCGGCGCGATG
The DNA here is from genome assembly GCA_036834865.1 of Candidatus Limnocylindrales bacterium. Classification (GTDB taxonomy): domain Bacteria; phylum Chloroflexota; class Limnocylindria; order Limnocylindrales; family CSP1-4; genus CTSoil-043. The sequence continues at coordinate 6,490 of DAITNC010000058.1, read as the reverse complement.
GCCGTGGCGCACAGGGTCCGGGACTCCCTCAGGGCCATGTCGAACGAGTGGTCCCTGCACGGCGGCCGCCCGCTCGTGAGCGCATCGATCGGCGTCGCGACGTACCCCGCGGACGGGGCGACACATGCCGAGATCCTGCTGGCCGCGGACCGAGCCTGTTTCGTCGCGAAACGCCGCGGGCGGGACCAGATCGCCACCGCGGCCGAGGGGCTGGCACTGGCCGCGGACTTCACGCTCTCCGAGCCCACCCCGATGGATCCGATGGATCCGGTCGGCGCGCAGCACGCGTAGGACCGGCTCCGGCCTACAGCCGCCCCGCCTCCATGACCCGCTGGAGGAATCGCTGCGTTCGCTCGGCGCGCGGTGAGCGGAACATCTGCTCGGGCGGTCCTTCCTCGAGGATCTGGCCGCCGTCCAGGAAGCAGACCCGGTTCGCGATATCACGCGCGAAGCCCATCTCGTGGGTCGCGATCAGCATCGTCATGCCGCCCCGCGCGAGCTCGCGAATCACCGCCAGGACTTCCGCCACCAGCTCGGGGTCGAGCGCGCTGGTGACCTCGTCGAGGAGCAACAGCTCCGGGTCCATCGCCAGCGCCCGGACGATCGCGACCCGCTGCTGCTGGCCGCCGGAGAGCCGGTCCGGGAACTCGCCCTGCTTGTCGGCAAGGCCGAAGCGCTCCAGGAGGGCCACCGCGCGGGCCGCCGCTTCGCGCGGTGCCAGGCGAAGGACCTTGCGCGGCGCCAGGGTGACGTTGTCGAGCACGCTCATGTGGGGGAACAGGTTGAAGGCCTGGAAGACGATCCCGATGCTGCGCCGGATCCGGTTCACGTTCACCCCGGGTGCCGTGATCTCCTCGCCGGCCACGACGATCCGCCCGGCGTCGATGGGCTCGAGCAGGTTGACGCAGCGCAGGAGGGTCGACTTCCCGCTCCCGGAGGCGCCGATCAGGCAGACAACCTCGTGCTGGGCGAGGGTGAGGTCGATCCCGCGCAGGACCGGGGTGCGCCCGAACGATTTGTGAAGGCCCTCGATCCGCAGGGCCGGTCCCGACGCGCCGCTCACCGGGCTCCCGCCGCTGCCCGCCGCCGGTCGCGGACGATCAGCCAGTCGGTCAGCCGTGCCAGCGGGATCGTCATGACCAGGAAGACAGCCGCGGTCGCGAGGTACGGCGTGAAGTTGAAATGGGCCGCCTCGGTGATCTGCGACTGCCGGAAGATCTCCACGACGCCGATGTACGAGACCAGCACGGTGTCCTTCTGAAGCCCGATGAAATCGTTGAGCAGGGGCGGGATGACGCGCCGGATCGCCTGTGGCAGGACCACGTACCGGAGCGCCTGCCACTGGCTCAGGCCGAGGGAGCGGGCCGCGGCGACCTGGCTCGGGTGGACCGACTCGATCCCGGCCCGGTACACCTCCGACACGTAGGCCGAGTAGATCAGCGTCAGCGCGATCACCGCGTAGAAGAACGGGTCGGTCGGCACCCCGTCGATGTTCAGGCCGGGGATCCCGAACCCGAGGATGTAGATGATCAGGACCCCCGGCAGGGCCCGAAAGATGTCAGCGTAGGCCGTCGCCATGAGCCGGAAGGGGAAGAAGACGGGCCCCGGGATGCTGCGCAGGACCGCGATCACGAGGGCGAGGACCAGGGTCAGGACCTCCGCGATCATGAACAGCTGGATGTTCACCCAGAACGCGGCCGCGATGTCGGGCAGGGAATCGACCAGGAGCTGGCCGTTGAGGAACGAGTGCTGGACCAGCGGCCAGCCGGACGAGTTGACCGCGACCCAGCCCAGAAAGCCGAACAGGAGGATCGTGCTCCCGAACGCGATCGCGGTGGACCGCAGGGCGCCCGTCCGGCCTCCCGAGCGCGCCGGCCCGACGAACCCTCGGGGATCGAGCGGATCCCCGAGGGGGTTGGCCAGGCCGGACACCGGCGCGCTACGTCCCGGCCGGCTCGTCAGGGCGCCAGGATGGGCGCGTTGGCTTTGTCGGACAGCCAGGTCTTCGTGATCTGGTCGAGCGTCCCGTCGGACTTGACGGCGGACAAGGCCTGGTTCACGCACGCCGTCAGCGGGCTGCCCTTGGCGAGGACCAGGCTGAAGTGCTCCGCATTGGGACCGGCCTGGACCGGCAGCTGGCCGACGATGCTCGCGAGCGGGTTGTTCTTGGCATCAACGATCTGGACGGCGGTCACGTAGAACGCCGTGGGGAGATCCACGACGAGGCCGTCGATCTGCTTCGCCTGGAGCGCCTTGACGGCGGCGTCGTTGTCGTTGTAGACGGAGGTCTTGGTCGTCGGCTGGATCACGTTCTTGATGGTGTCGTAGGCCGTCGTCCCGACCTGGGCCCCGAACTTGAAGCTCTTGAGCCCCGAGATCGTGGTGACCTTGGCGAGCGGGTTCGCGGTCAGGGCGACGACCGACTGGGCGACGAAGTAGTAGCCGTCCGAGAGGTCTACCGCGGTTGCCCGCTCGGCCGTGTACGAGACCTGGGCGAGGTAGAAGTCGAACGGCTTCTTGCCCGGCGCGTACGAGTTGGCGAACGGCACGACGGTCCAGGACACCTTGTCCGTCGCGAAGCCCAGCTTGGCGGCGATGGCGTAAGCAACGGCACTCTCGAAGCCCTGGCCGTTGGTGGGATCGCCAAGCTGCCAGGGCTTGGGCGCGTTCCCCGAGGCGGGCGGCTGGAAGTACGGCGGGTAGGCAGGGTTGTCGGTGCCGATCGTCAGGGTGCCGGGTGTCAGCGTCGCAAGGTTGGCCGTGGCGCACGGGTCGGGCGACGGACTGGGTACGACCGCGGCGCTCGGCGACGCGGCCGGCGACGCGGCGGTGGACGGGGCGGCGGCCGACGGGGCCGCAACCGATGGCGCGGGCGTCGGGGACGCCACGCCGGAGCAGGCGGCCACGAGCGCGCCGGTCAGCGCAAGTGTCGCCGCGAAACGGAATGGGGTTCGCATCGTTCGCAGATCTCCTCCATGTCGGGACCGGCGAGAGTGTACCCGAGCGGCACACCCCACCGGTGATCGTCGGGATCCCCGAGCCTCGCACGAGCGGGTCCTCGGCTAGACTCCGGGCGTGCGCGTCCGGGTCTTCGAGATGCGGCTCCTCGCGGCGGGCCTCACCGCCCTGTGGGCCGCCACGAGCCTCCTCGTCCTGGTGGGCTACCGGCCCGGCGGCCCGGCCGACCTCCTGGTCGGGATTGCGCTGCTGCTGCCGGTCGGGATCTCCGCGGCTTCGTTCGCGTGGCCGCCCGCCGCCCACGGCCAGAAGACGTTCCGCATCATCGCGGCCCTCGCGATCGGGACCGGCCTGATCCTCCTTCCGTCCCTTGCCGGCCTCTGGCGCCAGATCGTGGATCGCGGCCTCCAGACGCTGGTTCCCTCGCTCGAGGCCGGGTACCCCTGGGCCCTCGCCATCTTCGGGACGTCGCTCTTCTCCGCGCTGGGCCTGACCCGACGGGTGATGGAGCCGGGTGTGCGGCGCCGGCGGCGGCTGAGCGTGGCGTTCGCGGCCGGGATCAGCGTCGGGTTGATCACGACCACGCTGCTGGCGTCCGTGGCCGTGGCGAACAACCTGGCGCTTGCTGGGCATCCCGCCGTGTCATCGCAATCCGGCCCGACCGACCCGACGCTCGTCCCGCCCACCTGTGACGCCCCGATCACCACGGGCAGCAGCGCGCGCCTTGCGCTGACGCTCAGCGGCACCATCGACGGGCGCCCGATCGGGGGCGCGCGCGTCCGGGGCGCGCGATCGGGTCTCGACTTCGCGTGGACGTCGGAGGTCGCGAGCACCCAGGCGCTGGGGCTGGGTGGGGCGGCCCGGATCGGGACACAGGGCTGGCTCCGCGAGCCGGGTGGCTCCTGGCTCGGAGAGCCGGCCACTGCCGTCGAGGGCGAGTCGCTCGACCTCGCCGTGATGCAGCAAGGGCTCGCTTCCGCGGCCCGGGCGGCCGCCGAGGACCTTGGGATCGACTACATCGACGGAGCGCGAGCACGCCACTGCCGTCTCGCGATCAGCGGGGACACCTTCCGGTTGACGTTCCCGCAGGTCCGCTGGCTGGCCGGCAACGCCGACCTGCACCGCTGGCGTGGCGAGCTCGAGTACTGGGTCTTCACGGACGCCCAGGTCGGCCGGGCGGACGGGTGGATCGAGGGCGAGGGCTTCGCGCTCCGGGCGGGCGCCGTCCAGGCACGGCTGGAAGCGAGCCTGACGGCCACGGAGCGGGGCAGTCCGATCGCGATCGTGGCACCGGCGCCCTGACGGAGGAGGTGACGACCATGGATCGCTGGGATTCCGGTGCGGACGCGGTCGGCCGCAAGCGCGACCGCCTGGCCCGTTTCTACCGGGTCACCACGTATCTCGAGGCCCACCCGGAGGGCGCCACGCCGGACCAGATCGCGGCATTCGTGGGAATGTCGCGGCGCAACGCCTACCGGGACCTGCGCGCCCTCGAGGACGAGCTCGACATCCCGCTCTGGGCCGAAGGCGGCCGCTGGGGGATCTCCGACAAGGCGTTCCTGCCGGCGTTCCGCCTGACCCGCGCGGAGGCGATGGCCGTCTTCCTGGCGGCGCGCCTGATGGCGCGCTACGCGGATTCGCACGATCCGGACCTGGCTGCCGCGTTCCAGAAGCTGGGCGAAGCGCTGCCGCCGGTCCTCGCCCGCCACGTCCAGCGGACTCTCGACGTGATGGCAGCCCGGCCGCTGGACCCGGTCGGGAGCCGCAACCTGCGGCTCCTCACCCAGGCGTGGGCAGAGCGGCGGGTCGTGGAGCTGACGTACGACCCCAGCACGTACGACCCGGCGCGCCTGCCCCGCGCGGCGCGGGTCCGGCCCTACCTCATCGAGCCGTCCGCGGAGACGCACGCGCTGTACCTGATCGGCTTCGACGAGACGAAGGCCGGGCTCCGCACGTTCAAGCTGGAGCGGATCCGCGCCCTGTCCATGACCGGGATCCTGTTCGAGCCGCCGCCCGACGGCGAGATCGAGGCGGCCCTGGACCGCGCCTGGGGGATCGTCGCGGACCAGGCAGTGGTGGAGGTGGTCCTGCGCTTCGACCGCGCCGTCGCCTCGCGCGTGGCGGAGACCACCTGGCACCCGACCCAGTCGCTGTCGAGGAACGCCGACGGCTCGCTGACGTGGCGCGCCCGGGTCTCCGGCACGCTCGAGATCCTTCCGTGGATCCTGGGCTGGGGGGCGGACGTGGAAGTCCTGGCGCCCGAGGCGCTGCGCGGCGAGGTTGCCGACATCGTGCTCCGGGCCGCGGCGCGCTACCCACGCGAGTAACCTCGCGAAGGGCCACAATCCTCCCATGCGACCGGCCCGTTTCGCCGCCGTCAACCTGATCAGCGACCCGATCCACGGCTACATCGAGCTGACCAAGCGGCTCTCACCGGGCGCGGCACGGACGGCCGGGCTGGCCGAGGAGGCGACGGCGGAGGAAGACCTCCTCGACACGGTCTGGCTGCAGCGCCTCCGCAGGATCAGCCAGCTCCAGAGCGCGCGCTGGGTCTTCCCCACCGCGGAGCACTCGCGGTTCACCCATGGCCTTGGCGTCATGCACGAGGCGGGGCTGTGGGCGCGCCAGCTGTACCCATCGCTCGCCGAGTCGCTGGCGATCGGCGCGACCGGCGCGCCCGTCCCGTCCGAGGGCCTGGTCGTGGAGACCCTTCGCGTGGCCGGCCTGCTCCACGACGTGGGCCACGGGCCGTTCGCGCATTTCTACGACGAGCATGTCCTGGCGGCCTTCCCGGCGCCGGATGACGCTCGCCGCATCGGTGCCAAGGCCCTCACCCACGAGGACCTGTCGCAGCTGATCGTCACGCAGGAGCTGGCGCCGCTGATCCGGGGCCTCCGACGAGCGCCGGGCGGGGTTGCCGCGCGGGATGCCATCGCGCCCGGCGAGGCGGTCGATCCGGCCTGGGTCGCGTTCCTGATCTCGAAGCCGCCCCTGGACGACGCGGCGATGCCGCTCTGGGTTCGCTGGCTCCAGCCCCTTTTCTCGGGGGTCTTCACGGTCGACAACCTGGACTATGTCAGGCGCGACTCGTACTTCACGGGGGTCGCCGCCGGACCCGTGGATGCCGAACGGCTTCGGCGGTACGCCTTCATCTCGGAGCGCGGGCTGACGCTCTACGAATCGGGCCTCAGCGCCCTGGAGATGTTCCTGACGGCGCGCCTCTTCATGTACCAGCAGGTCTACTTCCACCGCACGGTCCGGGGCATCGACCTCGACCTCGCCTCCGTGTTCGCGACGTCGATCGCCGCGCTGTTCGGCGACGGCTCGCCCGCCGACGACCTGGCCCGCTTTGCCGACCTGGACGAGTACGCGCTGCTGCATCGGGCGGCCCGCTGGTCCCGGGGGCTCGAGGTCGTGCCGGCACCCCGGCCGGGCGAGGGCCAGGTCACCCCGGACGTGGCAGAGACGTGGGCGCGAATCCTGCTCCGCCGGCCGCGCTGGCGCGCCGAGGCCGAGGTTCGTGCCGAGTACG
>DAITNC010000057.1:4055-10384 GCA_036834865.1 Candidatus Limnocylindrales bacterium | reverse complement strand
GGGATCGGCGTCGGCGGGCACTGCATCCCGGTCTACCCGCACCTGCTCCTCTCCCGCGCGCCCGGCCTCTCGCTCGTCGAGACCGCGCGCCGCGTCAACGACGGGCAGGTGGACCGGGCGCTCGCGATCCTCGATCCACTGGTGGGCGGCCTCGCCGGCGCCCCGGTCCTCGTCCTCGGCATCACCTACCGCGAGGGGGTCAAGGAGCTGGCCTACAGCCGCGCGATCGCGCTGATCGACGCGCTGGGCGCGGCGGGGGCGCGCGTCTCCGCCTTCGACCCCTTGCTGGACGACGACGAGGTCCGCGTGCTCGGCGCCGAGCCGTGGCACTGGGGCGATCCCGGGCCCTTCCGGGCAATCGTCACGCAGACCGCGGACCGGGCCTTCAAGGGGCTCGACGCGGCGTGGTTCGCCGACCTGCGGGCCGTCTACGACGGGCGGAACAGCCTCCGCGAGCTCGCCCTGCCCCCGGGCGTCGCCTACGTCGGCGTGGGCGTCCAGGCCTCCACGCGCCGCCTGCCGGGCGGCTAGCCAAGCGACCGCGGCCCGGACGCCCATGCGCATCGTCAGCGTCGTGGGGACCCGCCCCCAGCTCATCAAGGCCGCCGCGCTCGGGCCGGCCCTCCGCGCCCGCCACCGCGAGGTCTTCGTCGACACGGGCCAGCACTGGGACGAGCAGATGGCCGGCACGTTCTTCGCGGAGCTGGGCCTGCCCCGGCCCGACCACGACCTCGGGATCGGCGGGGGGAGCCATGCCGGCCAGACCGGCCAGATGCTCCTCGCGCTCGAGCCGATCCTGCTCGCGGAGCGGCCCGACGCAGTGCTGGTCTACGGCGACACGAACTCGACCCTCGCCGGTGCCCTCGCCGCGGCGAAGCTGGGGATCCCCGTCGCACACGTGGAAGCGGGCCTGCGGAGCTTCGACCGGCGCATGCCCGAGGAGGTCAACCGGGTCGTGGCGGACCACCTGGCAACCTGGTGCTTCGCCCCGACACCCTCGGCGGTCGCGAACCTCGCCGCTGAGGGGATCACGCACGGCGTCGTGGAGGTCGGCGACCTGATGCAGGACCTCGCTGCGCGCGTGGCGGCAGAGGTCCGGGAGCCCGACGCCCTCGCCGCGGTGGCGGCAGCCCTGGACGCCCCGCTCACGCCCGGCGGCTACCTGTTCGCGACCATCCATCGCGCGGAGAACCGCACGCCGGACGCCCTGGCCACGTGGCCAGGCATCCTCGCGAGCGCCGCCCGTCCGGGCCGACCGGTCATCCTCGCTCTCCACCCGGGGACGCGGGCCGCCCTCGACGAGGCGGGGATCGCGCTGCCGTCGGGTATCCGCGTCACGGAGCCGCTGGGATACCGAACGACCCTCACTCTCGAGCTGCACGCCGCGGCGGTCATCACCGACTCCGGCGGAGTCCAGCGCGAGGCGGCATGGCTGGGCACCCCCTGCCTGGTCCTGCGATCCACGACCGAGTGGCTCGAGGCCGTCTCCGGCTCGGCCGGCCGCATGGTCCTGGTCGGCCTGGACGGGGTCCGCGCACTGGCCGCGCTCGACAGGCTTGCGCCGTCCGGCCGGTCCGCCGCGGACGCCCGGGCCCGCGCCGCGTCGCTCGACCTCGCGCCGGCCGGCGCCGCGGATGCCATCGTCGCCGCGCTCGACGCCGCTGGGAGTGGCAGGTGAGCCGCGTCGTGATGTTCGTCCTCAACGACTGCCGGACCGACGCGCGGGTCCTGCGCGAAGCCGGGAGCCTCGCCGCGGCCGGCCACGCGGTCACGATCATGGCGCGACCGTCGGATCTCAGCGACCAGCGCATCGAGCACGAGCTCCGCAACGGGTTCGAGATCACCAGGGTCCCCGTGCCCCTGCGGTTGCGCCAGCGCGTGCGCCTCGTCGCAGCACCCTGGCGAAGGTGGCGCCGGGCCACCATGTGGGCGCGAGACCAGCTGAAGGCCGGACCCGTCGGCTGGGTCAAACTCGCCGGGGCCGGCCTCCTCGGAGTGGTGGCATTGCCGTTCGCGCTGCTCGTGGCAATCCTGGTCGGGCTGACCTGGCTGGTGCCCGGGTCGGCCCGGGTCCGGAGCGGCATCGACTGGCTGGTGCGGTGGCGGACCTCGACCGAGGAGTGGAACCGCGCCGCGGCCGCCGCCGCGCCGGACGCCGACGTCTTCCACGCCCACGACCTCAACGCGCTGCACGCCGCGGTCCTCGCGCGGGCCCGGGCGGGCGGGGCGCTCGTCTACGACAGCCACGAGATCTTCCTGGAGTCGGGCTCCCACGCGCTGCGGCCCGGCTGGGCTCGCCGCATCTTCCGCCGTCGCGAGGCGACCTGGGCGGCGGAGGCCGACGCGCTCGTGACCGTCAACGACGCGCTCGCCGCGGAGCTGGGCTCGCGCTACGCGCTGCGCCGCGTCGTGGTGGTCCACAACTGCCTGCCGCGTCCGGGTCCCGCCGCGGACGGGCCGGGGCCGCTTCGCGGCGCGCTCCGGGTCGGGGCCGACACGCCCATCGCGCTCTACCATGGCGGCTTCTCGAAGCATCGCGGCCTCGAGGAGCTCGTGGCGGCGGCTGCGCTGCCGGTCCTCGCCGGGGTCCGGGTCGTCTTCCTCGGCTACGGCTCGATGGCCGCGGAGCTGCGGGCGCTGGCCGCGGCATCGCCGGCCGCCGACCGCGTCCACGTCCTGCCGGCGGTGCCGCCCGACGTGCTGGTCGACTGGGTCCGGGACGCCGACGTGGCCGTCATGCCGATCCGGGATTCGACCCTGAACCACCACCTGTCCACCCCGAACAAGCTCTTCGAGGCCCTCGCGGCCGGCGTGCCGATCGTGGCCTCCGACCTGCCGGAGATGCGGCGCATCGTGCTGGACGATCCCACCGGGCCGCTGGGCCTCCTGTGCGATCCGGCCGATCCCGCATCGATCGCCGGGGCGATCGCCGACCTGCTGGGCCGCCCGGCCGCCAATCGAGCCGCGCTCCGGGAGCGGTGCAGGACGGCCGCGCGCGACCGGTGGAACTGGGAGACCGAATCCGCGCGCCTGGTCGCCCTCTACGCGGACCTCGCCGCCGCGTCGGCGGGATGACCGGTCCCCGGATGCGGCCCGCCGCGGTCGCCGAAGAGGTCGCGGCCTCGGCAGGCGCGGACCGGCAGCCGTCGATCGTGGCCCAGCGGGCGGTCCTGGTCCTGGCGACGCCGGAGCGCCACGACTCGCGAAGCCTCCGGATCGCGGCCACGCTCGCCGGACGCGGCCACCGCGTCACGATCCTGGCCCGCCGTGACCCCGGCGCGGCAGCGTCCGAGGATTCGCCGGACGGATACCGGATCGTCCGCGTCGGGCGGCCGCCCGGTGACCGCGGCCCCCGCCCGCGCGGGGAGATCGCGCGACTTCGCGGCGAGTTCGAGCGACTCGCGGGGATCGGCGCGGCCCTGCGGCGCCAGCAACGGGAGGCCGCGGCCGCCGACCCGGGCGCCGACGTCTATCACGGCATGGCCTACCAGGGGATCCCGATCGCGCTCTCGCTTCGGGGCCGTTCCGGGGGGCGGGTCCTCTACGACGCGCGCGACCTCTACCCGGAGTCGGGCAACCTGGCCCGGATGGCCGCGCCGGTCCGACGTCTCGCGGGCCTGGCGGAACGCCACTGGGCCCGGCGGTCCGACGGGATCATCACCGTCAACGACGAGCTGGCGGCGATCCTGGCCCGGCGCTTCGACCGGCCGCTGCCGTCGGTGGTGATGAACTGCCTGCCCACGTGGACACCCATGGCCGACCGGGATCGCCGGTTCCACGAGCTGCTGGGGCTGGCGCCCGAGACCCGGGTCGTCCTCTACCACGGCGGATTCCTCCCGAGCCGGGGCATCGAGATCCTGGCAGCGGCGGTCCGGCGCCTCACCGCGGTGGCCCTTGTCGCGATGGGCGACGGGCCGCTGCGGCCCGCCCTCGAACGGCTCGCAGCCGAGCCGCGCACGGATGGCCGCGTCCACGTCCTGCCGCCGGTGCCACCGGCCGACCTCGTGGGCTGGATCGCGGCGGCCGACGTCGGCGGGATGGTCAACCAGCCCGTCTCGAGGAACGAACGGATCTCGACGCCCAACAAGCTGTTCGAGTGCCTCGCGGCGGGCGTTCCCGTGGTGTCCTCCGACTTCCCGGGCAGGCGCAGGATCGTCATCGAGGACCCGGAGGGTCCGCTCGGCGCCGTGTGCGATCCCACCGATCCCGACGCCGTCGCGGCGGCGCTCCGGGAGGTGCTCGATCGGCCGGCCGAAGCAGCGGCGGATCTCCGCCGTCGCGTCCTGGCTGCCGCGCATGCGCGCTGGACGTGGGAGCGGCAGGCGGCGACGCTCCTCGACGTGTACGGGCGGCTGACCGGCCGCCCCTGGTGACGCGCCCGGCTACGGAGCCGGCGTCGCCGACGGGGAGGGGACCGGCAGAGGCGAGACGGCGGGCAGCGGCGAGGCCGACAACCCGCCGTTCAGCGAGCTCAGCGCATCGAGCGCCGACTGGACCAGCTGCAGCTCCTGGTCGTAGGCCGCGGTGTTGCCGCTGGCCTGGTCCGCCCTGGCCGCCGCGAAGTGGTCGTTGGCGTAGCGGATCAGGCCTGCCATGTCGGTCGGGAGTCCGGCGGGCGGGCTCGGCGGAGGGCTGGACGCCGTGCCCCCGCCGGTGCCTGAGGCCGCCTGGCCACCCGTTCCGGCGCCGCTGACCACGGCCTGCAGCGCCTCCTCGAGCGTGTCTCCCCACCCGATCGTCTGCGACGACGCGACCACCACCTTGGTCAGCTGCGGGAACGCCGAGCTCTTGGACTGGAGGTAGATGGGCTCGAGGTACAGGAATGACGTGCCGACCGGGATGACCAGCATCCTCCCGCGGATCACCTGCGAGCCGCTCTGGTTCCACAGGCTGATCTGGGCGCTGATCACCGGATCCTGGTCGATGCGCGCCTCGATCTGGGTGGGGCCCTGGATCGTGGTGTTGGCGGGGAGCTCGTAGGCGATCACCTGGCCGCGCGTCGCCCCATCGTTGCGGGCCGCCACCCAGGCGATCATGTTCGGCCGGGAGGCCGGCACCATGGGCTGGACCAGCACGAACTCCGGCTGGCTCTGGTCGGGCAGCCGCATCTCGATGTAGTAGGCCTGGGGAGGCAGGACCTGGGTGCCGCCCGTGGTCACGGTCGGCACGGTCCAGAGGTTGTCGCTCTTGTAGAAGCTGGCCGCGTCCGTGACGTGGTAGGCGGCGTACGTCTGGGTCTGGGCGTTGAACATGGCCTCGGGCGTGCGCAGGTGTGCCGCGAGGCCCGCCGGCATCGCCGAGAGCGGCTCGAACATCGCCGGGAAGACGCCCTCCCAGGCGCGGATCAGCGGGTCCGTGGCGTCGGCGACGTAGAAGTGGGTCGTGCCGTCGTAAGCGTCGACCGTGATCTTCACGCTGTTGCGGATGTAGTCGTACGTCGCGCCGAGCGTGGCGTCGTTCACCGCGGTCGCGTCGGGCACGCCGCCCGTGATGGTGTACGCGTCCTGGACGTACACGAGGTGGCCGTCCGGCGCGACCACCATGTACGGGCTGGCGTCGAAGGCGAGGAATGGGGCGAGCGTGCCGAGACGATCGGCCAGGCTGCGGTGCAGCAGGAGCCTCGTCTGCGCGGTGACCTGGTCGCTGATCGCCAGGTTGAGGTCGCCCTGGTTCCAGGCCCAGAAGAGGCGCGCGGCCGGCGAGTCCAGGGGGAGCCCGGCGCTCCCTGTGTACCGGGTGTCGACGTCGCTGCCGTTGCCCGTGTTGGACGGGTAGTCGAACTCGTTGCTCTTCGCGTCGACGAGGACCCAGGTCGACGGACGCTGCCCGAAGTAGATGCGCGGCTGCGCCACGACCGGCGCTCCGGGCGACTGGGTGACCGGCAGGTTCTGGATGATCAGGTGAGGCAGGCCGTTCGGATCGACGGCATTGACGGGCACCATGGCCAGGCCGTACCCGTGGGTGTAGAGGACGTGGGACGCGATCCACGACGGGCTGGCCTGGCTGTTGTCGAGGGCCATCTCGCGCGCGGAGAGCATGACCTCGGTGGGCTGGCCGTTGATGACATATCGATCGATGTTGACCGACGTGAACGTGTAGTACTGGCGCACGCTCTGGAGCTGGTCGAGCGTGGAGCTCAGCGGGCTGGCGTCCCACAGCCGGGCATTGTCGAACGTGGCCTGGTCGTTGCTCACGTCGGCGGCGGTCAGGCTCGACCTGCCGATGTCCGAGGCGAGCGTCCACGTGTCGAGCGCGAAGGCGCGCCGCGTCAGGGCGATGTTGTTCGCGATGTACGGCGCCTCGGCGAGGTTCTGGCTCGGCGCCACGAT
>DAITNC010000057.1:0-3955 GCA_036834865.1 Candidatus Limnocylindrales bacterium | reverse complement strand
GCCGTAGGCAGCGCCGGCCAGGAGGAGGCTCGAGAGGAACAGGCCGGCGGCCACCGTGGCCACCAGGTGCAGGAACGGGAGGGTGAACATCCACCAGCCCAGGTCGTATCCGAAGATCGGGTCGGCGACCGCGGCACCCGATGTCGAGTACGGGACGAGGTGCAGCCACAGCGCCACGGTCTGCCAGGTGCCGGGCAGGAGCAGGCCGAAGATGAGCGCGACCGCGAGCGCGACGACGACGAGCCCGCGGCGGACGGACCGGCGGGGCAGGTTGGCCGCGGCGGCCAGCCACGCCGCGCCCCGCACGTCCATCCGGCGGCTGCGCAGCCCGATGGCCACCGCCGCGTCGTCCGGGTCGTGGCCCAGGCGCCAGGCCAGGACGAGGTTGAACAGCAGGACGACCGTGCCGCCGACGAGGCCCGCGAGGAAGAGGGCGAGGGCGTATGTGAACTGGACCGCCCAGACGCTGCCGAACCCGACGTTCTGGAACCACAGGTAGCTGGCGAGGGGACCGGACAGCGCGCTCAGGAGCACCCAGGCCAGGGCGACCGGGATGAGCACGCGCACGACGATCCGCCCCATCCGCCGGATGCTCCAGCGGGCCGGACCTTCACGCCCCGTGCCCTTCCCCGTGCCACGGGCAAGGGCGTCCTGGCCATGGCTCACCAGCCAGTCGCCGAGGCCCTCGAAGCGGGAGTCGTCCGGTGGTCGCTCTGATCCCATGTCGCGCTGCTGCGCTCCTCTCCGGGCACGAGGTCGTGACCGTGCTTCGATGTGGTGGAGGGTGCCCCGCGGGGTCGATCCCCGGTGCGCCCGGCTGGGCCGGGCCGACTCAGCCCGGAGCGCATGCCCGCACCGCCCATGCTACCGTTCCGGCTGCCGATGATACCTCCTGTTCGGGCGGTCCCCGATGCTCGCCCAGCTGCAGCCGACCGACCCCTCGGCTTCCGTGAATTGTTCAGGCGTCTCGACTCCGTCCGCCTGGTCACCCGCGGGTTCGTGGATCTCAGGACGCGCGGCCGCCTGCTCCAGCACCTGGTCGGGACCGACCTCAAGCGGACCCACGCGGACACCGTGGTCGGCCAGCTCTGGTGGCTCATCGACCCGTTCTTCTCGATGGCCATCTACTCGATCCTGGTCACGGTGGTCTTCCAGCGGAGCATCGCCGACGCGCCGCTCTTCCTCTTTGCGGCGATCCTGCCCTGGCAGTGGTTCCAGACCTCGCTGCAGGACGCCACCACCTCGGTGACGGGACGGGGCAACCTGATCCGCCAGATCCAGTTCCCGAAGCTCGTCCTGCCCGCCGCCTCCACCGTCGCGGGGACGCTCACCTTCTTCTTCGGCCTGCTCTCGCTGGCGCTCCTCTACCTCCTGTATCCCGGCCGCCTGAGCCTGTGGCTCCTGACCATCCCCGTCATCGCCGCCGTGCAGTTCGTCTTCACGCTGGCGCTCGGGATCCTGTTCTCCGCCCTCAACACCTTCTACCGCGACGTGCAGAACCTGCTGCGCCACGCCACGCGCATCTGGTTCTACATGTCGCCCGCGATCTACGCGGCCAGCGACCTGAAGGGGAGCGCCTTCAGCTACGTCCTTGCGCTGAACCCGTTCACCTACATCCTGACCTCGTACCGCAACGTGGCCTACTACAACCGCCCACCCGATTTCGTGGCCCTTGCCGTCGTGCTCGCGCTCTCGCTCGTCCTCCTGGCGTTCTCGATCTGGGTGTTCAAGCGGCTCGAAACAGGCTTCGCGAAGATCCTCTGATGCCACCTTCGCCGTACGCGGTGGATGTCCGGGACCTGGGCATCCGCTACAACCTCAACCTGACCCGGCGCACAACGCTGAAGGGGTCGCTCGCCGAATGGGTCGGCCGCAAGCAGCAGGTCGGCCGGCACTTCTGGGCCCTCCGTCACGTCAACTTCAGGATCGAGCACGGGGAATCGCTCGGGATCCTCGGGCCGAACGGTGCGGGCAAGAGCACGCTCCTGCTGGCGCTCGCCGGGATCCTGGCGCCGGACGAGGGATCGGTCACGATGAGCGGGCGCGTCTCCTCCCTGCTGACCCTGGGGGCGGGGTTCGAGATGGAGATCTCCGGCCGCGAGAACATCTTCCTCATCGGCGGCTTCATGGGCATCCGCCACCGGGTGATGCTGGAGCTGAGCCCGTCGATCATCGAGTTCGCCGGCATCGGCGCCTTCATCGACGCGCCCGTGCGGACCTACTCCAGCGGCATGCGGGCGCGCCTCGGCTTCGCCATCGCCACGGCGATCGCGCCCGACATCCTCCTGCTCGACGAGGTCCTGGGCACGGGCGACGAGGAGTTCCGCGGCCGGAGCCAGCAGCGCATCCGGGAGATGGTCGCGCGCGCGAAGGCCATCGTCCTGGTCACCCACGATCTTTCGACCGTGACCGAGTTCTGCAACCGCGCGATCCTGATGGAGCTCGGGCAGGTGCTCTTCGAGGGCAGCCCGCAGGACACGGTCGAGTTCTACCGGGAGCGCGTCCAGGAGCGCAAGCGAAGACTGGCGGAGGCGGCGCCCGAGCCGCTTGCCCCGGCGCCTCCTCCGGCCGTCCTGTCTCCTCCGACGGTGCTGCCTCCCCCGGCCCTGCTGGACCAGCCCGCGTCGTAGCGCGCCCGGTTCGCCTCCGCCCGTCCCGTGGAGCTGTCGATCCTCGGGCCGGGTCAACCGCGTCAGGCGAGGATCACCGCCCCGGTCTCACGGCCGGCCGGCGGCGTCCCACGCATCGGCGAGCCAGCGGAGCCCGCCCGGCGCGAGGGCGCCGCGCGCGCCGAGAGCGCTCGCGACGACCACGACATCGTCCGCTCCCACGGCTACCACGATGGCCCGACCCTCGAGGCTGCCGGCCGCGACGTCGCGCCAGGCCGCGAGCACCGCATCGCGCTCGGCGGCAGGTCCCATGCCCGACCGCTCGCGCAGCAGGCGCCGCCGCAGGACCGTCCGGCGCGGGTGCAGGCACGCGCTCACAAGTCGCTCCACGGCGGTTCGGCCCGGGTCCGGCGGACCACCCAGCGCCGCGCGGCGGCTGGCGTAGGGGGCGTCGCGGTCGGTCTCGATCCACCGGGCGCCCGGGGGGAGCGCGCCTACCTTCTCGACGCGCTCGACCGACGTCACGATCGTGAGCCTGCTCGCAAGCGACGCGGGGAGCGCGGCGACACGACGAGCTGCGACTGCCCGGCGCAGCCCGACGACCAGGACGGGCGGCAGCGGCTCCGGAGGCTCCGGCCGCGTCCGCGGCTCGTGCGTGCTCCCGGCCCGTCGTCCGGTGCCGGGCGCTCCGTCGGTGGTCGGCGGCGCGGCCGAGGCCCCGCTGCTGGCACGGCCTCCAGCCGGCGGCAGCTCGGCCGCGGCATCACGCGCGTGGTCCAGGATCGCGGCGATCGCCGCCGTCGCCGGGAACCGGTCGATCACCGTCGCCCGGATCGCCGCCGGGTCGATCTCCGCGAGGCGGGACCGCAGCCGCAGGATCGCGTCCGCGAGCGCCGCCGCGTCATCGCCGTCGGCGAGCTCTGCTCCGACATCCTGGCCCGCGAGCACCTCCTCGACGCCGCCGGACCGTCGCGCCGCGACGGGGAGGCCGCTCGCCAGCGCCTCCGCCGCGACCATGCCGAACGTCTCGAACGGGCTCGGATGGACGAAGATCGCGGCACGGCGCATCGCCGCGGCGACTCCCGCGCGGTCGGCAGGCGGCTCGAAGGCGACGGCGTCACCCAGGCCGACATCCCCGGCGAGGTCGAGCCAGCGCCCCTCCGTCGCGACGTCAGGCGCGCGGCCGATGAGACGGAGGTGGAGCTCCGGCCGGCGTTCGCGGGCGAGGGCGACGGCCCGGAGGAGCACGTCCATGCCCTTGCGCTCCCGGCGAGCCCCGACCCACAGCAGCTCGTCAGGGTCGCGGGCATCGGCCGTCCCGAGCGGGAAGTCGTCGAACCGGATGA
>DAITNC010000056.1:0-10665 GCA_036834865.1 Candidatus Limnocylindrales bacterium | reverse complement strand
CCTACGTGATCGCCGAGCCGTGCGTCGACGTGTTGGACCAGGCGTGCGTGGCAGTTTGCCCCGTCGACTGCATCCATTTCGAGCAGGGCACCGACCGAATTCTGTACATCGATCCGAACGAGTGCATCGACTGCGGCGCGTGCGAGCCCGAGTGCCCGGTGAGCGCGATCTTCCCGGAGGAGTCGCTGCCGGGTGAATGGGCGCCCTATACGGCGATCAACGCGACGTGGTTCACGGACAAGGCCGCGGCGCGCGCCATGCTCGAGGCGCTTAAGCCGGCCTGACCGGGCGGCCCGCCCGGGATTCCCCGGGGCCGCCCGCCCGTCACCCATCGCCCGGCGGCCGAGGCGCCGCCCCCAGCTGGCTCGACGACCGGCCCCCTCGGGCGGCCGGTCGTTCCGTCCCCGGAGCGCCATGCGGATCGTCTCCCTCCTCCCCGCGGCCACGGAGATCGTCTGCGCGCTCGGGCTTGTCGACGACCTGGTGGGCGTCACCCACGCCTGCGTCGTCCCGCCGGAGGCCACCGGTGTCCGCGTCGTCACCCGGCCGGCGACGAGCGGCGGCCAGGCCAGACCCGCGTCGCCGCGCTTCGAGGTGGACGAGGCGCTGATCGCGGCCCTGGAGCCGGACCTGCTCCTCGTGCCGGCAGCCTGGCATCCACGGCCTCTCGCGGCCACGAGTGCCCTCGAGCCGGGGAACCATCCCCGGGACCAGCCGACCGTCGTCACGCTGGCGCCGGCGAGCATCGAGGGCATCCTCCACGCGATCTCCACGGTCGGTGCCATGACCTCGGCCGAGGACGAGGCACTTGGCCTCGTGGAGATCCTCCGCGAACGCCTGGCGGACGTCGAGGAGGTGGTCGCGACGCGTCGCGCCGCCGGCCATGCTCCGCCGCGCGTCGTGGCGCTGGAGTGGCTCGATCCGCCGTTCGCGGCCGGCGGCTGGGTCCCGGAGCAGATTCGGCGGGCGGGCGGGTGGGACCTGCTCGGTCGCGATGTCGAGGCGGCCGCGCGGACCACCTGGCAGGCCATCGTCGATCTCGATCCCGAGATGCTGCTCCTGATGCCGCGCGACGCCGACCTCGCCGGCACGCTGGCCGGCTGGGAGCGGGCGCCCCGTCCACCGGCGTGGGACGAGATCCACGCGGTGCGCCGCGGCCAGGTCTTCGCGCTGGACGCGGCCGCGTACTTCGCCAACCCGGGGCCGCGCGTCATCGACGGCATCGAGCTGCTCGCGGAGCTCTTCGACCCGACCGGGTTCGTGGACGTCGCGCCGCCCGGCGGATGGGTGCCGGTGACATGAGCGACCCACCGGGGCCCGCCCCTCGCGACGGGACGCCCGCTGCGCCACGCCCGTTCGACTGCCTGTGGTGCGGGCGGACGTGGCACCCGCGCGACGCCGACGACCTGGAGGCGCGCGCCCGGCTCTGCCCCGACTGCCTTGGTCGCGCCGACTCGAACCCGTTCGTCCGCTTCCGGCTCCACGCGGCGCTGGACGCGCGAGCCGGCACGATCGCCGAGCCCGGGGACCAGCTGATCGCCTACTACCAGGCTCGCGCCCCCGAGTACGACGACTGGTACCTGCGCCGCGGGCGCTACGCCCACGGCCTTGTCCACGACCTGGCGTGGCAGATGGAGCTGGACGCCGCAACGATGTGGCTCGACGGGCTGCCGCTGCAGGGCGTGATCGAGGAGCTGGCCGCCGGCACGGGCTGGTGGTCGGCGCTCCTCGCCACGAAGGGCGAGCTCCACGCGTCCGACGCCGCGACCGCACCGCTCGAGCGGGCCAGCGACCGGCTCGCGGCTCACCGGCTGCGAGCCCACCTCCACGTGCGGGACGCCTGGGCCCCTCCGGACCGCGTCGTCGACGCACTCTTCACGGGGTTCTGGCTGAGCCACGTGCCCCGCACCCGGCTCGGAGCGTTCCTCGGAGTCGCCCGTGCCTGGCTCAGGCCCGGCGGGCGGTTCGCCGCCATCGATTCGCTGCCGGATCCGGCCTCCGGCACGGTCGACCGGTTGCCCGCGCCCGGGCCCGACCTTGCCCGGCGCAGGCTCGCCGACGGCCGCGAGTTCACCATCCCGAAGGTTGCCTATGCGCCCGAGGATCTGGCGTCGGCGCTTCGCGCCGCGGGCTTCGCCACGGTCGACGTGCGCACCACCGGGCGCTTCTTCCTGCTCGCCACCGCGGCGGCCCCCTGATCCACCGGGGCTGCTCGCGCGGTGGGATACACTCGCCGCCATGTCGCCGCTCGAAGGACGCACGCTCGCCACCGTCGGCACCGGCGTGATCGCCGAAGCCATGATCGCCGGGCTGCTCCGCGGCCGGCTGGTGGAGCCCGGGAACGTCGTCGCCAGCCATCCGCGCCCCGACCGCCGGGACGAGCTGGCCGCCGCGTACGGCATCCGCGTGACAGCCAGCAACGTCGTCGCCATCGAGGGTGCGGACGTCGTCGTCCTGGCGGTGAAGCCGCAGATGCTCGCCCGGGTGGGTCGCGAGATCGGACCGCACCTGCGGCCCGGCCAGCTCGTCCTGAGCGTGATCGCGGGAGCAACCACGACCGCGATCGCCGGGCTCCTGGGTCACCGCGAGCTGGTCCGCAGCATGCCGAACACCCCGGCCCAGCTTGGCCATGGGATGACCGTCTGGTACGCGACGCCCGAGACGACGCCCGAGCAGCGTGCCCAGGCGAAGGCGCTCCTCTCCTCGCTCGGCGTCGAGATCGAGGTGGACGACGAGAAGTTCGTGGCGATGGCCACCGCCGTCTCCGGAACGGGCCCGACGTACGTCTTCCTCGTCATGGAGGCGCTAGTGGACGCGGCCGTCCACCTGGGCTTCCCGCGCCACGTGGCCCACGACCTGGTGGTGGAGACGCTGGAGGGGAGTGCCTTCTTCGCGAAGGCGTCCGGTACGCACCCCGCCGTCCTGCGCAACATGGTCACGTCGCCCGGAGGCACGAGCGCGGCCGCGCTCCACGAGCTGGAATCCGGGCGCCTGCGGACGGTCCTGTCGGAGGCGGTCTGGGCGGCCTACCGGCGCACCGTGGAGCTGGGCGAGCAGCTTGAGGCCTCCGTCGACACGCCGGACCGGCCGCCCCGCAGATGACCGTCGACCCCGGCACCGCCCGGGCCGCCGGGCCGCCGCGCGGTCTCCTCGCGATCTTCGCCCACCCTGATGACGAATCGTTCGGTGTGGGCGGCGTCCTCGCGCTCGCGGCGGCCAGCGGGGTGCCCACGTGCCTTGTCTGCGCGACCGACGGCGACCTGGGAGGCGAGGCGGGTGCCCGCGAGCTGGACCGGGAGCTGCGGCACGGTGAGCTCCGGGAGGCAATGGCTGCCCTGGGCGTCCCGGAGCCGATCTTCCTGGGCTACCGCGACAGCGGGATGGAGAACTGGCCTCGCCCGGCCGACTGCTTCGCCAACGCGGACGCGGAGGAGGTGATCGGGCGGCTGCAGGCGATCCTTGCCGAGGTCCGGCCCGCCGTGGTCCTGACCTTCGACCCGGGCGGCATCTACGGCCACCCGGATCACGTGACGATCTCGGCCCGCGCCACCGAGGCGTACCGGCGCGCGGCGGCCCGTCCTGGCGGCCCGAGCGTGCTCTACCACCAGGCCATCCCCCGCAGCGGGCTCGCCGAGATGGGCCGGCTCCAGGAGGCGTTCGCCGCGGTGCGTGGGGACGCGACCCCGGCTCCCCCGTCGGAGGACGACCTCCTCCAGCAGCGGCGGTTCGTCGAGCTTGCCCGGCCCGACGAGGAGGTGACGACGATCGTCGACGTCCGGAGCGTGCTCGACCGCAAGCTCGCCGCGCTCGCCGCGCATGCGAGCCAGATGCGCGACGGCAGCTGGACCGGCGCGCCGCGCGAGATGGTCGAGCGGTTCCTGGGCTGGGAGACGTTCGTGCGGGTGGACCCTGCACCCTTGCCGGGAGAGCGGGAGACGGACCTCCGCGGCGTGGTATAACGCCGGCGATGTCTGCCGGACGCCGTTTCGAGCCCCCCGACGGGGACCTCCTCCCGAACGCGGAGACCGCGCTCGAGGCCGCGGCCCTCGGCGAACCTGGCACGACAGTCGCGGAGACCTCGGAGCCCGCCAGGGAGCCCGGCCCCCCCGCGCCGCGGCGCCGCGGCCGGCCGCCCGGCTCGAAGAACCGCCCGAAGCCCATGCCCGCCGTGGTCGCCGCCGATGCGTCCCGGGCGGTCCCGGGCGTGCCCGATCTGCGGGCCGCCGATGCGCCGCCGGTCACCCGCGCCGAGATCCGCCGGAGGTCCGCGGCGGCGCGTCGCCGCGACGCAGGCCAGCCGCCCGTCGCTCGTGGTGACAGGCTCACGATCGAGCAGATCGTCGCCTGCGACTCGCCGCGCGAGCCGCGCCTCTCGCCTGACGGCCGGCGCGTCGCGTACACGGCCGAAGCGGGCGGCGCGCGCCAGGTGTGCATCCTGGATCTGCGGAGCGGCGCGACCCGGCAGCTCACCGCCTCGGAGAAGGCCGTCTCCGACCCGCAATGGGCGCCCGACGGTGCTCACCTGGCCTTCGTCCGGGATGATGCAATCTGGCTGATCGGGACCGACGGCAGCCGGCCCACGGTCGTGACCGATCATCCAGCCGGAAGCCGCGCGCCGCGCTGGGCGCCCGATGGACGGCAGATCGCGTTCATCTCGCGCAGGCGTGGCTGGAGCCAGGTCTGGCTCCAGGCAGCGCCGCTGCCGCACCGGGGCCGGCCGTCCCGCCGCCCCGCCGTCCTGGAGCCGCGCGCGATCACGCCCGCCGGGGTGGACGTCGAGGATCTCGCCTGGTCGCCCGACGGGGCGCGGATCGCGCTGACCGCCCAGCGCCACCCCGACCTCCTCACGAACCAGGTGACCGTCCTGGAGCTCGCGTCGGGCGAGGAGCGCATCGTCGCCGGGGAAGGGCACTGGGCCACCGCTGCACGCTGGCTGCCCGACGGCAGCGGCCTGCTGCTCCTCAGCGACGCGGACGGCTGGTTCCAGGTCGCGCGTGTCGCGGCCGACGGAACGAGCCGCACCGCCCTCACCGGCGGGGCCGTGGAGCACGGTGCCCCGGGAGCCGGATTCGGGATCGCCCCGATCCCGTCACCCGACGGGACGCGCTTCGTCCACGCGACCGTCCGCGACGGGCTCCAGCAGCTCCACGTGGCCCCGATGACGGGCGCGGCCCCGGCGAAGCGACGGCCCGGCCGCCCGCGGAAGCATCCCGTCGCCGATCTCGGGCCTGGAACGGGCGGCTCGCTGCGCATCGACCCGTTCGACGGCGTGTGGCTGGCGGTGGCGTGGATGCCGGACGGGGACTCGATCCTCGCGGTCGGGGAATCCAGCCGGGAGCCGGAAGACCTCTGGATCCTGCCGGTGCCGCCTCCGGACGGGACGGCGACACGGCGGCCGCGACGCCTCACCCAGAGCCGCCCGGCCGCCCTGCCGGTCGGCGGCTTCGTGGACGCGGAGCACCGAACGGTCAACGCCCGCGATGGGCTGGCGATCCCGGTGACGCTCTGGCGGCCCCCGGCGGCGACCGGGCGGCGGGGCGGGCGCACCGTTCCCACGATCATCCACGTCCACGGCGGCCCGACCTGGCAGGCCTTCCGGGACTGGGTCCCCTTCCGCGACCTGCTCGTGCAGGAGGGCTTCGCGTACCTCTCGGTGGACTTCAGGGGCTCGACGGGCTACGGCCGTGCCTATCGCCACGCGAACCGCGACGAGTGGGGCCACGCCGACGTCCACGACGTCATCGACGCCGCGCGCTGGGCCGCCGCCCAGGCCTGGTCCAACGGCCGGCTGGCAATGTACGGCGGGTCGTACGGCGGCTACCTCACGCTCTGCGCCCTGGTGGAGGAGCCCTCGATGTGGGCAGCCGGTGTCGATCTCTTCGGGGATTCGGAGATCGCGGAGAGCTACCGCCACGGCGACCGGGTCGGCCGGATCGACCTCGAGCGGATGATGGGGACGCCCGACGATCCCTCGAAGGTCGAGCTCTATCGGCGCGGCTCGCCGCTCTATCGGGCCGAGCGAATCGAGGCGCCGCTCCTCCTGCTCCACGGCCGGAAGGACCGCCGCGTCGTGCCGCTCATGACCGAGAAGATGATCGAGGCGCTGGAGATCGAGGGCAAGTACCACGAGGTGCACTGGTACGCGGACGAGGGTCACGGCTTCGACAGGCGTGAGAACCGTCGCGACGCCTTCGGTCGGATCCTCGCCTGGCTCAAGCGGCACCTCGCCGGGGAGACGCCCCAGCCGGTGGCCTGACCGGCATGGACACGCTCGCGCGCCTTTCGGTCCTGCTCTCGTGCGCCGCGGCCGGTGGCACCCTGCTGGTGCTGCTGGCCGGCCCGCGGTCAGCCGGCCCGTTCGCCCGGGCGGCCCAGCCGGGTCTCCTCCCCGGCGTCCTGACGGCAGCCCTGGCCGCCTACGTGCTCCTGGCGGGCGGCGTCGCGCTCACCGGGGCCGCGAGGCTCGATGCCGGGGCGCTCGCCACCGGCCTGCGGGTGGGCGGCGTGGCGCTCCTGGTGGCCACCGCCTTCCTCGCCGTCCTCGTAGTCGCCCCGCACGGCCAGCGCGTCCCGATGACCATCGGCGGGCTGGTCGTCCTCCTGTGGGCGGGTGCGGCGCTCGCGCTGGTGAGCTGGCTTCTGGCCATCGGTGCCGTGCTCGTGGCGTTGGTCGCCGGGGTGCGGATCGAGCCGAACCACTGAGGGGCGCGCGCGGTAGCCTTGTCCTGCCGCGGCGGCGTCGTCCGCCGGTCCCGGTCCCTGGAGGCGCCTCGATGACGAGCACCAACGACATGCTCCACGACGCTCCGGAGCGTGCGCTGCGGTCGCTCTTCCTGGGCCTCTCGCACCGCCGGTCGCTGGGGCGGCTGGCCGTCAGGGTGCCGATCACGCGCCCCATGGTCGGCCGGTTCGTGGCCGGCGAGACGCTCCCCCAGGTGATCGGGGCGCTCGAGCACCTCCAGGACGACGGGTTCACGACGACCGTGGACGTCCTCGGCGAATCCGTCGCCTCGGCAGAGGCGTGCGAGCAGGCTGCGGGTCGCTACGAGGAGACGCTCGCGGCGCTCGACGAGCATGGCCTCGAGCGCAACGTGAGCCTGAAGCTGACGCAGATGGGCCTCGACATCTCCGACGAGGTCTGTCGCGAGACTGTCGCCCGGGTCATGCGGGCGGCGGCGGAGGTCGGGGCGTTCGTCCGGTTCGACATGGAAGAGCACACGAAGACCGACCGCACGCTGGGCCTCTGGCGCGAGCTGCGGTCGCTCAACCCGGAGAGCGGCGTGGTGATCCAGGCCGCGCTGCGCCGGAGCGCGGCCGACATCGAGGCACTGATCGTCGAGGGCGCGCGGGTCCGCCTCTGCAAGGGCGCCTACAAGGAACCGGCGTCCGTGGCGTTCCACGAGCGCGAGGAGATCGACGTCGCCTACGAGTCGCTCGCCCGGCGGCTCATGCGCGACGGGGCATACCCGGCGCTCGCCACGCATGACGGCCGGCTGATCGGGCGGCTGCTTCGTTTCGCGGACGACGAGGGCATCCCCGCGGACCGCTACGAGTTCCAGATGCTGTACGGCGTTCGCCGCGACCTCCAGGCGGAGCTGCTCCGCCGCGGGCGCCGCGTCCGCGTCTACGTTCCGTACGGGACCGAGTGGTACCCGTACTTCATGCGGCGCCTCGCCGAGAAGCCGGCCAACGTGACATTCCTCCTCCGGAGCCTCCTGAAGGAGGGCCGCCGCACCGCAGCCTGACCGGCGAGTCGCGGCTCAGCTGCCGAGCTGATCCCGGAGCCAGTTGGCCATCTCGTCCACGATCCGTGTCCCGTCAACCGGGTCGTGGTGCAGCTCGTGGCGGACGTCCGGGTAGACGCGGCGCTCGACGGATGGGTAGGCACCGGCGAACGCGGTCGTCTCGGTCGGCACGAGCGGGTCGGCGCCACCGTGGACCAGCAGGACCGGGAGCGGGAAGCCGCCCTGCTGCGCGAGCCGCCTGCGCACGCGATCCATCGCGCGGAAGAGTCCGTTTCCCAGCCGGAAGCTGGTCCGCGACTCGCACAGGGGATCGATGGCGACGGCCGCGCCGATCGCGGGGTCACGCGACAGCGCCGCGCCGTCCCAGGGGTTGGAGATCGCGACGCGCGGGAGGATCGCCGCGAGCAACGGGAGCGCTCGACGGAGCGCGGGGTTGACCGTCGCGCCGAGGGCGGGTGCGGAGAGGATCGCCACGTCGGGCAGCGGGCGTTCCTCGAGCAGGTAGTCGGCGACCAGCAGGCCGCCCAGCGAGTGGCCGTAGATCGCGGCCGGGAGGCCCGGGCGCCGCGACGCCGCCAGCCGGTCCTCGATGTCGTCGAGGAAGCTCGCCCAGCGCTCGACGTCCCCGCGCCGGCCGGCCGATGCCCCGGAGCCGCGCTGGTCGTACGAAGTCGTCGCGATCCCGGCCGCGGCAAAGCGGCCCGCGGTCGCCTCGTGGCGGCCGGAGTGCTCGCCCAGGCCGTGGACGACGAGGAGCGTTGCCCACGGCTCGACGGCGGGGAGCCAGGTACGCGTGAGGAGGGCGGTGCCGTCGCGCGCGGCAAGCGTCAGGATCTCGGCCATCGCCCGGATGGTACGCCCGTCAGGCTTCCTCGACGACCGCCGACGTCGTCGCGCCCGGCGTCGTCTGCGCGACGATCACGCCGACGAGCACGAGGAGCCCCCCGACCAGCTGCACCGGGGACAGGCGCTCGCCGAACAGGAGCGTGGCGAGGGTGATCGTCCAGACCGGCTCCACCGTGGAGACCAGCGCGGCCTGGGCCGCCCCGATCCGCGCTGTCCCCGCGTAGAACGCCGAGATCGCGACCGCCGTCGAGAAGACGGCGATCCCCGTCAGGCCGTACCAGGCCTCGGCCGGGACTCGCCACGGGACGATCGGCTCGCCGGTCGCGGCCGCCAGCAGCGCGACCACGACGAACGTCGCGCTGATCATCACCGCGGCCGCCACGGCCGGGCGCGTCTCGGCGCCGTCGCCGCCCGTTCGATCGCTGGCCGTCTCGCCGCGGCGCTCGCCGGCAAGCCTGGCCGCCAGGATGATATAGACGGCGTAAAGGCACGGCGAGGCGACGGCCAGCACCAGCCCGATCGGCTCCGCGTGCGCCTGGATCCCGCCGAGCGTGAGCGCCACCCCGAGGCTCACGATCCCGAGCGCGGCCCACGGCCGGCGCCCATGCAGCCCGTGGCCGAACCGGATCGAGAGGACGGCAACGAGGGCGGGGTAGATGTAGACGATCAGCGAGGCGAGCGAGGCCGAGATGTACTCGAGAGAGGCGTAGTAGGTGCTCGCGTTGCTCACGAAGAAGGCGCCCAGCCCCAGGAGCGCCGCGACGCGACGCCTCGGCAGCGCCCGCAGCGCGGCACGGTTTGCCGGCACCAGGATCGCCCACGCCCACACAAGCAGCCCGGCCAGGAGGAAACGCCAGTAGAGGAGCGCGAGCCAGTCCAGTCCCGCGCCGTAGACGCTCTTCGCGAAGAGCGGGCCGGATCCGTAGCCGCAGGCCGAAGCGGCGGCGAGCGCGATACCCAGGGCCCGGCGGCGATCCACCGCCGGAGCCTAGCAAGCGCGACCGCGCCGCGTTCGATCGGCCGGCAGGTCGGCACGGCGGCGGCTCCGGGCGCCTACGAGACGGGCGCCTGACGAACGCATCCTCGTGCGCTACCCTTTGCCGACAGTCCTCGACGCGTCCCGCCCCGGACAGACGGTCTCGTTCCGTCGCGTCCCCGCCAGCCCCGCGTCACCGTTCGAAGGAGCGTGCAGGTCCGTGACGAGCACGAAAGCGCACGACATCCCGGTCCAGGAGCTGGACCGCGTCACCATCCGCTTCGCCGGTGACTCCGGCGACGGGATGCAGCTGACCGGCACCCAGTTCACCCGGACCGCGGCCGTCTTCGGCAATGACATCAGCACGCTTCCGGACTACCCGGCCGAGATCCGCGCCCCCGCCGGATCCGTCCCGGGCGTCTCCGGGTTCCAGATCTCGTTCAGCTCCAGCGAGATCCACACCCCCGGCGATGCTCCGGACGTCCTCGTGGCAATGAACCCGGCCGCCCTCAAGGCGAACATCCGCGACCTCGCGCCGGGCGGCGCGATCATCGTCAACAGCGACGCGTTCACGCCTCCGAACCTCGCCAAGGCGGGCTACCCGACCAGCCCCCTCGCGGACGATTCGCTGCGCGCCTACACGGTCTTCGAGATCCCCGTCTCCACGCTCAACGCGCGGGCGCTCGACGGCCTGGACATGACCTCGAAGCAGGTGGACCTGACCAGGAACTTCTTCGCCCTCGGCATCATGTTCTGGCTCTACGGCCGGACCATGGAGACGACGCATGCCTGGATCGAGGAGAAGTTCGGCGGCCGCCCGATCATCGCGGAGGCCAACCGGCGGGCGCTCAACGCCGGCTACGCGTTCGGCGAGACGACCGAGATCTTCCACACGACCTACCGCGTGGCGCCCGCGCACCTGGCGCCCGGGACGTACCGCAACATCACCGGCAACGAGGCGACGGCGCTCGGCATGCTCACCGCTTCGAAGCTGGCGGACCGACCGCTGGTCTACGCCTCGTACCCGATCACGCCCGCGTCGGAGATCCTCCACTACCTCTCCGGCTGGAAGAACTTCGGGCTCAAGACCTTCCAGGC
>DAITNC010000055.1:0-10813 GCA_036834865.1 Candidatus Limnocylindrales bacterium | reverse complement strand
GCTCCGCCTCGATGATGGACTCGTGCCAGGGCATCGCCCGCAGCTCCATGTGGGCCGCGCTGCGCCCGAAGAACTTCACCAGCGCCTCGGCCCGGTGGAGGTGGCGATTGAAGACCACGATCCGCTGGAACCCCTCGGTCACCAGCCCGTGGACCACGGCCCGGGCCCCGCCACCCGAACCGAGCACCACGGCCTGGCGCGGCATCTTCTGCTTGCCCACCAGCCGGTCCAGCGCGACCCGGAAGCCCGGCACGTCCGTGTTGTGGCCGACCAGCTTGCGGCCTTCCTTCGTGATCGTGTTGACCGCGCCAGTGGCGTGCGCCTCCTCCGTGAGGCGATCCACGAGCGAGGCAACCTTCTCCTTGTGCGGGATCGTGACGTTCGCGCCCAGGAAGTCGTCGCCCCGCAGCTCGGTGATCGCGTCCGCGAGCTCGGCCGCCGGCCGGTCCCAGAGCTCGTAGGTCGCCGGGATGCCCAGCGAGTCCAGCGCGGCCTGCTGCATCGCGCCGGACAGGGAGTGGGCCACCGGATGGCCGATGAGGACGATCCGCTTCGTCATGCGCGCACCCTTTCCAGCTCGTCGAAGAAGCCCGGGTAGGAGACGTCGGCGGAGCCGGGCTCCCCGACGTGTGTCGTCCCCGGGGCGATGAGGCCCGCGACGGCGAACGTCATCGCCAGGCGGTGGTCGTCATGGCTGGCGACCGCCGCTCCCCGGAGCGCCCGGCCACCGTCGATCTCGATCTCGTCGCCGTCCGCCCGGATCCGGGCTCCCAGGGCCGCGAGTCCGGCGACGATCCCGTCGACGCGGTCCGATTCCTTGTGGCGCAGCTCCCCGATGCCGCGGATCCGGCTGCGACCGGACGCCGCCGCGGCAGCGAGGCAGAGAATCGGGATCTCGTCGATCGCCTCGGCGGCCTCGGCGGGATCCACGTCGATTCCGTGAAGAGCGCTGCTCCGGACGGCGAGATCGGCGATCGGCTCGCCGGACGCCCCGCCCGGGCCGGTCCCCACCGGCCGTTCCTCGATCTCGGCGCCCATCCGGCGCAAGAGGTCGATGATCCCACGCCGCGTCGGGTTCGTCCCGACATTCCGGAGGAGCAGGTCCGCGTCGGGGTGAATGGAGGCGGCGACCAGCCAGAACGCCGCGGCCGACACGTCGCCGGGGACCCGCTCATCGAGCGGGAGGACCGTCGCCGGTCCCGTGACCCGGTGGATCGCGCCACCGTCGTCGAGGATCTCGGTCAGGACGTCGACGCCGCGGGCGCGGAGCATCCGCTCCGTGTGGTCGCGCGTGGGAAGCGCCTCGCGGACCGCCGTCGTTCCCGAGGCGGCAAGCCCGGCCAGGAGCACGCACGACTTCACTTGGGCGCTGGGGACCGGCGTCGCGTGATCGATGGCGCGGAGCGCGGCGGAGCCCGTGATCGCGAAGGGCGCCAGCGTCGCACCGGCGCGCCCGAGGATCGTGGCACCCATCGCGGCGAGCGGCGCCGCCACCCGGGCCATCGGCCGGCGGCGGAGCGACTCGTCGCCGTCGAGGATGCCGAAAGCGGGCAGCCCGGCCAGGATGCCCGCGACCAGCCGGAAGGTGGTGCCGGAGTTGCCGCAGTCCAGGATCCCGGCCGGCTCCACGAGCGCTGCGCGGCCGGGCGAGAAGACGTGGTAGTCCACGTTGCGGGCATCCCCGCCGGTGCGCGTCAGGCTGGCGCCGAGCGCCGTCACGGCGCCGGCGGTGGCGCGCACGTCGCGACCGTCGCCGGCACCCGTGATCCTGCTTTCTCCCGCGGCGAGAAGCGCCAGCAGGAGCGCCCGGTGACTGATCGACTTGTCGCCGGGCAGGCGGATCTCGCCGCGCAACCGGCGTGCGGGGCGCACGGTGATCGGGCCGGCGAGGGGCACCCCGATCACGGTCGTCCTCAGCTCCTTGAACCGGCCGCGACGATGGCACCGCCGCGGGGAGCGTGGAGCGGCGCGGCCCGGTCGTGCACCGGCCGGACGGCCGCCACGAGCGCCGCGAACTGGTCCAGCGTCATCGACTGGTCGCCGTCGGAGAGCGCCTCCTCGGGGCGCGGGTGGACCTCGATGAGCAGGCCATCGGCGCCGATCGCGGCCGCGGCCATCGAGAGCGGGGCCACCAGCCAGCGCTTGCCGGTCGCATGCGACGGGTCGATGATCACGGGCAGGTGCGTCAGCTCGTGCAGGAGCGGCACGGCCGCGATGTCGAGCGTGTTGCGCGTAGCGGTCTCGAAGGTCCGGATGCCCCGCTCGCAGAGGATCACGTTCGGGTTGCCGCTCGACATCACGTACTCGGCGGCCATCAGCCACTCCTCGATGGTGCCGGACAGCGCGCGCTTGATGAGGACGGGACGCCCGGTCTTGCCGACGGCCATCAGCAGCGAGTAGTTCTGCATGTTCCGCGCGCCGATCTGGAGGATGTCGGCGTACTCGGCGACGGGTTCCACCTGGCCGGGCTCCATCACCTCGGTGATCACCGGCAACCCGGTCCGCTCGCGAGCCTCGGCCAGGAGCCGCAACCCGTGGAGGCCCAGGCCCTGGAACGAGTAGGGGCTCGTGCGCGGCTTGAACGCGCCGCCCCGCAGCACGTCCGCGCCGGCGGCGGCGACCGCGTCGGCCGTCTCGAAGAGCTGCTCCCGCGACTCGATCGCGCAGGGGCCGGCCATGATCGCGAGCGAGCCATCGCCGATCCGGACACCGCCGACCTCCACCACCGTGTCCTCGGGGTGGAACGCCCGCGAGGTCAGCTTGAACGGGCGGTTGGTCCGGGTCACCGACGCCACGCCCGGCAGGACGGTCAGCCTGGCGCCGAGCCGGTCGAGCCGCGCGCCGCCTTCGCCGAGCACGGCGATCACGGTGCCGCTGGCTCCCCGATTCTCGTGGGGCGTCAGGCCCTCGTCGAGAATCAGGCTGCGAACCGCGTTGAGCGCTTCCTCGCTCGCCCCGAGCGACATGACGACGAACATGTGGCCTCGCCTCGCGTCCCGATGATCCCGTGCCGGGCAGAGTGCTGGACAAAGAAAAAAGCAGAGGCTTGCGACCCCTGCTTCCACCCGGCACGAGCCGTGCCCCGGAGCCTACGCCCCGCGGTCGGTCATGCCGGGTCCATAAAGAAGAAGTGGTGGTGCGCCTGCACGGTGCCCGGACCATAGCCGCCGCCGGCGGACCCTGTCAACGCGCAGTCCCGCTCGTGTCGAAGTCCCGCTCGCCGGGCCCCTGAGCGCCTCACCGGCTCTCCGCTCGCGGGCAGACATCCGCTGACTGCCGCGCGTCGGCGTCTGCTAGAATCCGCCGGCCGTGGCCCGGAGAGGTCGCATAGAGGCCTAGTGCAGCGGTTTGCTAAACCGCCATGTGGGGTAACCTGCATCGAGGGTTCGAATCCCTCCCTCTCCGCCACCCTTCGTGCGCCCGTAGCTCAGTGGATAGAGCGCCAGGTTGCGGACCTGGAGGTCGTGGGTTCGAGTCCCGCCGGGCGCGCCACGATTCCGGGCGGCCTCGCCTTCGAGCCGTCAGCGGTGCAGGTTTCGGGCCGCCAGGAAGCTCAGGCCGTGCTCCGTCAGGGCGCGCGCGGTGTGGTTGGTCGCATCCAGCTTGTCCATGAAGTTGAGCGCGAGGCTGTCCCAGTCGCCGCTCGCGATCACCTCGGCCTTCTCGCGGAAATAGTCCAGAGCGTCCGAGGGATGGGGCCTGACCCCGTCAACGGCCGGGTCTCCGCCCTCGTGCTTCGCCGAGATGTTGGGCACGTGTTCCGCCAGCGCCATCAGCTCGTCCCGGCGGTCGTACGGCTGGAGGACGATGCTCTTGAACGTCTCGGTGATGTGGTGCTCGAAGCGGACGTTCTCCTCGAACCCGAGGGCGCGCCGGATCTCGGCCGTGATCTCCAGCGTCTCGTTGTTCACGGAGTTGCCCCAGTTGAACCCGACGAGCGGCGTCGTCCCGTCCTCGCGCGCGAAGAGCTTCGCCCCGATGAGCGTCCACAGCCCGGCGAACGGGTTGTCGGTGCCCATGAAGACGGAGATCTTGAACTCGACGTCGACGCCGAGGCGGTGCAGGAGGTAGCCCGCCAGCACGGTCCCCGGGTTGATGTTGAGGACCTGGCGCACCCCGAACTCGGTGTAGTAGTGGAGGAACTCGTCGAGCCACAGCAGCGGATGGTCGTTGGGCTCGCCGATCCCGCCGAAGTAGCCGGTGATGGTGGCCGGACCGCCAAGGTGGATGTTCGAGCCGTCGGTGCCCTTCGTGTCGAGCGTCTCGACGAGGCTCGCCCCGATGATCTGCATCGCCGCCGCGATCGCGGGCAGGTCGCCGTCCGCCTCCTGCTCCTTCATCCGGCGGACCTGGATCCAGCGGGCCGGCATCAACGAGCGCTCCGCGATTGTCTTTCGCGCGGCCGCAATGACCCACGGGAAGTACTGGAGCGCGCTTACCTCGAGCGTCACGGCCATGTCGTCGCGGAAGGCGGTGGTGTCCGCCCGCGCGCCCACGACGCCTCGGCGGAAGTCGGGCACGCTCACGAACGCGCCCCGGTCGCGCTCGCCGGCGAGCCATTCCAGGTCCGGGAGGTACGCAGGGTGGGCGGTCCGGACTCGGTCGAGGAGCGCAGGCAGCTCGCCCGCCGCCCTCGCCTTCCGGTTGATCTCCTCCGGGGTCCCGTAGTGGGCGATGACCGCCAGGAGGTCGTTGACGACCCGCGAGCCCGGGTCGAGCAGGAACGCGTTCAGCTCGTCCAGCCGGTCGGCCGGGATCGCGAGCCGGCCGCGAAGGTCGGCGCTCACGTCACGCGCGCGGCCGCTCATCCCAGCAGCCTCACGAGCTCGTCGTATTCCTCGTCCTTCATCCCGAACCAGTTCTCGGGCTGCGGGAAGGTCCGCCCGGTCACCTCGCCGACGTAGGCCGCCAGGCCCTCGCGGATCACCGCCCCGGCGTCGGCGAAGACCTTGGCCATGCGCGGGGTGAACTTCGGGTAGAGCCCGAACGCGTCGTGGTAGATGAGCAGCTGGCCGTGGGCGTCGGGCCCCGAGCCCAGGCTCATGATGATGCAGTGCTTCGCCCGCTCGGTGATGAGCCGGCAGACGCGGTCGGGCACCAGCTCCAGGAGGATGCAGAACGCGCCGGCCTCTTCGAGCGCCTGCGCGTCGTCGACGATCTTCTTCGCCTGCGCGGCGCCCTTGCCCTGGAGCCGGAAGCCGCCCAGCGCGCTGACGCTCTGCGGGGTGAGGCCCAGGTGGCCGATGACCGGGATCCCGGCCCGCGCGATCCCCGCGACCCGGTCGGCCATCTCGGCGCCGCCCTCCAGCTTGACGGCGTCGCAGCCGGCCTCGGCCATGAACCGGCCCGCATTCCGGATCGCGGACTCGACGCTGGGCTGGTAGCTCATGTAGGGCATGTCGCCGACCAGCCAGGCGGTGGGCGCCCCTCGCCGCACCGCGGCGGCGTGGCGGATCATGTCCTCCATCGTCACCGGGAGCGTGCTGTCGAAACCCAGCATGGTCATGCCCAGGCTGTCCCCGACCAGGATCATGTCGATGCCGGCCTGCTCCTGGAAGTGGGCGGTCGGGTAGTCGTAGCAGGTCAGCCACGTGATCGGGGTGCCCTCCGCCACCTTCGCGAACAGTGCGGGCAGCGTGACCTTCTTCCGCTCGGACACCCGTGACCTCCTCTCGCAGACGGCCGCGGCGCGGCATCGTCACCGCCGGATCATTCCTGCTGCGGCGGGCCCCGGGGAAGTGCCGTTCCGCCTACACTCGAGGCCATGTCCGATCGAACCCAACCCCGCGTCGGCGTCCTCGGCCTCGGGACGATGGGCGCTGCGATGGCGGCCAACCTTGCCCGCGCCGGTTTCCCGCTCGGTGTCTGGAACCGGACCGCCGGCCGCGCGACGGAGCTCGGCACGCTCGGGGTCGCCGTCGCCGAGACACCCGCGGCGCTCGCGGCCGCGGCCGACATCGTGCTCGTCTGCGTCTCCGACACCCCGGACGTCGAGGCGGTCCTCTTCGGCCCGGCGGGTGTCGCCGTGGGCGCCCCGCCGGGAACCCTCGTCATCGACTGCTCGACGATCGATCCGGCGGCCAGCCGGCGGTTCGCGGCCCGCCTCGCGGAGCAGGGGATCGCCTTCGTGGATGCCCCGGTCACCGGCGGCAGCGAGGGAGCCCGCAACGCCACGCTGGCGATCCTCGTCGGCGGCGCGCCCGCCGATGTCGAGCGGGCCCGGCCGGTTCTCGCGGCGATCGGCCGGACGGTCACGCACCTCGGGCCGGTGGGCGCAGGCCAGGCTGCGAAGGCAGTCAACCAGGTCATCCTGGCCGGGACGTACCTGGGGGTCGCGGAGGGGCTGGTCCTCGCCCTGAAGGCCGGTCTCGACCCGCAGCAGGTCGTCGAGGCCCTCTCGGGCGGCGCGGCACAGAGCTGGGTCCTCGCGAACCGGAGCGGGCGGATGCTGGCCAACGAATACCCGCTCGGCTTCAAGGTTGCGCTGCACCTGAAGGATCTCGGCATCGCCCTGGACCTGGCCCGTGAGTCGGGCGCCGTCCTGCCGGTCGCGGCCCTCGCCGCGCAGCTGGAGGCCGGCCTGGTGGCGACGGGCCACGCCGACGACGACATGTCGGCCCTTGCGCGCGCGCTCCGCGGCCTGTCCGGCCTGGATTCGTGACCGGCATCCACCCTGGCGGGGTAGGCTGACGGCATGCACTACGAGCTGTTCATGGGCGCCGCGCTCGCCGAGGCTCGCGCCTCGATCGAGAAGGGCGAGCGCCCCCGGGGAGCCGTCGCGGTCCTCGACGAGGCGTTGGTGGCCAGCGGCCACGAGGAGGTCGCGGCCCGCACCGACCCGACGGCCCACGCGATCATCGTGACCCTGCGCGAGGCTGCGGGCCGCCTGGGGACCACGTCGCTCGCGGGCGTGACCGTCTTCGCGGTCGTGGAGCCGTGCGCGATGTGCGTCGGCGCGCTGCTCGAGTCGGACGTGGACTGCCTCGTCTACGCGGCCTCGAACCCGACCGCCGGGGCGGCCGGCTCGGTGATCCAGCTGGCCGACCATCCCGGGTTCCTCCGGCGGATGGACCTCGTCTCCGGGATCCTTCGCGCCGACGCGGCGGAGCTGCTCGAGGTGGCGACCCGGGCCTGAAGGCTGCCCGCCGCCGCCCGCGGATCGCCCGGCCCCGGCTGCCGGGCGACCACGCGGAGCGCCTCCCAATCCCGGGTCCGTTCGCCTTTGGTATCCTCTCGCGCGGAGAGGTGTCCGAGTGGTTGAAGGTGCCGCTCTCGAAAAGCGGTGTGCGCAAGCACCGTGGGTTCGAATCCCACCCTCTCCGCCACGCCACTCGCACCCGACCCGCCGGCCTCCGCGCCGACACGCCCGCGGAGAGGTCGCCTAGAGGCCTAGGGCGCCGCACTGGAAATGCGGTATGGGGCAACCCATCGAGGGTTCGAATCCCTCCCTCTCCGCCACCGCCCTCGCCGGCCCGGGAGGATCTCCCGGGCCCCCTGCTATGATCCCGCTGCCGTGCTAGGCGGGGAACTAGCGGTGCCCTGTACCTGCAATCCGCTCCAGCAGGGCTGAATTCCCTCCCGAGGTCTTCGTCTTCGAGGGCCGCCGGCGCGAACGGCGTCGAGGATCGGGTCCCGCGCAGCGGCGACACGCGAACCGCGTCAGGTCCGGAAGGAAGCAGCGCTAAGCGAGGCTCGTCGGGTGCCGCGGCAAGGCCTGGTCTGAGCCGATCGTGTCGGTGGGCGCGGGGACGTCCTGGTCGACGGAGGGTGCACGGCACTTCGTCCTTCTGTCGCCGCGACCCGATCGGGAGCCAAGTGAGCGAAAGCCCCACGCACCAGGCCCTCTACCGGCGCTGGCGTTCCCAGCGTTTCGAGGAGATCGTCGGCCAGGACCCGGTCGTCACCACGATCCGGAACGCGCTGCGGACCGGCCGGACCGGCCACGCTTACCTCTTCGTCGGCCCGCGCGGAACCGGCAAGACGTCGCTTGCGCGGATCGTCGCCAAGGCGATCAACTGCCCGAACGTCGCGGACGGCGAGCCGTGCGACGCCTGCCCCTCGTGCGACGCGATCCGCGAAGGCCGGGCGCTCGACGTCGTCGAGCTCGATGCCGCGTCGAACAATCGCGTGGACGACATCCGCGAGCTGCTGCCGCGCATCTACACCGCGCCCGCGGACCTGCCGACGAAGGTCTTCATCATCGACGAGGTCCAGCGCATCACGCAGGGCTGGGACGTCCTCCTCAAGACGCTCGAAGAGCCCCCGCCGCACGTTCTCTTCATCTTCTGCACCACGGACCCCGGCCAGATCCGCCCCGCCGTCCTCTCGCGCGTCCAGCGCTTCGACTTCCGGCCCCTGCCGCCGGTCCTCATCGAGGGCAAGCTGCGCCGGATCCTCGACGCGGATGG
The DNA here is from genome assembly GCA_036834865.1 of Candidatus Limnocylindrales bacterium. Classification (GTDB taxonomy): domain Bacteria; phylum Chloroflexota; class Limnocylindria; order Limnocylindrales; family CSP1-4; genus CTSoil-043. The sequence goes on along the minus strand of DAITNC010000055.1, from coordinate 2,405 downwards.
ACGCGCCGCCGAGCCGGAAGCCGTCGCGCTGGTCGCCCACCTGGCGGACGGCGGGATGCGCGACGCAGAGTCGATCCTCGACCAGCTGCTCTCCGGTGGTGGCGACCTGCTCACTGCCGACGCCGTGCGCGACCTGCTCGGGCTCGCGGACGGGGATTCAGTCGCGCGGTTCGTCACCGCGCTCGCGACCGGCGAACCCGTGGCCGGGATCGCGCTCCTGGATGCCCTCGAGGACCGCGGGCGTGACCTCCGTTCCTTCACGGACCAGGCCATCGACGCGCTTCGGGTCGCCCTTCGAGCCGCGCTCGCGGGGACCCCCGGCGTGAGCCCCCTGTCGGACCTCGGTGCCCCGGCGCTCGTCGCCGCGGCGCGCCGCCTCGCCATGATCGACCCCGCGAGCGCCGCGCCCGGCGGCATGCGGTTCCAGCTTGAGCTCGCGCTGCTCGGGACCGCCCAGCCCACGGCGCAACCGCCCGTGCCGGCATCGGATCGAGCGCTCGCCCGGGCGGCCCCGGTTTCGGCCTCGCCGCCGGTCAGAGCGGCGCCGGCCGCCGCGTCTTCCGTCGCGCCTGCCGCAATCCCGCAGCGCGCCCCAGTCGCCCCGCCGACCGTCGCCCCGCCGGTTGCATCCGGCGAGGTGGAACCGCACCCCGACCCCGCCCCGTCCGTGGCGCCCATTCCCGGGCCCGAGGCGCCCCCGACCGAGGAGCCGCTTGCCGAGCTCCGGCGCCGCTGGCCCGAGATCGTCGCCCTGATCAGCCGGCATCCCCCGACGAAGCCCCTCATCGAGGCGTGCCGGCCCATGGCGGTCGACGGCGCCATCGTCACGCTGGGGTTCCCGGAGAGTCAGCTCTTCCTCCGCGACGTCGCCGATCGGCGCCGCCCAACGCTCGAGGAGGGCCTGTCGCGGGTCCTCGGCCGCCCGGTCGCCGTCCGCTGCGTCGCGACCAATGTGGAGCTCGATGTCTCGCCGCCCGCCGACGCCGAGGGCTCCGCGGTGATCGCCGCAGCGCGAGCGGTCTGGGGTGACGAGCTCGTCGGCGTCCGCGACGTCGACTGACGGGCTCGCATCGCGCGTGGCCCTGCGCGCCTCGGCGCGATGTCGCAGACTCTGGCCACGAGCGGTCCCCGCACGGCGGACGACGGAGGATGGAAATCGGATGGGCTTCGGCAATCTCCAGAAGATGGCGCTGCAGATGCAGCAGAACATGCAGCGAGTCGAGGAGGAGCTGGCCGCGACCGTGCTCGAGGGAACGGCCGGCGGCGGCGTCGTGCGGGCCGTCGTGACCGGCAAGCAGCACCTCGTGAGCGTCGAGATCGACCCGAGCGCGGTCGACCCGGCCGACGTGGAGATGCTGCAGGACCTGGTCGTCGCCGCCGTCAACGACGCCCTGCGGGCCGCCCGAGAGCTCAGCGAGTCGAAGTTGGCCGCCGTGACGGGTGGCCTCCGCCTGCCGGGGATGTAGGCGGGCGCCCCCGTGCCATCCGCCGTGATCGAGCCCGTTGCACGCCTGATCGAGGCGTTCTCGCGGCTGCCCGGGATCGGCCCGAAGACCGCCCAGCGTCTCACCTACCACCTGCTCCGCGCCCCGGATGCGGAGGCGCGGACGCTCGCGACGGCCCTCGTGGCCGTTCGTGACGAGGTCGTCTTCTGCACGATCTGCTTCAACATCAGCGACGCGCCCACGTGCCCGATCTGCCGCGACGGATCCCGCGACGGCCGCCGCATCTGCGTCGTCGAAGAGCCCCTGGACGTCCTCGCGATCGAGCGCACGGGGGAGTGGCGAGGCCGGTACCACGTGCTCAACGGGGCCATCAGCCCGATGGACGGGATCGGACCGGAACGCCTGCGGATCGCGGAGCTCCTCGAGCGCGCCGTGACCGCCGAGCTGGATGGCGAGCCTTTCGAGGAGATCATCCTCGCCACCAACCCCTCGCTCGAGGGAGATGTCACCGCGGCCTACATCACGGAGCGGATCGAGGGCCGCGTGGGAGCCGTCACGCGGCTCGCGCGAGGCCTGCCGGTCGGCGGCGACCTGGAATACGCGGACGAGATCACGCTGATCCGGGCGTTCCAGGGCCGCCGGGCAGTCTGACCTGTGAGCAACCTCGTCTTCGAGGTTCTTCTCCGCCTCGCGAAGGCGGGGGTCGCGCTCGTGGTCGGCATCGTCATCTACGTGATCGCCGTTGGTCCCCTCGGGGTCCCGGGATCACCCGAGCTCGCCCTGCTCGCCTGGATCTCCGGCGCGGCCTTCATCCTGCTCGTCGAGTCCAGCCCGCTCTGACGGCCCGTCGGTCCTCGGCGTCCGGGATCGTTTGACACCCTCACCGGCGGCCTCTACCATTCGCCGAGTTGCCCCGCCCCCGGGTGAGTCCCGAGCGATCGGAGACCCCGAGGCCGGCTG
>DAITNC010000054.1:0-10923 GCA_036834865.1 Candidatus Limnocylindrales bacterium | reverse complement strand
CCGTCGCGTGCGTGACGCGCACGGAGGCAAGCCCTTCCACGTCCAGCCGCGCGCCGGGCTCCAGAGCCAGGAGCGGATGCATCGACCAGAGGATCGGCAGCTCGCGCTCGCCATGGTTCACCAGCTCGTAGTCGGCCACGAGGCGGGGGCCGTCCAGGCGAAGCCGCCGGATGAACCGGTACGGCCAGCCGCCGCCACTCCAGGTTGCCACGAGCACCTCGCCGGTGGCCGTGACCTCGGCGGGGCGGCCCCACTGGTCGCCGTGGTCGCGCAGCGGCGGCGCGGCTGATTCGAGGGGGTCGGCGCAGCGCCCGACGGTGGGCAGGCATTCGTCCCAGCCGTAGGCGACGTCGCCATCGAATACCGCGTCGTGGCGGGCCCAGGCGTCGGGATCGGCCGGTGGGTCGCCCGCCACCAGCCATTCGCGGGCCGCGAACCGGTCGGAGAACGAGATGACGCGGGCGCCGAGGGCCGGGACCACGACGACCCTGACCCGGTCGTTCTCGAGGGAGACGGTCTGCAACGGGCCGAACGCGGGACCCGGCCCGATCACCTCCGCCTCCGGGGCGCCGTCGCTCTGTTCATTGGTGGAAACGGTAGGACGGTTGTCGGCGCGGCGCGCGACGGTTTCGCACCGAAGGTCGGCGAGCCTGATCGCGCGGCGGCCGTTGAGGCACCATTCCGGCATGGGCTCCGCAGGTCGGGCAGTCGCCTCCGCCATCCGCCAGCCGGCGTGGATGCCGATCGCGATTCTCGCGTCCGGCGCCGCGCTCCCCGTGCTTCGCCCGCTGGTCCTCGCGGTCCTCGCCCTGGTGGCGATGGCGGCGGCGCGCGGTCGGGCCCGGACCCCGCTTGGCCGCACCGTGCTGGCCACGCTCCCGGGGGCCGTCGGGCTGACGTGGGCCAGCCTCGCGGGGACGCCGATGCCGCTCCCCGACGCGCTCCACTGCACGGACCTGCTCTCTCCGCCGACCGTGACGCGCGTCATCCAGGCGATCCTCGTCCTGGGCACCCTGGCCCTCGTGGCACTCCTGGTGGGCGATCGCGCGGCGCTGAGGCTCCGGTGGCCGGCGGATCGCCGCGTGACCGCCCTGGCAGTGGCTGCCCCGTTGATCCTGGTGCCGGCTTCCCTGTGGGTCGGGCCGCTGCTGGCTCGGCCCTTCTTCGGCGATGTCGGGCTGGCGACCGGGGACCTCGGCTCGCTCGTCCCTGCCGTCACGTTCGCAGCCGCCAACGCAGCCCTGGAGGAGACCGCTTATCGAGGCGCGCTGCTGGGCTGGTCCAGGCCGGCCCTGGGCCTCGCCGGGGCGCTGCTCGGCCAGGCGGTGGTCTTCGGGTTCGCCCACCTCGGCGCGGACGTCACGGGGGCGGCGCCGCTCCTCTGGCTGGGGATGGTCGCGAGCGGCATGGTCGCTGGGCTCGTGGCTGTCCGAACGGACTCCCTGCTGCTCCCGTTCTCGGCGCATCTTGCGCTCGACGTGCCGCTCTTCTACGCGTACGCGTGCCGGGTGGCCGCGTGAGCGGCCGCCCGCGGCCGCACGCGGCACGGCACGCCCCGGCCGCTGACCTCGAGCTGACCTGGCCCGGCAAGTACGAGCCCGACGGGTCCCGCGCCCGCGCCGCCCGCACCGTCGAGCCGCTCCGCGTGATCGAGCGGTTCCCGGGACCGGCCGGCGGGTTCACGAACCGGCTGGTGGCCGGCGACAACCTGCGGGCGCTGCCGGCGCTCCTCGCCGAGTTCGCCGGGCGGGTCGACCTGGTCTACCTGGACCCGCCGTTCGGCACCGGCGATGCATTCCACCTGCGAACGCGCTCGCGTGGCTCGTCGCGCCTGGGCGCCGACGTGGCGGTGGAGTCCCGCGCGGCCGGCGGGGCCCGGCGCGGGCCGGCGGCGTACGCGGATCGGCAGCCGGGCGGGCTCGGTGGCTTCATCGCGATGCTCGCGCCGCGGCTGGAGCTGGTCCGCGAGCTCCTCTCGCCCACGGGTTCGCTGTACCTCCACCTCGACGCGCGCAGCGTCCACGCGGCGAAGCTGCTGTGCGACGAGATCTTCGGGGCGGGCAGCTTCCGCAACCACCTCGTGTGGGTCTACGCCGGGCGTGAGCTGGCACGCCGGCGCTACAACGCCAAGCACGACGACATCCTCCTCTACACCCGCGGCCGGACCTGGACGTTCCATCCGGAGCGGATCCTGGAACCACTCCTCGAGAGCTCGCGGCGGGCACTGTCCCGGCACGTGGACGAGGACGGGCGGCCGTTCGTGATCCGGTATCGCGAGGGCGGCGGGTTCGCCGGCCGCGACGAGCCCGGCCGGACGTATCGCCAGCTCGTGCCGGCCGGGACGCTGCCGCGCGACTGGTTCACGGCCGACTACGCCCGCAAGTCACAGCGAACCGGCTATCCCACGCAGAAGCCCGAGGCGCTCGTGGCGCGGTTCATCGCCGCCTCCAGCGAGCCCGGCGACCTGGTCGCGGACCTCTTCGCCGGGTCCGGGACGGCGCCTGCCGCGGCCGCGGTCCTCGGCCGGCGCTGGCTGGCCGGGGACGCCAGCCCCGCCGCGATCGCCGCGACGCGCCGACGCCTGCTCGGGCTCCCCGGCTCCGGCGGCGGCTTCGAGGTTGCCGCGCTCGCGGATGCCGTCCCCCCGGGCGCAGCCCTTGACCTCTCCATCCGGCGCATCCCCGGCGCGGGAGCGCGCGCATCCGGTCGCGTTCGCATCACCGGCCCGGCCGACGATCTCGGGGCCGTCGGCGCGTGGGCGATCGGCGCCCGCGAGGACGCGCCGGGCAGTGCCTTCGTCGCGGCCGCGACGGCGATCCGGGACGCGTGGACCGGCGAGCTCGCGACGGCGCTCCCGGCCGAGGCCGGCGCCGAACGGGCAGCCGAGACTCGCATCGGTGGCGCCGACCCCGTGCTCGTCGGCCGTGCATGGACCGCCGCGGGCGGCGTCGTGGACATGCCCGTCATGCCGTAGGGGCCACCGGCGGGTCGCTCGCACCACGGATCCGGGCCGAACGTCCCGTGCCGGGGGCCGCGGCGGGCGCGATGATTCCGGCGCAGGAGCCAGGACGGACGATGACCTGCCAGGAGGACTCGGCATGAAGGTGGCCCAGGTGATGACCCGCCAGGTGGCCGCCGTGCGGCCCGAAACGCCCCTGAAGGACGTGGCCGCCCTGATGGTCAGCAAGGGAATCAGCGGCGTCCCGGTCGTGGGCGACGACGGCGCCGTCCTCGGCGTGGTGTCCGAGGCGGATTTCGTGATCAAGGAGCGCGGCCGGGAGGCAGTCCACCACCGCCTTCTTGCGCGCGTCTTCGGTGAGTCGCGCCAGACGCTTGCGGAGCTCGCGAAGATCGAGGCTCAGACGGCCGGCGCAGCGATGACCAGCCCGGCGATCACGGTGGCGGCGAACGACACGCTTCGCTGGGCCGCCGAGCAGATGGCTGCGTTGAAGATCAACCGCCTCCCCGTTGTCGATGCTGGACGGCTGGTTGGGATCGTCACCCGGGCGGACGTGGTCCGCGCCTTCGTGCGCCCGGACGCGGAGCTGGCGCGCCTCGTTCGCGAGGAGGTCCTCGCCAAGACTGCCTTCTGGCTCGAGCCCGAGATCTTCGTCGTTGATGTCACCGACGGGGTCGTGCACCTCGGTGGCCGCGTGGAGCGCCGCTCCCTGGCGGACACGATCGTCGAGGTCATCCGCGATCTCGGCGGCGTCGTCGGCGTCACGTCGGGCCTCACCTGGGAGCTGGACGACGTGGCGGGCCACGAGGCCGACGAGGAGGCTCCCGAGCCGCTGCTGACGTTCCGCCCGCACTGACCCGCACTGACCCCGACGGCCGCGCTCCGGGCGCGGGCAGCCTCACTCAGGTCAGGGCGCCGGGCTGGACGACGAGCCGGGCGACGGGATGGGCGATGGGCTGGGCGACGGCTCGGTGCCGGGCGTGGGCTCGGTGGGAGAGGGCGCGGAGCCATCCGGGGGCGTCGCCGAGGGTGACGGGCTCGGGCTGGGGCTTGCCGCGCGCGTCGGGGCCGGCTTCGGTATGGCCGCCGGCAGGCACGACGAGACGCCGCTCCCTGACGCGCGCGGCGCGGCCGGCTGGGGCGCCGCGAGGGCGACGGCGGGAAGCGTTCCCGGCGACGGGAAGAGCTGCGCCGCGAGGGCCCGGATTCCAGCGACGTCCGGCAGCTGGATCGAGCCGCGCACGTCGAAGCCCGGCCGGACCAGCGGGTAGGTGACGACCGCGCGATAGGTCTTCGACCGGTCGACCCGCTCCGCGACCTGGGCGAGCGGGACGACGAGGTTCCGCGGGAGGTTCGTCTCGACGGTCTGCCCGACCGCCTGGAGGAACCCGAGCGGATCGCCCAGGAAGCCGCCCTTCACGACCGCGTCCCGGACCCCGGAAAGCAGCTCCTGCTGCCGGGCCTGGCGGGTGAAGTCCGATTCGCCGGCAGCCTTCCGGACGCGCGCGTAGGCGAGCGCCTGCGAGCCGTTCAGGTGGTGGCGTCCGGCGGTGATCGCGAAGCCGGCGGGGATGCCGTACTCGTCGTACGACGGATCACAGAACGCGTGCGCCACGTTGACGTCCACCCCGCCCAGGCTGTCGACCAGCGCGACGAAGCCGCCCAGGTTCACCTGGGCGTAGCGCTGGATGTCCAGGCCCAGGAGCGTGCCGACAGCCGCCATGAGGACGTCGTGCCCGTCTCCGGACGATCCGGGGAACTCGCCGGGATGTAGCCGGGCATACGAGAGCAGTGAGTTGATCTTGCCCGAGTACGTGCGACCGCCGGGCAGGGGCACGTCCACCATGTCGCGCGCGAGGGAGAGGAGCGAAACGGTCTCGCCGACCGGGTCAAGGGACGCGACGATCAGCGTGTCCGTCAGGAACGTCGAACGGCCGGCGCCCGCGTCCACGCCGATGAGGAGCACGTTGGTCCGCGCGACGGCAGGCGAAGGCGAGGCTGACGGCGCGGCGCTCGCGTCGGCGCTCGCCACCGGGCCCTGGGAGGACGGCGGGCCGGGCGACGGGCTGGGATTCCACGCGCCGCTCCCGGCCGCGGATGGGGCGAAGACGATTGCCTCCTGCTCGCGCGCCACGTTCGTCGCGTACCCGAGGTAGGCCTGCGGGCCAACCGCCACGACCGCGAGCAGCATGATCGGGATCGCGTCGCGGCCCCGGAGCCGGGGCAGGCTGGGGTTGAGCAGGCTGGATCCGATCGCCGCGAGGCGCCACAGCAGGATCACGGCCTGGAGCCCGATGAGTCCCAGCAGCACGCGGTCGTCGAGCGCCAGGCTGCCCAGCCGAGGCAGCCCGGCGGAGACTGCCGCCCCTGCGAGAAGCCCCACCAGCAGCACCGTCGGGATGGCAAACACCGCGGCGCGCGCGATCCGACCCGCCGCGAGGTGGCCCAGCCCGGGCACCACGGCGTCCAGCAGCGTGGGAACGAAGCGGCCGCGCGCAACGCCCCGCGGGGGGGATGGCCGAGGGGGATCCTGTGCTGTCACGGAGGCCGAGCGTACCACTCGTCGCGACCGGGACGCGCGACCGGGGCGCTTCCCCTACGCTGGACTCACCTCGGGCGGCGAGCGCCGCGTCGCGCGCAGGGACGGGCACGGAGGCATCCGACGATGACGGCAACGATCGACCGGGGACGACTTGCGGCGAGAATGGCCGACGAGGTTGCGCAGTTCGGGGCCGCGCATCCGCGCTCGAAGGCGCTCTTCGAGCGCGCCTCGAGATCGCTCCTCGGTGGCGTCCCGATGAGCTGGATGGCGAAGTGGGCCGGGCCGTACCCGGTCTTCGTGGAGGAGGCCACCGGCGCCCACTTCCGCTGCGTGGACGGGCACGACTACGTCGACTTCTGCCTGGGCGACACCGGCGCCATGACCGGTCACTCGCCGGAGGAGGCGGTCGCCGGGATCGCCGCGCAGCTCGTCCGCGGCATCACGACCATGCTGCCCGGCGAAGTCGCGGTCGAGGTCGGCGAGGAGCTCCAGCGACGCTTCGGGCTGGCCTTCTGGCAGTTCACGCTGAGCGCCACCGACGCGAACCGCTTCGCGCTCCGCCTCTGCCGGCAGATCACCGGCCGGCCCTACGTGCTGGTCTTCGACCACTGCTACCACGGCTCGGTGGACGAGACCTTTGCCACGCTGCGGGACGGCGTCGTGGGACCGTCGGATGGGAACATCGGGCCGGCCGTGGACCCGCGACTCACGACGAAGGTCGTCCAGTGGAACGACGTCGCCGCGCTCGAGGCGGCGCTGGCGCCGGGCGACGTGGCGGCGGTCCTGGCGGAGCCGGTCATGACGAATGTCGGGATCGTCCACCCGGAGCCCGGCTACCACGACGCGCTCCGGCGCCTCACCCGGGAGACGGGCACGCTCCTGGTCATCGACGAGACGCACACGATCTGCGCCGGCCCCGGCGGCTACACCCGGGCCGAGGGGCTCGACCCGGACCTCCTCACGATCGGCAAGGCGATCGGGAGCGGGATCCCCGCGGGGACCTACGGGCTCAGCCAGGCGGTCGCCGACCGGATCCTCGCCGCGAACGCGGATCTCGAGCTCATCGACGTGGGCGGCGTCGGGGGGACGCTCGCCGGGAACGCGCTCTCGCTGGCCGCGATCCGGACGACCCTGGCACACGTCCTGACGGAGGCCAACTTCGCCCGGATGATCCCGCTCGGCGAGCGCTGGACCGCCGGTGTGCAGGCCGCCATCGACGAGTTCGGCGTGCCCTGGCACGTCTCGCGCCTGGGCTGCCGCGCCGAGTACCTCTTCCGGACGCAGCTGCCGCGAAGCGGCGCCGAGGCCGCGCAGGGCATGGACTTCGAGCTCGGGCAGTACATGCACCTCCACGCGCTCAACCGCGGGATCCTGCTGACGCCGTTCCACAACATGGCGCTGATGTCGCCGGCGACCACGAAATCCGACGTCGATCGCCACACGGCCGCCTTCCGCGAGGCGGTTCGCTCGCTCGTCGAGGCCTGAAGCAGGGGCTTCGCCGGCGGCAGGCGGCCCCGCGGGTCCCGGTACCTCCGGGTGGTGTCCCCGTCCAGTGGCGACGGGCGACAATCGCACTGATGTTGTCTGTCGGCGACCCGTACAAGGTCCTCCAGGTCGACCCCGAAGCGGAGCCGGAGGTCATTCGGGCCGCCTATCGGGCGCTGGCGCTCAAGTATCACCCTGACGTCTCCACCGGCTCGCAGGATCGCATGGCCGCCCTCAACCAGGCCTGGGGGATCCTGCGCGACCCCGAGAGGCGGGCCGCCCATGACCAGGCCCAGGCGGAGGCGAAGCGGAAGCCCGCATCGCCGCCGCCGGTGGTCAGCTACGAGATGCGCGCGCCGACGCCGGCGTCGCCGCCCGCCCGGCCGCCAGGCGCGCCGGCGGGCAGCGTCCTCGACTTCGGCCGCTACGCGGGCTGGTCCCTCGCCCAGATCGCCGCCAGCGACCCCGAATACCTGGAGTGGCTCGCGCGCACCCCCATCGGGCGGCCGTTCCAGGGAGAGATCAGCGCGCTGCTCGTGAAGTGCGCCGCCGGTGCCGCCGGTGCCGCGGCGTTTGCCGCGGCCAGCGCCGCCACCGACCGGCGGCCGCGCCAGCATCGTCGCAACTGACGACGCTCGCGGCGCGGCTGCGTCGTCCCGCAGCGGGCCGGCGCGTGCCGCCCGATGCCGGGGCGTTTGACGGATCGGCCCGGGTGGGCCATCCTTGCCGCAGGGCAACGCGCCCGGCGCAGGTTCGAGCACCCAACGACCCGCTCCCGCGCCGCACGGACGCCCCGGCCGCTCCGGCTCCATTCGCCGTCGAGCGATCGACATCTCACAATATGGCCGGCGTGCCACGTGGGCACCCGGTCCGGAAAGGTTCCACACCGCACATGCCTCGCACCTCCACCCTCCGCCGACCGGGCGGACCCTTCGCCTTCGCGGCGCGCTCGGCAGACAGCCGGCGCCTGCGCCGCCACTTCCTTGCCGACGACCGCCTCTACTGCGGCACGAACGGCTGCACGACGCACCTGGAGCTGGACCCGCGCTCCGGTTTCGCCAGCTGCCCGATCTGCGGGTTCAGCCGCAACATCGGATAGGAACTCCCTCACGTCGGGGGATTCGCACCCTCGCCGGCCGCGCCGGCCGCCCGGCCTTCGTGGACAACTGTCGTGGACGGTTCGTGGACAAGTGGTCCAGAGTCCCGGATTCTCGTGGACAGGTCCCCTTGCGCCCGCGGGGTCCGCCGGGCCATCATCTGGTCTGCCCGAAGGGGCCGAGGAAAACGGATCGCGGGACCGCCGCAAGGCGGCCGGGCTCATCGCAAGGTGAGCCGGGTTCTCCGTAAGGGGAACCGTCCCTCTCGCAAGGGAGGCACGTGATCCACCGGCTGACTCGTCGTCGGCAACGATGACGGGGACCCCGTCCGCAAGGACGGACGGCGAGCCGCAAGGCGCGCCGGAGCTCCCGCAAGGGGGCCGCGCTCCGCAAGGAGTCGCGATGGAGGCCGGGACCGACGGTCCCTTCGGGTTACTTCATGCCCGTCGAGCCGCGCTGTAGACTCCGGGACGTGCACGCGGGACCCATTCCGCCCGCGCCCCCGCCCCGGAGGTGATCGTGACCGCCGAGCCCGGCCGCGCGCTCCGCGAGCCCGGCCCTCCCCCGAACGACGGCTCGGCCCCGGCCATCCGCCTCGACGGCCTCCGGTTCGACTTCCGCGTGGGCGGCCGCCGGACGGAGGTCATCGAGGGCCTCGATCTCGAGATCGCGCCGCGGTCGATCGTGGCCCTGGTGGGCCCCAACGGCTGCGGCAAGAGCACGCTCCTGCGGGTCATCGCCGGCCTGCTTCCGGCCCGGGCCGGCACGGTCGAAGTGGAGGGGCGCCCGGTGACGGGCCCGGATTCTCGGGTGGGCCTCGTCTTCCAGGAGTCCCGCCTCCTCCCGTGGCGCTCGGCGTTCGCCAACGTCGCGTTCCCCCTGGAAGTCGCCGGACGCGACCGCGACGCGCGCGAGCGCCGGGTCACGGACCTGCTGGGCCTGGTGGGCCTGCGGGACTGGAGCCGCGCGCGACCGGCCGAGCTGTCGGGCGGCATGCGCCAGCGCGTCGCGATCGCCCGTGCGCTGGCGCTCGAGCCCGCGGTCCTCCTGATGGACGAGCCGTTCAGCGCGCTCGACTCGCTCACGCGCGAACGCTTCAACGTGGAGCTTCTCCGCCTCTGGGACCGGATCGGCGCCACGATCGTGGTCGTCACCCACTCGATCGCCGAGGCAGTCTTCCTCGCCGACCGCGTCGTCGTCCTGTCGCCGCGCCCGGCCCGGCTGGTGGCCGATGTCGTCGTGGAGCTTCCGCGACCCCGGCGGCCGGGCGACCTCGACGCGGCGACCGTGACCCGGACGGCGGCCGAGATCCGGGCCCACCTCGAGGGCGCGACCGACGACGCGTTCGCCGTCGCGGCGGGCGACGTGCCGGCGCACCCCCAGCCCGACGAGGCCATCCCGTGATCCGCCGGGACCGGGTGGTTCCCCCGCTGCTGGCCTTCGGTGTCTTCCTCGCCGGCTGGCAGCTCCTCGTCATCGTCGCCAACTACCCGACGTTCATCCTGCCCGGACCCCTGGTCGTCGGCCAGAAGTTCGTGGCTGCCTGGGTCGACGGCACAATGGAGCCGCACGTCGCCACGACGCTTGCCGAGATCGGCTTCGGGTTCTTCGGCGGGGCGCTGGCAGGGATGCTCACCGGCTACGTCCTGGCGCGCTCGAGCCTCGCCAACCGGGTCGCCTCGCCGTACCTCGTGGCGGCCCAGGCCGTGCCCATCCTCGCGCTCGCGCCGCTCATGGCGCTCTGGTTCGGGAGCGGGCTGCTCGCCCACGCCCTGATCGTGGCGCTGATCGTCTTCTTCCCGGTGGCGGTCAGCACCGTCGTGGCCGTCCACGGGGTCGATCGGCGGCTCCTGGAGATGGCCCGCAGCTATCGGGTCACCCGCCGCCAGCGGCTCTGGATGGTGGAGCTGCCGGCCGCCCTGCCGGGCATCCTGGGCGGCCTCCGCATCGGGGTCACGCTCGCCGTCGTCGGCGCGATCGTCGCGGAGTGGACCGGCGGCGACACGGGCCTGGGCGTGCTCATCAACCTGGCCCGCGGGAGCCTGTTCGACATCCCGCTCCTCTTCGCGACCCTCCTGACGATCGCCCTGATCGGCGTGGCGCTCTACAGCATCGTCCTGCTGGTCGAACGGCGGTACGCCATCCCGGCGGCCTGATCGGCGAGGGCCCCGGATCCGGCACCCGTCGGCGTCCGTGCTACGCTCTGGCGGCCTTCGGGGCAGGGTGCAATCCCCGACCGGTGGTCCGGCCCGGCGACCCGTCGTCGGGCGAGCCCACGAGCAGCCCGGCCGTAGCCTGGCTGCAGATCCCGGGGCGGCGGAGACGCCGTCCGGCGGGAGCCGACGGTCAGAGTCCGGATGAGAGAAGGCAGGTCGCGTGCGCTGCCGCGCCCGCGACGCACCGCGTGCCGCGCCCCGGGCCGTGCTGTTCACGGAGGACCAGGATGCCGGCAAGCCAGACTCCGACCAGTCGCACGGGTCCGCTCGTGCCGCCCCGCCACCACGGGCCGCGTCCGGGCCCACGGGCCGTTGCCGGCGCGGCCCTGGCGGCTCTCGCCCTCGTGGCGAGCGCCTGCGGCGGCGGCGTGGCGACGGCGCCGATCGCCTCCCCCACCCCGTCGGCGCCCGTCAAGCTGGTCGTCGGCCTGGGCTACATCCCGAACATCCAGTTCGCCCAGTTCTACCTGGCGGACCAGGCTGGCTACTACCGCGACGCGGGCCTCCAGGTCGAGTTCCAGAACAAGATCGACCCGGAGCTCGTGACCCTGGTGGGCCAGGGCGCCGTCGACGTCGGCATCTCCGACGGCACCAGCGTGATCCCGGCAGTCAGCCAGGGGATCC
>DAITNC010000053.1:5923-11242 GCA_036834865.1 Candidatus Limnocylindrales bacterium | reverse complement strand
GGGCGGACATGATCGCGATCGAGGAGGCCCAGTTCTTCCCGGCCAGCCTCGTCCCGGTCGTGGAGCGGCTGGCGGACGCCGGGCGGACCGTGATCCTCTCCGGCCTGAACACGGACTTCCGCGGCCGCCCGTTCGGGCCGATGGCCAACCTCATGGCCATCGCCGATGGGGTCACGTCGCTCACCGCCATCTGCACGGTCTGCGGCGACGAGGCGACGCGGACGCAGCGCCTGATCGACGGGCGTCCCGCCGGCGCGGATGAACCGGTCGTGGTGGTCGGCGGCCTCGCCTCGGAGATGTCGACGCCGCGCCGGGAGACCTACGAGGCGCGCTGCCGCGCCCACCACGAGCTGCCGTAGCGACGTCGCGGCGCGGGGTCAGCCGCCGTGGCGCGCGCGGAGCGCTGCGATCACCGCCGACGGCGGAAGCCCGCGCTCGGCCAGCAGGACCAGGGCGTGGTAGAGCAGGTCGGCCGCCTCGCCGGCAAGCGCGGCGCGGAGTGCCGTCCGATCCCGGCCGGCAGCCTCGGCGACGGCGTCGTCCTTGGCGGCCATCAGGACCTCGGTTGCCTCCTCGGCAACCTTGCGGGCGGGAGCGTCCACGCCCGCCGAGAGCAGGCTGGCCGTGTACGAGCCGGCCGGTCGTGACACAGCCCGCTCGGCGATCGTGGCCCAGAGTGTCTCCAGCCAGTCGAAGCCCTGGCCCGCAGGCGCGGACGCGGGCGCCGAAGGTGCCGGCGTAGCCTCGGCCGGTGCGCCGTCGGCGTCGAAGCAGCTCCGCGTACCGCGGTGACAGGCGGGACCGGCCGGCTCGACGGTCGCGAGGAGCGCGTCACCGTCGCAGTCTGCAGCCAGCCCGCGCAGGCGGAGGATGTTGCCGCTGGTCGCGCCCTTGCGCCAGAGGCGTCCGCGGGACCGCGAGAAGAAGTGGACCTCGCCGGTGGCGAGCGTTGCCGCGAGCGACTCCGCGTTCGCGTATGCCAGCATCAGCATGCGTCCGTCGGAGGCGTCCTGGACGACGACCGGGACCAGCCCGTCGACGCCCCACCGCACGCGCGCGGCGTCCGCGATCGGCCCAGCGGGCGACGAGGGCGTCGAAGCGCTCACGCGGGGGCGCCCGCTGGAATGCGGACCGGGATCCCGGCCGCGGCCATGACCGCCTTCACGTCCCCGATCGAGTACCGGCGACGGTGGAAGATGGAGGCCGCGAGCACCGCCGAGGCGCCGCCGTCGCGGACGGCCGCCACGAAGTCGTCCGGGCCGGATGCGCCGCCCGAGGCGATCACCGGGACGTGGACCCGGTCTGACACCGCCCGAAGGAGCGGGGTGTCGTAGCCGGCCCCGGTCCCGTCGCGGTCGATGGACGTCACGAGGAGCTCGCCGGCGCCGGCCGCGACGGCCAGTTCGGCCCAGGTCAGGGCGTCGATGCCCGTCGCCTCGCGGCCACCCTTGACCACGACCTCCCAACCCGCGGCCGCATCGCCGGGGCCGCCCCTGCGGCGGGCGTCGATCGCGACGACGACCGCCTGGCTGCCGAACCGCCGGGCGCAGCGCCGGACAAGGTCAGGGTCGCGGACCGCGGCCGTGTTGAACGAGACCTTGTCCGCGCCGGCGCGCAGGACGTCGCGCATCTCGGTCACGGTCCGGACGCCGCCGCCCACGGTCAGCGGCACGAAGGCGCGTCGCGCCGTGCGCTCCACCACCTCGAGGAGCGTTGACCGGCCGTCCGGCGCGGCATCGATGTCGAGGAAGACGATCTCGTCGGCGCCCTCCTCCGCATAGCGCTCCGCGAGCTCGGGCGGGTCGCCCTCGTCGGTGAGGTCCACGAAACGGGTGCCCTTGACCACCCGGCCGTTCGCGACGTCGAGGCACGGGATGACGCGCACGCGCAGCATCAGCGTGCCCGTGCCGGGACGCGGGAACCGCCGGTCGCGGCGCTCTCGGCGGGCGACCCGGCGGCGGCAAGTCCCACGAAGTTGGCGAGGAGCCGCAGGCCGTCACGACCGCTCCGTTCGGGGTGGAACTGCACGCCCACCAGGGACCCACGCGCGATCGCGGAGGCAAACCGGCCGCCGTGGGCCGTCTCGGCAAGGATCAGCCCCTCGGCGCCGGGCCCGGGAACCGCGGCGTAGGAGTGCACGAAATAGAAGTCCGCGTCCGCGGCGATCCCGTCGAAGAGTGGGTGGGCGCGGCGACGTTCCACCTGGTTCCAGCCGATGTGCGGCAGGCGAGGAGCGTCGGCAATGCGGACGGTCCTCCCGGGTAGCGCACCAAGCGTGGCGGCGCCGTCCTCGTCGCTGCCCTCGAAGAGCAGCTGGAGGCCAAGGCAGATGCCGAGGAAGGGTCGGTCGTCGGAGATCCAGGCCAGGATCGGTGCCTCCAGGGCACGTCGTCGCAAGCGGGCCATCGCCGGCCCCGCGGCCCCGACGCCCGGCACGACGAGGGCGTCGGCGCCCTCGAATGACGCGGGGCCGCGCGCGAGGACGACCTCGGCGCCGGCCGCCGAGAGTGCCTGCTCGATGCTCACGAGGTTGCCGGCCCCGTAGTCGACGACGGCGATCCGGGTCAACCCGCGCTCCCCTTCGTCGACGGGACGGCGCCGTTGCGGCGAGGATCCTGCGCGACTGCCGCGCGCAGGGCGCGCGCGAGCGCCTTGAAGGCAGCCTCGGCAAGGTGATGATCGTTCCGGCCGCTCCCGCGCAGGTTCAGCGTGACCCCCGAGGTCCGCGTGAACGCCTCCAGCGCATGCTCGACGAGCTGGGTCGGCAGGGCGCCGACTCGCTCGCCCCGGAACGGAAGATCCAGGGTGGCATACGGCCGGCCCCCCGCGTCGACGACCGCGGTCGCAAGCGCCTCATCCATCGGGACCGATGCCTCCCCGAAGCGAACGATCCCGGCGCGATCTCCGAGCGACTCCGCGAACGCGGCCCCCAGCACGAGCGCCACGTCCTCGACCGTGTGGTGCTCGTCGACCTCGAGGTCGCCCGTCGCGCGCACGGCCAGATCGAAGATCCCGTGGTGCGCGAAGGACGCGAGGAGGTGGTCGAGGAATCCCACCCCGGTCCGGACGTCGGCGGCCCCCGTGCCGTCGAGGTCGAGCGTGACTGCGATGTCCGTCTCGCGCGTCCGCCGCGCGACGGTGACGCGCCGCCCCTCGCGGGCTGCGACCTCGTATGTGCCGAGGGGAGTGGTCATGGCATTGGCTCCTGGGCTGGGCGCCGGACGGGGTGGGGGAGGACCGGCACGACCTCGGCCAGGGCCGCGAGGAGGAGGTCGTCCTCCGCCGGCGCCCGGACCGTGAAACGCAGGTGGTCCGCGAGCGGGTGACCCTCGCCGAAGGTCCGCGGGACGAGCCCCCGGCTGAGCAGCCACTCGGCAACGCCGGTCGCCCGCTCGCGATCCCCGAAGCTGACAAGCAGGAAGTTCGTGACGGACGGACACGCCGGAATGCCGAGGCCGGCCAGCGCGGCGGCCAGCCGGGCCCGTTCGGCCGAGACCCGCGAGACGTTGGCGCGGAGCGCCTCGGGCGACCGCAGGGCCCCGGTCACGACCGCCACGGACGGGATGGACACCGAGCCCGGCGGCCGATAGGGCTCCATCTCGGCGAGAAGCTCTCGGCGCGCGATCGCGAACCCGACGCGCAGGCCAGCGAGCGCGTATGCCTTCGACGCCGTCCTGACCACGACGAGGCGCGGGTACGGCCCCCGGAGGCCGGCGAGCGACGTGCCCGCGAACTCGGCGTACGCCTCGTCGAGAACCACGACGGGTGCGTTCCTGCCGTCGGCCGCGGCGTCTGCGAGCAGCGCCTCGAGGAGTCCGGCGATCGAGCCGGCCGGCTCCGGCAACCCTGTCGGGTTGTTGGGGCTGCAGAGCCAGACGATGGCCGCGTCGCGGGCGGCCACCCGGACCGCCGGCAGGTCGAGCGCGAATCCGGACACCCCCGGCCGGCGTGGCACCCGGATCGGGCGCGCGGGCCGCTGCTCGGTCAGGACCCGGTACATCGCGTAGGTCGGGGTGGGGATCACGGCGCCCGCACCGGGTGGCAGGAACGCCTTGGCCACGATGTCGAGGATCTCGTCCGCGCCCGCGCCAACCAGGAGCTCGTCGCGCCCGACGCCGTACGTCTCCGCGGCGGCCGCGACCAGGTCTCGGTAGTCCGACGGCGGGTACTCGGAGATCGGACGCCCGTAGGAGCCGCCACGCAGGAGCCGGAGCGCAAGGTCGGGCGGGGCCGGCGAGGTGTTGAGGTCGAAGCGGACGATCGCCGCCGGCGAGACGCCGTAGCGCTCCGCAACCTGCTCGTCGGTCGCCTCCCAGGCGTACCCGGTGGGAGGCCCCGGCGGGGGCGCCGTGACTCTGGTCGCGTTCATGCGATCAGCTTCTCGATGGGCAGGACCAGGATCCCGGACGCCCCGGCGGCCTTCAGGCGGGGCAGGAGGTCCCACACGTCATCGGACCCCACGACCGCGTGGATCGCGATCATGCCGGCGTGCGCGAGCGGGATCACGGACGGGCTTTCGAGCCCGGGGAGGAGCGCCTCGAGGTCGGCGAGGCGATCGGCCGGCGCGTTCATCATCACGTACTTCCGGCGGCGGCCGGCGAGCACGGCGCCCAGCATCGTGTCCAGGCGGCCGATCGTGTCCGCCTCCGCGGCGAGGCGGGCCGGGTTGCCCACGAGGACCGCCTCGGAGGCCAGCAGATCGCCGACCGGCCGCAGGCCGTTCGTGCCCAGCGTAACGCCCGTCGAGACGAGGTCAACGATCGCGTCGGCAAGCCCGAGGCGCGGGGCGACCTCGACCGCGCCCGAGAGCGAGATCACGGTGACCGGGATCCCGTGCGCCTCGAACCAGCGGCGCGTGGCCCCCGGATGGGCCGTGGCGACTCGCAGCCCGGCGAGATCGGCGATCTGGCGCTGGGGCGCGTTGGTGGGAACTGCCGCGGCCAGACGGCATCGCCCGTAGCCGAGGGACCGCACGATCGGGAGGTCAGTCGCGGCCTCCGCGAGCAGGTCGCCGCCGGTGATCCCCAGGTCCGCCACGCCGTCCCCGACGAACTCGATGACGTCGTTCGTGCGCACGAACAGGATGTCGAGGGCCATGTTCTCGACCGGGCTGACGAGGCTCCGGTCACGCTCCTCGAAGACGAGCCCGGCATCGTGGAGCAGCGCCAGCGTGGGTTCCACAAGGCGGCCCTTGTTCGGAACCGCGAGCGCCAGGCGGCGCGCAGCACCCTCCGGGACCGGCGCCCCGCGCGGGGCACGGCGGGACGCGCTGACCGCCGCGGTCACCGGCCGACGCTCGACGGCGAGTCGCTCGACGGC
>DAITNC010000053.1:0-5823 GCA_036834865.1 Candidatus Limnocylindrales bacterium | reverse complement strand
CGCTCGACGGCGAGTCGCTCGACGGCTTGCCGGCCGCGACCCGGCTGCCGCCCGCGGGATACGGCGTCGTCGTCGCCTCCGGATACGACGTCGCCTCGCCTCCGGCGCCGCGACCGACCCGGTCGAGGAGCAGCCGGTACCCGCCTTCCCCATGGTTGAGCCAGGAGGCGATCCGCGTGATCGTGGCAGTGCTCGCCCCCGTGAGTCGGCTGATCTCGCTGTAGTGAAGACCGGCGTCCAGGAGGCGCACCACCGCCCACCGCTGGGCCAGGTCGCGCAGCTCGCCGAGCGTGCAGAGGTCACGCAGGAATGCGGCCGCCTCCTCGACCGTCTCCACCTGCAGGAGCGCGTCGAGGAGCGCCTCAACGTCCGCGGAGCGCCATTCGTCGGCGTGGGACTGCATCGCTCGGCTCCTCGTGATAGCGTAGTAGCGTGCTATCACGCTATCACATCGGCGGATGAGCGGCAACCCGGGTCCGGCGCGCTCGTTCGAGCTCCTGCCGGCCATCGACCTGCGTGCCGGGCGGGTCGTCCGTCTGCTCCGGGGCGACTTCGGAGCGGCGACGGTCTACGGCGAGGACGGCGCGGCCGTGGCGGAGGCATTCGTCGAGCGCGGGGCCCGGTGGCTGCACGTAGTCGACCTCGACGGCGCTCGCGAACCCGGCGCGCGGCAGACCGGCCTGGTGGCCGCGATCGTGGCGAGGATCGGGGAGCGTGCCCGCGTCGAAGTTGCCGGCGGCCTGCGCGACGAACTCGCCGTGGAGGCCTGCCTCGCTGCGGGCGCGGCGCGCGTGGTCGTGGGCACGGCCGCGCTGCGCGACCCGGCGTTCGGCGGACGCCTGGTCGCGAGGTTCGGTGCCGAGCGGATCGCCGTCGCCCTCGACGTCCGCGATGGCCTCGCGGTAGGGCAGGGCTGGGCCCCGAGCGCGGTGCGGGTTCCCGTTGCCGACGCCCTGCGACGTCTTTGCGACGAGGGCATCCGCGTCTTCGAGGTGACTGCCATCGACCGCGACGGCACGCTCGACGGTCCCGACCTCGCGATGCTCGCGGGGCTCCTCGGGCAGGGGAGCGCCGACCTCATCGCGTCCGCGGGCATCGCCAGCGTCGCCGACATCACTGCCGTCCGGGCGGCGGGCTGTGCCGGCGTGATCGTCGGCCGCGCGCTCTACGAGGGCCGGCTCACGCTCGAGGATGCGCTGGCGGCAGCGGGCTGACCCGGAAGACGCAGGCGATGCCGGGCTCGGCCTGCCGGCCGATCGAGCTCCGCGCGGGCCCGGTCAGTGCCCCGCGGCCTCCTGCTCCTTGCGATGCGCTTCGATGACCTTGTCCCCGATCTGCGGAGGCACGTCCTCGTAGTGGTCCAGGGTGGCGCTGAACGTGCCCCGCCCGCCGGTGATTGACCGGAGCTCCGTCGCGTAGCTGAACAGCTCCGCCTGGGGGACGTGGGCCGTGATCACCTGCATCCCGTCGCCGGTGACGTCCATCCCGAGGACCCGGCCGCGGCGCCCGTTGAGGTCGCGGTTTACGTCGCCCATGAAGCGCTCCGGCACGCGGATCTCGGCGGCCATGATCGGCTCCTGGAGGACGGGCTTGCAGTCCATGACGCCCTTCTTGAGCGCCATGGAGGCCGCGATCTGAAAGGAGAGGTCGTTGGAGTCGACCGTGTGGAAGGAGCCGTCGTAGAGGGTTGCCTTGAAGTCGATGAGCGGGTAGCCTGCGAGGACGCCTTCGACCGCCGCCTGCCGGATCCCCTTCTCGACGCCCGGGAAGAAGTTCTTCGGGACGGTGCCGCCGACCACGTGCTCGGCGAACGCGACGCCCTCGCCCGGGTTCGGCTCGATCTCGATCCACACGTGGCCGAACATGCCGTGCCCGCCCGTCTGCTTCTTGTACTTGCCCTCGACCTTGGTCCGACCGCGGATCGTCTCGTGGTACGGGATCCGCGGCGTGTGGGTCGCGATCGCCGATCCGAACTTCCGCTTGAGCCGCTCGCCGATGACCGCCACGTGCGTCTCGCCCAGGGCCAGGAGAAGCTGCTCCCCGGTGGCGCTGCGCTCGACCCGCGCGCACGGCTCCTCCTCGAGCATCCGCGCCAGCGCCGGCCCCATCTTGTCGAGGTCGGCCTTCGTCTGGGGCTCGATGGCCACGACGAGCGTCGGCACCGGGTAGAAGGGCCGATCGAGCACGAGCGGACGCTCCTTCGAGGAAAGCGTGTCGCCGGTCGCCGTGGCGCTCAGCTTGGCAACTGCTCCGATCTCGCCGGGCCGGAGCTCGCCGGTGGGCTCCTGGTCCTTCCCGTGGAGCCGGAGCAGCTGGCCGATCCGTTCGTCCTCGCCCTTCTCCGCGTTCCACGTGTGGCCCTGGCTGCGCAGCGTGCCCGAGAGCACGCGGAGGTAGGTGAGCCGGCCCACGAACGGATCCGCGGTCGTCTTGAAGACGCGCACGAGGAGCGGGCCGTCCGGGTCCGGCGCGACCTCGATCGGGTCGTTGGTCTTCGGGTCGCGCGCCACGACGGGCGGCTCCTCCGAGGGCGCTGGCAGGTAGCGGACGATGGCGTCGAGGAGCCCGCGCAGGCCGATCCCCTTCGTCGCGGAGGCGACCAGCACGGGCGCGAGGATCGAATCGCGGACGCCGCGGTGGAGGCAGGCGTCGAGCTCGGCGTCGGTGATCTCCTCGCCCTCGAGGTACTTCGTCAGGACGTCGTCGTCCGCCTCGGAGGCAGCCTCGAGGAGCTGGTCGCGTCGCGCCGCGACCTCGGCCTCCATCTCGGGCGGAATCGAGACCTCCACCTCCTGGCGGCCATCCCAGCGGTACGCTTTCCGGTGGACAAGGTCCACGTAGCCGCTGAACGTCTCGGCCTTGCCCATGGCGACCTGGAGCGGGGCGATCTTCTTGCCGAACTCGGCGCGCAGCGCATCGACCACCGCCCCCGGCTCGGCGTTCTCGCGGTCGCACTTGTTGACGACGAACAGGGCGGCCGTCCGGGTGGAACGCCCGAGCGAGACCGCGATCTCCGTGCCCGCCTCCACGCCGCCCGTCGCATCCATGCAGATGAGCGCGGCATCGGCCGCCCCGAAGCCGGCGACGACCTCCGCAACGAAGTCCGGGTAGCCCGGCGTGTCGATGAGCGTGACGACGTTGCCCTCGTCGTCGAGCGAGGCCACGCCGAGCGAGAGCGAGATCCGGCGCTTCTGCGCCTCGGGCTCCGTGTCCAGGCTGGTGGTGCCGTCCTCGACCCGCCCGAGGCGGGAGATGGCTCCCGTCCGGAAGAGGAGCGCCTCCGCGAGCGTCGTCTTGCCGGCGCCGGAATGGCCGGCCAGGACGACGCTCCGCAGGTGGGGGAGGTCAGCACTCTTCGTCGTCGCCATGATCTCGGTCAACCTCACGCAGGATGGGGGCAAGCGGGTGGTCGGGACGCGCGTCCTCGCCTCCGGCCGAGGTCGATGGACCGGCCGGAGCGGGGTTCGGCCAATCATAGTCCGCTATACTTCCGCCCGATGTCCGGTCACTCCAAGTGGTCCCAGATCAAGCGCGACAAGGGCGTCAACGACGTCAAGCGCGGCGCCATCTTCACCAAGATGGGGCGCGAGATCGCCGTCGCGGCGCGATCGGGCGGCGGTGACCCCGACGGCAACTTCCGGCTGCGCCTCGCGATCGAGAAGGCGCGCGCTGCGAACATGCCGATCGACACGATCAAGCGCGCCGTGGAGAAGGCGACCGGGGGCGGCGAGGGCGAGCAGTACGAGGAGATCGTCTACGAGGGTTACGGCCCCGGCGGGGTCGCGCTCCTCGTCGAGGCCGCGACGGACAACCGCAACCGGACCGCCGCGGAGGTGCGCTCCATCTTCACGAAGGCGGGCGGCCAGCTGGCAGTCTCGGGCGCGGTGGCCTGGCAGTTCGAGCAGCGGGGAGTGATCGCCGTGCCGATCGCCGGCATCGATCCGGACGAGGTGACGCTCCTCGCGATCGACGCCGGCGCCAGCGACGTGGAGACGGACGCGGATCCGCTGGAGATCTACTGCGAGCCGGGTGACCTCGAGTCGGTCCGCCAGGCGCTCGAGAAGGCCGGGATCGCGATCGAGAGCGCGGAGCAGGCGATGCTGGCGAAGCAGACGACCACGGTCGAGGTCGCGAAGGCGCGCCAGAACCTCCGGCTGGTGGAGCACCTGGAGGATCTCGAGGACGTCCAGCGCGTCACGAGCAACCTCGAGATCTCCGAGGAGCTGCTGGCCGAGGTCGCCGGGTGACCCTCGGGGCGGTCGGCTCCCGGTGATCGTCCTGGGGATCGATCCCGGGACGGCGGCGCTCGGCTACGGAGTCATCGACCGGACGGGCGCCCGCCTGCGCGCGATCGATCATGGCGCCTTCCACACCCCTGCCGACCTCACGCTGCCAGAGCGGCTGCTCGCCATCCACTCCTTCCTCCTGGACCTGATCGAGCTGCACGCGCCCACGCTCCTCGGCGTGGAGCGGATCTTCCACAGCCGTAACGTCCAGACCGCGCTCGCGGTCGGGCACGCCCGCGGCGTCGTGCTGCTTGCCGCGGCCGAATACGGCGTCGACGTGCGCGAGGCGACCCCATCCGAGGTGAAGGTCGCGGTGACCGGCTACGGCGCGGCCGACAAGGCCCAGGTCGCCAGCATGGTCGCCACGATCCTCGGCCTGGCGGAGGTCCCCACCCCGGACGATGCCGCGGACGCGCTGGCGATCGCGATCTGGACCGCGCACCGCGAACGGCCCGGCGAACGCCTCAACGCGGGGCTCCTCGATCGGGGCGCGGTCGCGCCGAAGGTGCCGGGCGAGAACGCCTACGAGCGAGCCGTCCGCGAGGCGCTCCGTGACGAGAGGCGGGTGCGCCACGAGTCGGCCGAGACGCTGTCCGAGCCAGTGCGGTGATCGCGTCGCTCGAGGGCGTCGTCGGCGCCGTCGCGGCAGATTCGCTCGTCCTCGAGGTGGGCGGCGTCGGCTACCGGGTCTTCGTTGCGCCCGCCGTGCTCGCCACGGCCGAGCCGGGACGGCGCCTGCGGCTCCACACCCATCACCTGGTCCGCGAGGACCTGCAGGCGCTGTACGGGTTCCGGACTCCGGAGGAGCTCGGCTTCTTCGGGCTGCTGCTGACGGTCACCGGGGTCGGTCCGAAGGTGGCGCTGGGCCTGCTGGGGAGCCGCCCCGTGGCAGACCTCCAGCTCGCGATCATGGCCGACGACCAGGGGCTCCTCACGGCCGTCCCGGGCGTCGGCAAGCGCCTGGCCGCCCGGATCGTGCTGGAGCTCCGGGAGAAGGTCGCCGCGGCCGGCATCGCGGCGACCACGTCCGCCGCGGTCGGCAGAGGAGGGTCCACCGGGGAGGGCGACGTCGTCGGCGCGCTCCAGGCGCTGGGTTACACGCTGGCGGAGGCCCGCGAGGCGGCCCGCCACGCCGGGGCCGGCGGTGCCGCCGCGGGCTCGCTCGAGGACCGCGTGAAGGCCGCCCTGCGGTCGCTCTCGGGCGGCTGAGACCCGGCCGACGGATCGAACATCCGTGCGAAACCCGTCCGTTTCGTGATAGACTCGGGGCGATGACGGACGGGCACGGCTTCCTCGCGGCGGACCTCCTTGACCCGGAGGAGATCGCGGTCGAGCGCTCCCTGCGGCCGCGATCGCTGGATGAGTACCTTGGCCAACGCGAGGTGAAGGCGGGCCTCTCGGTCCTGCTGGAAGCTGCCCGCCGCCGGGAAGAAGCGGCCGACCACATCCTCCTCCATGGTCCGCCCGGACTCGGCAAGACGACCCTCGCCACGATCATCGCGCGGGAGCTCGGTGTCAACATTCGGTACACGTCGGG
>DAITNC010000052.1:0-11307 GCA_036834865.1 Candidatus Limnocylindrales bacterium | reverse complement strand
GCGACGGCACCGATCGACCGGCCCGCCGCAGCCGCCGTCACGAGCGCCTGACCGATGACCCGCCGCCCCGGCAAGGCCCAGCCCGCTCGCGGCTCCCGCGGGGATCCGTACGGGGTCGGGAACCTCGCGCCGTTCCTTGCGCCGTTGCTCTCGATGGTCGGCCTCCTCGTGGTCGCCGCCGTGACGGTCTTCGCGCTCACCGGTCGGGTGCCGTTTCTCGGAAGCCCGACCGCGAACGGAGGCGGCGGCAATGGGCCACCCGGCCGGACGCCCTCACCCAGCGCGCCCCCGGACGTGAACCCGGCGATCCAGGTCCCGGGATCCCTCGTGTACGTCAAGGCCGGCAACCTCTGGATCCAGTCCGGCAACACGGCCCGGCAGCTCACGGACACGGGCCGCGATTCGCAGCCGACATGGTCACCCGACGGCAACTGGGTCTACTTCATCGAGACGCGCGAGACACCCGGCCGCTTCCCCGCCGAGGGGTCCGTGAAGCGCTACGACCTCAAGTACCCGATCCTCACCCGGATCCACCCCGATGGAACCGGCCGCGAGTCGATCCTGTCCGGCCTCTACAAGACCGGGCCTGCCAACGCGTACACGTGGTTCTGGTTCCTCCTGGACCCGGCCGTCTCGCCCGACGGCACCCAGGTTGCGGTCATCTCGGACGGGCCCGATCCCAGCCGCAGCGATCCCGTGCTCCAGTTCGTCGATCTCGGGACCAAGCACCTCGTGAATCCCGGGCTGCCCGAGAACGCGCCGCTGGGCCAGCAGGACCCCGCCTGGCGTCCGGGCGGCAGCTCCATCCTCTACGTCGTGAACGCGCGCAACGGGAATGCCGGCGCGCCGTCAATCTGGCAGTACAACCTCGCGACGAAGGCGAACACGCCGTTCACCCTGGCCGGGTACACGGGGCCCGCGTGGTCACCGGACGGCAGGTACGTGGCTGCCGTGCGGACCACGTCGCTCGGCACGGACGTCGTCGTCCTCGACGCGAAGGGTGCCGAGCTGGCCCGGGTGACCACGGACGGCCGGTCTTCGAGCCCCACCTGGTCGCCGGACGGCACGCAGCTCGCCTTCCTCCGGCTTTCCGGCGACACCGTGGACGTCCAGCTCGCCACGCTCCAGCGGGAGACGAACGGCGGCGTGTCAGTCGTCAAGGTGGACCCGCTCACCACCTTCAGCGGGCTCGACGGCAACAGCCGACCGGCCTGGTGGGGAGTGCCGCCACCGCCTGCGGCGACGCCGTCGCCCTCGCCGTCGCCGGCGCTCACCCCGTCGCCTTCGCCGTCGCCGTCATGAGCGACGGCTACCTCACGGCGCTCGAGGCCCGGACCGCGACCGTCGGGAACGTGCTGTGCGTCGGGATCGACCCCACTCCCGATGCGCTCCCGGTCGGGTTTCCCGCCGGCCTGCCCGGCGTCGAACGGTTCGCCCGCCTCCTGGTCGAGGCGACGGCACCGTTCGCCGCGGCGATGAAGCCGAACCTGGCCTTCTTCGAGGCGTTCGGGAGTCCCGGGCTGGCCGCCCTGGAGCGGGTCCGGGCGGCGATCCCCGCGGGCATCGTCGTCATCGCCGACGCGAAGCGAGGCGACGTCGAGACGACCGTCGCGCGGCAGGCGGTCGCGCTCTTCGAGCAGCTTGGCGTGGACGCCGTCACGGCGAGCCCGTACCTGGGGCTCGGGGCGCTGGAGCCGTTCCTCGAGCGCGAGGACCGCTTCACGTACATCCTCTGCCGGACCTCGAACCCGGCCGCCGGCGAGCTGCAGGACCTCGTGGTTGCCGCCGACCCCGACCACGCGTTCCCGGCCGAGCCGCTCCACCGGCGCGTGGCGCGGCTCGTCGCGGCGGCCGGGCTCGGCGAGCGCGCCGGCCTGGTCGTGGGCGCCACGGCGCCGGCCGAGCTGGCCGGCATCCGCGCCATCGTGCCCGGCCTCGCCTTCCTCGTGCCCGGGGTCGGCGCCCAGGGCGGCGCCGCAGCCAGCGTCCTCTCCCACGGGTCTGCCACGGCCGTGCCGGCGGGCGGGGGGGCGGGTGGCGGCCTGCTCGTGAACGTGTCGCGAGGCATCGCCGCAGCCGCGCTCGGGGAATCGGCCGCGGGGCTGCCGGCGGATCCCGGGGAGCGTCTGGCGGCTGCCGCCCGCGAGTGGGCGGCGCGTCTCCCTGTGCTACGCTGAGGCGGCCGCGACTGGCCCCGGATGTGCCGGCGCCGCGGCCAAGATCCCGTCACCAGAGGTTCGCCGCGCATGCCGAACATCGGCCCCGTCGAGCTGGTCATCATCCTCGTGATCGCGCTCCTCGTCATCGGTCCGGGGAAGCTGCCGGACGTCGGCTCGGCGCTGGGCAAGAGCATCCGCGAGTTTCGCAAGGCCGCTTCGGACGTGCAGGAGTCGGTGAAGCTCGACGCTCCGGTCGCGCCCGCCGTCCCGGCCCCGGTCGCGCCCGCCGTCCCGGCCCCGGTAGCGCCCGCCGCCGCCGCGCCGCCCACGCCGGCCGCCGCCGTCCCGTCCGTGCCCGTCCCGAACACGCTCGCGGCCCCGGCGACGCCGAACGAGCTGGGCACCCCGGCCGCGTCCGACCCCGCCGCGACGGCCGCCGAGGCGGCAACCGAGGCGAGGGTCTAGCGACCTTCGACCCCGATCAACATGGCCGACGCCGACCTCGTTCGCGACGGCGCCGGCGGTCTCGTTCCGCCCGCGCCGCCGCCTGTCACCGCGCCCGCCGTCGACGACGAGACGGTGATGTCGCTGGTCGACCATCTCTCGGAGCTGCGGCGCCGCATCGGGATCTCGCTCCTCGCGGTCGCGATCGGGAGCGTGATCGGCTTCTACTTCGCGCCGCAGCTCATCACGATCCTCAAGGCACCGCTCAACCTCGGGAAGCCGCTGGTCTACACGGGCCTTGGCGATGCGTTCTTCATCAACCTCAAGATCGCCATCGTCGTGGGGTTCGTCCTGGCGATGCCGGTGCTCGTGTGGCAGCTGTGGGCCTTCATCTCGCCGGGCCTGACCCGCGAGGAGCGCCGGATGGCGCGCCCGTGGGCGCCGCTCGCGCTGGCGTTTTTCGTGATCGGCGTGGTCGTGGCCTACGTGATCCTGCCGTTCGCCTCCACCTTCCTGCTGAGCTTCTCGTCGCCCGACCTCCAGCCCCTGATCACGGCGAGCGAGTACTTCGGCTTCGTCACGACGCTCTGCCTCGCGTTCGGCCTGGTGATGGAGTACCCGATCGTGCTGGTGCTCCTGGCCAAGGTCGGGATCATCACGAGCGCTCGCCTGCGCAGCTCGCGGCGCGTCGTCATCCTCGCGATCGCGATCATCAGCGCCGTCGTGACGCCGGGGGGCGACCCGATCAGCCCGACCGTGCTCGGCGTCACGATGTACCTGCTCTACGAGTTCTCGATCGTGCTGATCCGCGCCGGCGGCCGTTGAGGGCGGCGTAGACTCCGCGGCATGGGGACGAACCCGCCGGTGACGCTGTTCGGGCCGCGCGACGAGGATGATTCGGGCCCGGGCCGCGAAGCCGGCCAGCACGTGGTGGTCCTGTCCGGGCTCTCCGGCGCCGGCAAGACGGCGGCCACGAAGCTCTTCGAAGACCTGGGCTACGCCTGCGTGGACAACCTGCCGGGGGAGCTGCTGGCGGGGCTTGCTGACCTCATCGCCGGCGAGCCATCCCGTTTCGACCGGGTCGCGATCGTGCTGGACGTGCGCGCCGGCGACGCGGCAGTGGCGTTCGCCGCCATGCGCGGGGCGCTCGAGGGCCGCGGCATCCGCCCCCAGGTCTTCTTCCTCGAGGCGCGTGACGACGCCCTGATCCGTCGCTACTCGGAGACGCGCCACCGCCACCCGCTGGCTGGACCCGGCGGCATCGCCACGTCCATCGCCGAGGAGCGCCGCCTGCTGGCGCCGGTCCGGTCCGAAGCCGACGTGGTCCTCGACACGTCCGACCTCTCGCTGCGCGAGCTGAAGGAGCGGATCTTCGGCCAGCTCTGGCAGGTCGTGGACCCCGACCAGCTCGCGATCCAGCTGATCAGCTTCGGCTACAAGTTCGGCGTGCCGCTGGAGTGCGACCTGGTCTTCGACGTGCGCTTCCTCCACAACCCGTTCTACGTGCCCGAGCTGCGGCGCCTCTCCGGCCTGACGGACGACGTCCGGGCGTACGTGCTGGACCAGCCGCTCGCGCGCCGGTTCCTCGCCGCCGTCGAGGAGCTCCTGGACGTGACGCTGCCGGCGTACCTCGCCGAGGGCAAGACGCGACTCACGATCGGGATCGGGTGCACTGGCGGGTTCCACCGTTCGATCGCGCTGGCGGAGGAGATCGGAGCCTGGCTCGCGACTCGCGGGCACTCGCAGATCAGCATCTTCCACCGGGAGCTCGAGCGAGGGTGAGGCGCGCATGAACCTTCGACGCTGGCTCCGGCCTGGGATCGGGATCAAGCGCTGGCTCGGCGTCGCCTTCATCGGCCTGACGGCGCTTGCGCTGGCCGGCGCGCTGGCGCTCCGGCAGTTCTATCGCGACGTCGCGGTCGACGGCCCGGTGCAGGCGGCGGTCTCGGTGGTCACCCTCCAGTTCCTCCAGTACTGGGTTCGGGCGGCGATGCTCCTCGGGATCGGCGTCTTCCTGTTCGCGTACGGTTCGTACCGCGTCGTGCGCGCGCTCCTCGGTCCCTTCACGGAGAGCGCCGACGAGCCCCTCGTCGACCTCGTGTACCGGCGCCGCCTGCTGGCCCGGGGGCCGCGGGTCGTCACCATCGGGGGCGGGACCGGGCTGTCGACGCTCCTGCGCGGTCTCAAGGAACACTCCGCGAACATCACCGCGATCGTCTCGGTCGCCGACGACGGGGGGTCGTCCGGGCGCCTGCGCGAGCAGCTGGGGATCGCCGCCGTCGGGGACATCCGCAACTGCCTCGCCGCGCTCGCCGAGACGGAGACGGCGATGGGGGAGCTGCTCCAGTACCGCTTCACCCAGGACGAGGGCAATCTGGCCGGCCACGCCGTGGGCAACCTTCTGATCGCGGCCATGAACGCGATCGACGACGGCGACTTCGAGGAGGCGATCCGGCACATGAACCGGGTCCTGGCCGTTCGCGGCCGGGTCGTGCCGGCGTCCGGGACGCCGCTCACGCTGCACGCGCGGCTCCGCGACGGCAGCCTGGTCGAGGGCCAGTCGCGGATTGCCAGGACGCGCGCGATCGAGACCGTCTGGCTGGAGCCGGCCGACGTCCGCGCCTCGCGCGACGCTCTCGCCGCGATCGCGGCGGCCGACCTCGTGGTGCTGGGCCCGGGCAGCCTCTACACGTCCGTGCTGCCCCCGCTCCTTGTCCCGGAGATCCGGGCGGCGCTCGCGTCCACGCCCGCCCTGCGCGTCTTCGCCTGCAATGTCGCGACCCAGGTGGGTGAGACCGAGGGCTACGACCTGGCCGACCACGTGGAGGCGCTCGTTGCCCACCTGGGGCCGCTCGCCGTGGACGTCGTCCTCGCCAACAACCACCTCGACGGCAGCACGCCCGACCAGGAGCGTGGCGTGCCCGTGAAGCTCCGCTGGCCGCCCGTCGGCGCGGCGCGGCGGCCGCGGCTGGCGCTGGACGACCTGGTCGATCCCGCGAACCCGCACCACCACGACCCCGAGCTGCTCGCCGCGTCGCTGCTCCGCATCCTCGCCCGCGAGGGCGTGCCCGGACGGCGGCTCGGGGTCGCCCGGTCCGCCTGACCAGGCGTGAGTGGCGCCGACCGCGACCTGGTGGCCGCTCTCCGGGCCGAGCTGGCGTCCGTCGAGCCGTTCCGTCCCTGCGACCGTGCCGCGGAGGCCGCCGGGCTCGGCACGGCGGCGATCCGGGGCGACCGGCCCGCGCTCGCCCGGCTGATGGTGCGGCTCTTGCGCGAGGACGACTCCCACGGGACCCGCCGCGTCACCGGGTCGGCGTTCGACTGGGACCGCGCCGCCGACCATTGCAGGGCCGCCTACCTGCGCGGCCGCTTCCTCGTCCGCGGCTCGCTCTCGATCACCGCCGGTCGCTACCACCTGGAGTTCGTCATCCCTGCGGACGAGGGGCCGGTGCTGGCCGCGCGCCTGGCCGCCGTGGGCCTGCCGGCGGGCGCCCGGGTGCGACGCGGGCGCGGCGTCGTGACGTGGAAGGGCGGCGAGGCCATCGGCACGTTCCTGCGGTGGATCGGGGCCGGCCCGTCGCTCCTCGAGCTCGAGTCACGCCAGGTCTCGCGATCGGTCCGAGGCGACCTCAACCGGCTGCTCAACGCCGAGTCGGCGAACCTGGATCGGATCGCGGCGGCAGCCGCCCGCCAGCTGGCGGCGATCGCGGTGCTCGACGCCGACGGCCGGCTGGCAGACCAGCCGGACGCTGTCCGGGCGATCGCGGCGCTCCGCCGGGCCATCCCGGAGGCGTCGCTGGCCGAGCTTGCCGCCGAGCTGGGAATACCGCGCGGACGCGTCCAGCGCGCGCTGGACAGGCTGGAGACGCTGGCTCTCCACGCGGCGGACGTGCCGTCGGATCGTCACGGCCGGGCCGAATGGCATGCCCGGGCGCGACGCCCGGCCCCGCCGCGGGAGCGTGGGCCGGTGGCATGATGGGCCGCATGCGTGACGTGATCGTGGCCGCCAACTGGAAGATGAACACCACCCCTGCGGATGCCGCCGAGCTGGCCCGCACCATTGCCACCCGGACCGCCGAGCCCGGGGTCGTCCGCGTCATCTGCCCGCCGTTCGTCTGCCTCGCGGCCGTGCGCGACGCGGTGGCCGGGCAGGGGATCGCGGTCGGCGCCCAGAACATCCATCAGGAACTCGCGGGGGCCTTCACGGGCGAGGTGAGCGCGCCGATGCTGGCCGGCCTTGCCACCTGGGTGATCCTCGGCCACTCCGAGCGGCGCCGCGATGCGGCGGAGTCGGATGCCCTGATCGGGCGCAAGCTCGGCCGCGCCGTTGACGCGGGGCTCCGGCCCATCCTGTGCGTCGGCGAGCAGCTGGCCGAGCGGGAAGCCGGCCACGCCCAGGACGTCGTGGCAGGCCAGCTCTTGGGCGCCCTCGCCGGCCACGACCCGGCCGCACTGCTGGCGGCCGGCATGGTGATCGCCTACGAGCCGGTCTGGGCGATCGGGACCGGCCGGACCGCCTCCGGCGCAGATGCCTCGGCGATGGCCGACGCGATCCGGGCCACGCTCCGCTCCGGCGGCTGGGGCGCCCGGGCCGACGCCGTCCCGGTCCTCTACGGCGGGTCGTGCACCAGCGCAAGCATCGGCGAGTTCCTCGCCGAGCCCGCGATCGACGGCGCCCTGGTCGGGGGCGCGTCCCTCAAGCCCGACGAGATGGCCGGCATGGTCGCCCGCGCGGCACTGACCGCCGCGGCCCGCCGCGCCGTCGTCTGACCGTCGCGACAAGGAGCTGTCCGATGCCGACGCTCGTGCTCCTCCGCCATGGCGAGAGCACCTGGAACAAGGAGAACCGGTTCACGGGATGGACCGACGTCGACCTGTCGGAGACAGGCCTCGACGAGGCGCACGAATCCGGGCGGCTCCTCCGCGCGGAGTCATTCCGCTTCGACGTCGCGCACACGTCCGTGCTGAAGCGGGCCATCCGCACTCTCTGGATCGCGCTCGACGAGCTCGACCAGATGTGGTGCCCGGTCCGCAACAGCTGGCGCCTGAACGAACGGCACTACGGCGCCCTGCAGGGGCTCAACAAGGCGGAGATGGCCGTGCAGTTCGGGGAGGCGCAGGTGAAGCTGTGGCGCCGGAGCTACGACGTGCCGCCGCCGGCTTTGACCGATGACGACGAGCGATTCCCGGGCCGCGACGCGCGCTACGCCGACCTTGCGGATGCCGACGTGCCACGCGCCGAGTCCCTCAAGGACACGGTTGCCCGGTTCCTGCCGTACTGGGAGTCGGACATCGCGCCGGACCTGCGGGCCGGGAAGCGGGTCCTTGTCGCGGCGCACGGCAACAGCCTTCGCGCGCTCGTGAAGTACCTGGACGGGATCTCCGACGAGGAGATCGTGGGGCTCAACATCCCGACCGGGGTGCCGCTCGTCTACGAGCTCGACGACGCGCTCCGCCCGCTCGGCTCGCGGTATCTCGGCGATCCGGCGCGGGTGGCCGCGGCGGCCGCGGCAGTCGCGGCGCAGGGAGCCGCAAAGTCGGCGGGCTGATCCGGTGCCGTGTGGCCGGGCGCCACGTGGCCCGGCGCCGCGAGGCGTAGCGCGAGGCGAGGCGGAGGCCGAGGGCCACCCTGTGCTACGATCGCCCGCGGCTCGCCCCTAGGAGGATCTCCCCAGAGTGAACACGTTCCTGGCCATCGGCCAGCTCATCGTCAGCATCGGCCTGATCGCCTCGGTGCTGCTCCAGGCGCGAGGGACCGGGCTCTCCGCGGCCTTCGGCGGTGACTCGGCGGTCTATCGGAGCCGGCGCGGCGTCGAGCGACGGTTGTGGCAGTTCACGATCATCCTCGCCATCCTGTTCGCCGTCTTCTCCCTGGCGAGCTACGTCTTCGCCCCGACCGCAGCCCCGGTCGCGTAGGCCCGGTACGTCGCCGGCTGCTTGGTGAGCCGTCGAGACGGCGCGTTCGTCCTGGTCCTCGTCCTGGTCCTCGGCGCGCTCGGCGCAGCCATCGCCGCGCCGGCATTCGCGCCGGTCGTTGCGCCGCTCCCGACGCCGACGGCAGCCCCGGTCGCGATCCACCGGGAGGCGGTGGTCGGCCTTCCGAGCTCGGTCAACCCGGTCACGGCGCGGACCCAGGCCGACCGCGACCTCGTGGCACTCCTCTTCCGCGGCCTGGTCCGCTCGGGCGTGGATGGACGACCCGTGGCAGACCTCGCAGCGAGCTGGACGATGGAGGCCAAGGGAACCCGCTGGACGTTCCGGCTCAGGACGGACGCCTTCTGGCAGGACGGCGTCCCGGTGACGAGCGACGACGTGGTCTTCACCGTGCGCGTCCTCCAGGACCCGGCCTACACCGGCCCGCTCGCCGCCGGCTGGCAGGGCGTGACCGCGACCGCGATCAACGCGGCCACCGTGCGGTTCGACCTGGCGGTGCCGCTCGGCGGCTTCCTCCAGGCGGCAGCCCAGCCACTCCTGCCCGCCCACCTGCTTGCCAACGTGCCCGTGGCGGATCTCGCCGACGCGCCCTTCTCCACGCGCCCGGTTGGCAACGGGCAATTCGCGCTGACCGACCTGACCCCGCAGGCCGCCCTGCTCGCGCCGGTCCTCACGCCGCTCCAGCCCGGGTCCGGCCCGCTGGCGACGCTGGGCCCGCGCGCCATCTCCCCCGAGAACCCGCTGTTGGCCGGCATCGAGCTGCGCTTCTACCCCGGACCCGACGAGGCGGCGGCCGCATACCGTGCGGGCGAGGTGGACGCCGTCTCGGGCCTCCCACCGGCTGCCGCAGCGGCCCTCGCGACGCAACCCGCGACGCGCGCAATCGCCTACCCCGGGACGACCCTGACGGGCATCTACCTCAACCTGCGGCCCGGCGCCGCGCCGTTCAGCGATGCGCGGGTCCGGACCGCCCTGCTCGCGGCCGTCGACCGGGACACGCTCGTCACCGCGCTCCTTTCCGGGTTCGGGCAGCGGGCGGACACGGTGATCCCGCCATCGTCGTGGGCGTACGACCCGAAGGCCACGCCGGTCGTGCTGTACGACCGAAAGGCGGCGACGCTCGACCTGCGCGCCGCCGGCTGGACGAAGACTGCCGCCGGGTGGCTGCCCCCAAAGGCGAAGAAGGCCCTCACGATCGAGCTGCTGGCGGCCGATGCGAGCGTGAACCCGGTGGCGGCGGGTGCTGCCGCGCGGGTCGCCGCGGCCTGGTCGTCGCTCGGGATCCCAACCACGGTGACGTCGCTGGCGGCCGGCGCCCTCGTGGCGCGCCTCCGCGCCGGCACGTTCGTGGCAGCCGTCGCCGACGTCAACGTCGGACTGGACCCCGACCCGTACCCGCTTCTCGGCAGCACGCAGGTGCAGACCGGGGGCTCGAACGTCTCCGGGTTCCAGGATCCGGCCCTCGACGCCGCCCTGGCCGCTGCCCGGGCGCCGGGGACGGATGCTGCGCGAGGCGCTGCCTACAGTCGGCTGCAGGCGCTCCTCGGAAAGCTCGAGCCGATCCTGCCGCTGTTCTTTCGTGACAACGTGTTCGTCGTCTCGGACCGACTCGTCGGGCCGCGTCCGGTCCCGGTGGCCGATCTCAGTGGCCGGTTTTGGGACGTGGTAACATGGTCCTCCTTCGGGCGGTGACCCTCGCCGTTCGATCTGCAGCGCGCCGAGGTGGCGGAATCGGTAGACGCGCTAGCTTCAGGAGCTAGTGTCCGCAAGGGCGTATGGGTTCAAATCCCTTCCTCGGTACCACTCGATCGGGAAACGAACGGTGCGCCCCACTCGAAGCCCAGGTGGCGGAATTGGTATACGCGTACGTTTGAGGGGCGTATGAGGCAACTCATCCGGGTTCAAGTCCCGGCCTGGGCACCACGCTTTCGGACCTGATCGAGGCGGCTCCACCCGGAGCCGCCTCTCGCATGTCTCCGGCAGCGGGCCGATTCTCGCGGGCGGTTAGCTCAGCTGGTCAGAGCGCCTCGCTTACACCGAGGAAGTCGGGGGTTCGAGCCCCTCACCGCCCACCAAATTGTGAGCACGAAACGCCCCCTCCAGCGGCCAGTCGGAGGGGGCGTTTCCCATTGTTGCTCACCGATTGCTCACAGGCCTCGGAGCTGACTGCTCGCCCAGGATCGTGTCGAGCGCCGCCGCGGCAGCCTCCTGGAGGCCGGGCAGGACGTGCGAATAGGTGTCGAGCGTGATGTTCAAGCTCGCGTGCCCGAGGCGCTCGCTGACGACCTTCGGGTGGACCCCCTGGGCGAGCATCCCCGACGTACTGGCCTGCGCGGCAGCGAACGGAGGTGACGGTGCCGCAGGGCGTGACGCATGGCCCCCGGCTCCGCGCCGGGCGCTCCGCTCTCTTCGGATGAGAGGGGAGGCGCACCGGGCGACCGCGGGGTGTGTC
This sequence comes from Candidatus Limnocylindrales bacterium, assembly GCA_036834865.1. Classification (GTDB taxonomy): domain Bacteria; phylum Chloroflexota; class Limnocylindria; order Limnocylindrales; family CSP1-4; genus CTSoil-043. The sequence continues at coordinate 318 of DAITNC010000052.1, read as the reverse complement.
CTTCGGCTCTCGTCAAGTCCGCGACTCGCTCCTAGGGTGACGCCCAGCGGGAGGCCGTGACCCGCGGCCCGCTCCGGCCGCCGGGGCGGGCCCGAGTTGTTCGCGAGACAAACCGTGGCAGGCGCCCCGGAGGAGGGGTGGACGACGGACGGCGCTTCCTGAGAGGCCGGCTCCTCGAGCACGAACCCGGGGATCACGGCGACGAAGGCGAAGGCGAACATGAACAGCTCAGGCCAGGTGGCACCGGTTCGCCGACCCCGGCAGTTTGTACGCCGGCATGCCCGCAGCCTCCTCGTTGTGCTCCTCGGGATCATCTTC
>DAITNC010000051.1:3231-11349 GCA_036834865.1 Candidatus Limnocylindrales bacterium | reverse complement strand
TCGTCATCACGCGCAACGGCAACCCCGACGAGACCCGGACGCTGGGCACCGATGCGGCGGGCACGTTCACCACGACGATCGAGGCCGGCCCGGGGCGCGGTGGGGCCTACACGCTCGTCGCGACGGCGGGCCAGAGTACGGCGAGCGCCGACATCGTGGCGGTCGAGACTGCCGGCGGGACCTCCGGCGGGACCGCGGGCGGCGTCCCGGCTCCCCCACCGACCAGCACGCGGCCGCCGGCTCCCGACCGCGGCTTGCCAGGGGCACCGATCCTGGCGACACTGGCCGCGCTCGTCGCCGGCATCACCGGTGCGTGGTGGGCCGTGCGCCGCCGCGGCACGCAGGGCGGCGAGGCCCGTTCGGACGAGGGTTGAGGGAGGCGACATGGCGTGGCTGCGAGCCCAGGCCCGGCAGGGGATCCTGGGCCAGGACCGGGTGACGATCGCGGTCAGCGTCGCGCTCCTCGCGCTCGTGTTCGTCGCGCGCATCCCGTACGACCTGCTCAACCATGGCCCCGCCGTGCTGAACCTCGACACGCCGCTGGACGACCTGATCCCGGTCGTCCCGGCGTTCGTCGTCCCGTACGTCTCGCTCCAGCCGCTGATCTATGTGTCGGCGGCCCTGTTCCTGCTCTTCCGCGTGCGGGTCTTCCAGTCGGCGGCGCTGGCGATGACCGCCACGTTCCTCGTCTCCTACCTCTTCTACGTGTTCCTCCAGACGTACATCGACCGCCCGACCCTGACCGCCGGAGACGTCTTCACCCGGCAGATCGTCGCGGTCTATGCCTCGGACAACCCGTTCAACGATTTCCCGAGCCTGCACGTGTCGCTTTCGACCATCCTCGCCATCCACTGGTGGCGCGTGGACCGGCGCATCGGCGTGCCGATGGCCGTGTGGGTCACCCTGATCGTGCTGTCGACGGTGCTGGTGAAGCAGCACCACCTGCTTGACATCGCGGGAGGCCTGGCCCTCGCCTTCTCGACGTCCCTGCTCTTCCGGCGCCTCGTCCTCGACCACCCCGCGGGGCCCTTCCGGCCCCCCGCTCGACCGGGCTGACCATCGAGGCGGCCCGGAGCTCGCCCACTCACCTCGCCGTGCGCCGACTCTCCGGCACGCCGGATTCGGACTACACTCCGGGCTCGCCGCCGAGATTGGACCGTTTCTGCACGACGTTCGAGGAAGGATTCCGTCATGGCACCCAGTCCGCCGGAGCTCCGCCGCGGGTTCGCGGCCCGCTCGACCCGATCCGTCGCCGTGTCTGCTGCCATTGCCGTCGCGATGCTCGTCGGCGGCGCCTCGCCCGTCGGGGCGAGGTCCACGGCGCCCTCGCTGACCGGCAATGACATCTCGTTCCCGCAGTGCGGCCGGACATTCCCGACGGGCCAGGCGTTCGGGATCGTCGGGGTGACCGGCGGCTTGGCGAACACGCCGAACCCGTGCCTCGGGACATACAACGGCGGCCCGCCGTCGACGAGCGAGCTCGTCTGGGCCCTTGGCTCGACAGGCGGCACGAAGTTGCCGAAGGCGGCGCTGTACGTGAACACCGCCAACCCCGGCCCGACCGTCGCCGACTGGCCGAAACCCAGCACTACCATCCTGAACGGGGACCCGTTCGACGCGTGCGATGGGTCGAACTCACAGGCGTGCGCGTGGCAGTACGGCTGGGATCGCGCCGCCCAGGACCTGGTCTGGCTGGGTGCGGCGGAATCTCAGGTCGGCGTCGCCAGCGCGGCCTCCGCCTACCTGTGGTGGCTGGACGTGGAGACCGCCAACAGCTGGGAGACAGGCACCGTCGGCCTGGCCAACAACATCGCTGACCTCCAGGGGATGGTCGCCGCATTCGCGGGCGCCGGGGCAACTGTCGGGATCTACTCCACGACCTACCAGTGGGGCCAGATCACCGGCGGCTCGAACGCGAGCACCCTGAACGGCCTGCCCGTCTGGATCCCCGGCGCCCGCACGGCGTCGGCCGCCCAGTCGAACTGCGCCCTGCCGGGCTTCACGACGGGACCGGTCGCGATCACCCAGTGGTTCGGGAAGCCGTTCGACGGCGACGTGGCCTGCCCCTGAGGCCGGTCGCCTTTCAGGGCAGGCCGGCGACGACCTGCAGCGCGGGCGAGATCGACCGGGAACCCCTCGGTGTCCGGGATCCCCACCGGGCTCGCCTCGAAGATGCGCGCGTAGAGCACGCACGCGGCAAGGTAGGTTCCGGCCGCGCTCGGGTGGCAGCCGTCCGCCTGCCACAGGGCGATCGTCGGATCCTGGCGGAGCACGGTCGCCCACGCCTGGCCCGCAGGCGCAACCGCGACGCCCAGCTGGTCCCCGATCGTCGCGTAGCCCGTGTCGATGGCGGACTGCATCTCGACGTAGCCCATGCCGTCGGCGAGCAGGCCGTCGCGGTGTGCCCACGTCTGCAGGAGGATCGGCGTCGCGTCGGCGGCCCGGATCTCGCCGGCGAGCGACTGGACCGCCGGGTACATCCGGGCCTGCCGGGCGGACTCGATCGCCGGGACCTCGCTCTGCTCCTGGAGGACCACGAACTGCCAGCGTGACGGCCCGCCGGCGTGGTGTGCGCTACGGCGTGAGGTCGATGACGCCCTTCATCCCGGCTTCGTAGTGGCCCGGTTCGTGGCAGGCGAACGCGTACGGACCGACGCCGCCGAACGTATACGTGAGGTACTCCACGTGAAGTGGCTCGATCTTGTCGGCTTCGACGACGATCTGGCCGTCCGCCTGGTCAAGGGCGACGCGGTCGGCCGGCCCGACCTGGAACTCGTGCGTCAGGGACGTGCCGACGTTCGGGAGCACGAACAGGATCGTCTCGCCCGGCGTCACCGAGACCTCGCTCGGCACGAACTCGAGCTTGTCGTCCATCCGGACGACGACCATCCGCGGGTGCGCCGCGGTCCCGATCCAGGGGGTCGTCGGGACGACGTTCACGAAGCCGTACATGCCATTCTCGAAGTGGCCCGGCGCGTGGCAGGCGAAGGCATACGGTCCGGTCCCGGTGAAGGTGTACGTCAGCGTCTTCGTCGAGGCAGGGGTGATGTCAGCGACCTCGGGCGTGCTCGGGTTGTCGTCGAAGACGTCGGCCATCGGCCCGACCTTGAACTCGTGCGTGGCCTGGCCGGTGTTGGTGATCCGGAAGGTGATCGTCTCGCCCTGCTGGACGCTGACGACGTTGGGCTCGAACAGCAGCAGGTCGGTGACCTGGATCTTGATCTCGCGCGGGGTCGCCTTCGTTCCGGCCACGAAGCCGGGCTCGCCCGGATCCGGGGGGCCCGGGGGCGGCGTCACGCCCGGCGACGCCACGGCAGCCTGGCTGGCGGCGGGCGTGACGCTCGGCGAGGGAGCCGGTGAGACCGACGCCGACGGAGCGGCCGACGGCGACGGAGCGGCGCCCTGGCTGGGTGCGGGCGAAGAAGACCCGGCAACGGACGCGGTCGGGCCCGGGCTCGCAGCCGGCACGAACGTCCAGCTCGGCCCGGCCGCGGAGGTGCACGCGGCCAGCGTGATCGCCAGGGCAATGCCGGCGAGGCGGAGCCTTCTCGGCAGGCTGGGACGCCGCATGACGCTTCTCCTCCTCCGGGATCCCTCGCCGTCCCCGGCGCGGATCACCTCGCCCTCGTCAACGACCGGGGCCGAATACCGGCATCCTATCCGATGTCCGCCGGCGAGCCGCGAGGCTGCCGCGGATCCGAGCCAGCATCGCCATCGGCCCGGGCGCGATGGCAGCCGGCGATCTACGCTGACGTCGATGTCCGCCGATCGCCGACCTTCCCGCCGCATCGCGCTGTTCGCGCTCCTGGCGGCCGTCGCCATCGGGGGCGGCCCGATCTCCGGGGGTGTGGCCTACGGGGCGGAGCCGGCCGGCGTCGGCGCCCCCGCGGGCGCGACCGCTTCAGCCGCGCACCCGACACCCGGCGAGGTCCTGCGCGAACCCCTGTGGCGACTCGCTGCCGGCGGGCTCTCTACGAGCGAGAGCCGGCAGATCATGACCGGTCTCGTGACGGACGCCCGGTCGGCGGGTCCGGCAATCGCCGTCTCCATCGAGCTGGGGTCGTCCGCCACGGGACCGGTGACCGACCTGCTGGCCGCCGCCGGCGCCCGCGTCGTCAATGTCGCCGGGCCCATCGTCGAGGCGTACGTGCCGCCCAAGCGGCTGGCGGCGCTCGCCGGGCTGGAGGCGGTGCGGGCGATCCGCCCGATCCGGCGCCCCGTGGGCACGGATTCCGTGAGCCCCGCCGTTGCGCTCCACGGGTCGAGCGCGTGGCAGGCCGCGGGCCTGAACGGCGCCGGCGTGAAGGTCGGGATCATCGACGGCGGCTTCTCCGGCATCGCGGCACGCCTCGGGACCGAGCTTCCGGCCACGGTCCACGCCCGCTGCTACACGGCGGTGGGGTCGTTCACCGCGAGCCTCGCCGACTGCGCGAACGGCGAGACGCACGGGACGGCGGTCGCGGAGGCGATCTTCGACATGGCGCCGGGCGTGGACCTCTACGTGGCAGATCCCATCTCGCGGCTCGACGAGCAACGCGCCATCACCTGGATGACCGCCGCCGGGATTCGCGTGATCAACGCCTCGTTCTACTCCGGGCAGATGTTCGAAGGCCCGGGCGATGGGACGTCGCGGTACGCCAACTCGCTCTATTCGCTCGTGGACCAGGCGGTGGCGGGTGGCGCGCTCTGGGTGAACGCTGCCGGGAACACGGGTGATTCTTCGTGGACGGGTCCCTGGGCCGACGCCGACAAGAGCGGCTGGCTCGACTTCGCGCCCGGCGTCAAGGCGGACAGCATGACTCTCGCGGCCGGTGACGACGTGACGGTGGCCATCCGGTGGGCCGATCCCTGGGGTGCGTCGGCGAACAACTACGACCTCGCGCTCTACTCGGGCTCCACGGAGGTGGCGTCGTCGACGGACGTCCAGGCCGGGGCGGGCGACCCGTTCGAGTTCGTCGAGTTCACTGCCCCGGCAGCCGGCAGGTACGACATCAAGATCCGGCGCGTCTCGGGTGCGCCAACAACCCGGATGCAGCTGATGGTCGGGACCGACGTGAACGTCAAGCTCTCGGTCCAGGTTGCCGATGGAACGCTTCCCACCCCGGCCGACGGCGCAAACCCGGGAATGCTCGCGGTCGGGGCGGTCAACGTGGATCAGCCCGGCCAGATCGAGACGTACTCCTCGCGCGGGCCCACGCTTGACGGCCGGGTGAAGCCGGACCTCGTCGCGGCGGACTGCGCGCCGACCACGATCGATGACCCGTTCTGCGGAACCAGCGAATCGGCACCGTTCGTGACCGGCGCCGCGGCCCAGGTGCTCCAGGTGCACCCGGGCCTGACGCCGGCCCAGCTGGCCGCGTGGCTCCGTTCCCGGGCACTGCCGCTCGGCAGCCCGGTCCCGAACTCGACGTTCGGCGCCGGCCGGCTGGACCTGGGCGCACTTCCATTCGGCGCGGCGGCGAACCTTGCCTATGCGTGGCCGCCGACGGGCGCCGTCGCCGGCGCGCCGCTCTCCGGCCAGCCCGTGGTGACGGTCGTCGACGCGACCGGCCTGGTGATCGCGGCCGGCCCCGGCAGCACGTCGGACATCTCCATCTCGCTGGCGACGAACGCCGCTGGCGCCACGCTCTCCTGTTCCGGCGGCCCGGCCGGCGCCGCCGTCGCCGGCGTGGCGTCGTTCACCGGGTGCTCGATCGACCGGCCGGGAACCGGCTACGTGATCCGCGCGGAGACTGCCGGGCTGCCGCCGCTCCTGTCGCCGCCCTTCGACGTCCTTGCCGCGGGGTCGGCCCTTCCGCTCACGCTCGGCGCGAGTCCATCCACGGTCACCCTGGGCACGGCGGCCGCGCTGACGGCGCACTTCGCGGCGGCGCCGACGACGGCGGATCGGTCGCTGGAGATCGAGCGCTCGATCGACGGACTCGCCTGGTCGTCCGCCGGCAGCGGGGCGACGGACGCGGCCGGGACGCTGCAGGTCAACGTGCAGCCGACGAGGACCGGCTGGTACCGCGTCCGCTTCGCCGGCGGCGTCGACCAGCCCGCGGCCACCAGCTACCCCGTCCGGGTGGTCGTCCGGCAGTCGATCCTCCTCGGAGCGTCGATTCGCCCGCCGCGGACGATCGCGCGCGGGACGACGGTCACGTTCACCTCCACGGTCCGCCCGGCCGGCGTCGGGCTGCCGCGCGCGACCGTCACGTACGTTCTCTATCGGCGGGTCGGAACCTCGTGGGTCCTCTCGAGGCGCGTCTCGGTGACGGCCGACGCCAGCGGGCGGGCACGGCTCGCCCTGCGGTTCACCACGGCCGGATCCTGGTACGTGCGCTCGTCGGCCGCCTCCACGGCGTCCAACGCCGCTAGCCCGGGGAGCGTCGTCGCCCGCTACGACGTGCGATAGCGCGGGACGGGCGCGGCCGTCGCGGTATGCTCGCGGGAATGGCCGACCGACGCCCTGCCCGCTGGATGCGGAACGCCGAGGCGACGCTCCTCATGGAGAGCTTCCTCATCGCGGCGGTCGTCTCGTTCCTCGCGATCCGGGCCTTTCTCGCGCTCACGGGGTACCCGCGGCTGGGCGCGAACGGGATCCACGTCGCCCACATGCTCTGGGGCGGCCTGCTCATGCTCGCCGCGCTCCTGCTCCTGCTGGCATACCTTGACCGGTCCGTCGCGCACCTTGCCGCGGTGATCGCCGGGCTCGGCTTCGGGACGTTCGTCGACGAGCTGGGGAAGTTCGTGACGGCCGACAACGACTACTTCTTCCGGCCCGCGATCGCGGGGATCTACGTGCTGTTCGTGGCCACGTTCCTCGCGGCCCGGACGCTGATCGGCCAGCGCCGGCTGCGTCCCAACGAAGCCCTCGCGAACGCGCTTGCCCGGCTTGCAGGGACGCTGGACCGGCCGATCGAGCCCAGCGATCGGGCGCGGATCCGGCGGCTCCTCCGCCAGGCGGACCCGGACTCCGAGCTGGCCCAGGTTCTCGGGCGGTACGTTGCGGAGCAGCCCGGGACCCCCGAGACGACGACGCCGATCGAGCGGATCCGCCGGCGGCTGGGCGACGCCTACGTCGCGGTCATGGAGAACGCCTGGTCCGAGCGCGCCCTCGTCGTCGGCGTGATCGCGTACGCAGGCGCGGCGGTCGTGGGAGTGTTCCTGGTCGCGGCGACGGCACCGGTATCGGGGGCCCCGGATACCTCCGCGGCAGCGACGGTGGCGCAGGTCGTGTCCACCCTCGCGGGCGCGGTCCTCGTGGCTCGCGGCATCCTGAGCCTGCACGGCTCGCGCGCGGACGCCTACCGGTGGTTCATGCGCGGGCTGCTGGTGTGGGTCCTCGTCACCCAGGTGTTCGTCTTCTACAGCTCGCAGCTGGCCGGCCTTGGCGGGCTCGCGATCGACCTCGTCGCCTACGGCAGCCTTCGGTTCGCCCTTGCCCGGGAGCTCGAGGAAGTCCCGGCCCGTCCCGGTTAGCCTGGTGGTGGCGCGTTGCGAGCGGGATCCGCGCCGCGGCGGGCTTGCCCCGCGGTCAGGCTCCGGCCGCTTCGGGCTTCCCGGTCAGCGCCGCTGCGATCCCGCGCGCCCACGCCCGGACCTCGTCCCACGAGCGGAAGTCGCCATCGGGCACCCGCTCGGCGGTCAGGATCACCTTCTCGCCGAGGCCGAGCACCGACCGGTCCACCCTGCCGGCAAACAGGCGGTGTTCGCGGGCGTGGGTGAGGTCCATGATCTCGGCGATGTCGGCCGGGTCCTCCTCCGGCTTCGGCGGGTCGCCCAGCGGCCCACTCGAGAAGAGCCAGACCGGCCGGGAGGCCAGCGCGACGGCGTGGCGCTCCACCAGGTTCGTCGCCGCCTCCATCCAGTGGCCGACGTAGACGCCGCTGCCCAGGACTGCGGCGTCGTATTCGTCGAGCGTGGCGACCGCATCGGGCGCGAGGACCACGGCGTCGAGACCGGCCCCCGCGAGGGTGTCGCCGATGGTCCGGGCGATCTCGGCCGTGGCGCCGTGCCTGGAAGCGGCGCTGACGAGCACCTTCATGATCCTCTCCCTCGCTGGGTGGTCGTCCGAACCGCCTGGAACGTGCACGCGGACAGTCTGCACCCCACACCCTACGGGCCGTGATCCGCCGC
>DAITNC010000051.1:0-3131 GCA_036834865.1 Candidatus Limnocylindrales bacterium | reverse complement strand
TCCGAGAAGGTCGGGCTGGCCGACCGCCAGGGCGAGATCCTCGAGGTGATCCAGGCGTCCTACGGCACGCGCTACCGCGTACGCTGGGATGACGGGCGCGAGAGCACGATCCGACCGAGCGCGGGGAGCTCGCGCACGATCCATCGGCCCACCGGCACGCCAGCCTCTGCCTGACCCCGGGCCGAGCCCGTCCGGGCCAGGCGAAGGCAGTCGCTCCGGACGCCGTGGCCGCGCGCGGCCGCCAGCCGCGATCGTGCAGGCGTGGACGGGCGCCCTATGCTTCCGCGCATGGTCCTGCTCCACGTCGAGAACACCGACGGCCTGGTCGCACCAGTGCTCGTCGCCGCGCTCGACGGCTGGGTGGACGCCGGGAGCGCGGCGACCACTGCGGCCGGCCACGTCGCCGCCGACGGCTCGCGCGTGGCGACCTTCGACGACGACCGCCTCTACGACTACCGGGCGCGCCGGCCCACCCTGGAAATCGTGGATGGCCGCCCTGCGACGCTCGCATGGCCCGAGCTGCTGTTGCGTCGCGCGAAGCTTGGCGCCCGGGACGTCCTGGTCCTCACCGGGCCGGAGCCTGACTTCCACTGGCGCGAGCTCACCCGGGCCGCGGTGGAGCTCGCCGGGCGCCTGGGCGTGACCGAATGGATCAGCCTCGGGGCAATCCCGGCGGGCGTGCCCCACACGCGCAGCGTCCCGATCCTGGGCACGCAGTCGGCGCCGGGGCTTCTTCGAGCCGACGTGACCCCCGGCCCGGACGGCATCCTGCGCGTCCCCGCCGCCGCAGTCTCCGTCCTGGACCACGCGATCGCGCGGTCAGGCATCCCGGCCGTGGGCTACTTCGCGCAGGTGCCGCACTACGTGACCGGTCCCTATGCGCCGGCGGCCGTGGAGCTGCTTCGGGTGCTGGGCCGACACCTCGGCCACGACGTGGACCTGGGACCGCTCCGCGAGGCGTCGAGCCTGGTGCTGGCGCGACTCGACGCGGCGACCGCGGCCGACGAAGGAACCCGGGCCTACGTGGAGCGGTTGGAGGCGACCGTCGACGAGGCGCGCCGCCCGTCCGGCGACGATCTCATCTCCGAGATCGAGCAGTTCCTCCGCGAGCGCGGCCCCGAGGGCGGTCGAAGCACCTGACCGCGCGCCGAGGACCTGGTCAGCTTCCCGGAGCGCTGCTGATCAAGGGGAGCGCCACCGCGATCGGCACCGCGAACCCCACGCCCTGCGAGTTGCTGGCGGTCGCCGTGACGACGCCGATCACATTGCCGGCTGCATCGAGGAGCGGCCCGCCGCTGTTGCCGGGATTGATCGCGGCGTCGGTCTGGATCAGGTTGCTCAGGTGGGTGGAGCGCCGCGAGCCTGCCTGGCCCACGTCGATCGTGCGCCCGAGACCGGAGACGATCCCCTGCGTGATCGTGTCGGAGAAGCTGCCGAGCGGGCTGCCGATCGCGATGGCGACCTCGCCGACGACGAGGGTGCTGGAGTCACCGAGCGCGAGGGGCTTCAGGCCCGTGGCAGCCACCTTGACCAGCGCCAGATCGTGCGGCGCATCGGCGGCAACGACGGTCCCCGTCAGCTGGCGGCCGTCCTCGAACGTGACCTGGATTGACGTGGCCCCGCTGATCACGTGGTTGTTCGTCAGGATGAGGCCGTCCGCGGACACGACGAACCCGGAGCCGCTTCCCGTGATGCTGCCACCCCCATTGCCGAAGGGGTCGTACGCGCCGGCCGCGGCCGTCTCGATCGTGACGACCGACGCCGTCGCGTCGGCGGCCACGCGGGTCGCGACAGCCTCGTTCCCGAGTGCCGCGTTCCCGGTCGCGGTGAGCGACCCCTGGGCGACTGGCGGCGTCGTCGCAGCGGCGGTCACGCTCGCCACGGCGGTGGCTGCCGGTGCGCCTGCCCCGGTCGTTCCGAGCTGGAGCGCCGCGAAGGTCATCCCCGAGGACAGCACCGCGGAGAGCACGGCCGCCGCCAGGACCAGGCGCGCGCCGCCGGCTCGCGGCGGACGGCCGGGCGGATTCGGGAGGTCGCGGTTCCAGGCGGTCGCCCGCGGGACGCTCTCCTCCAGCGCGGCCGGCTCGTCAGGCCGCGGCAGCGACGAGTCCGGCTCGGGTGCGGCGAATGTAGGCTGGTCCATCCGGGGCTCCTGTCGGGGCGATGCGTGGCGGTCCTCCGCGTCCCAGCTGCTGTTGTATACCGAATCCCTGAAGAACGCCTGAACCGGCCGATCCGCGACGAGCGAACCGCACTGGCGCGAGCGACGCCGGTCGCCGACGCTCGAGCGGGTCAGGCCGCGGGCGCGGGCCCCGGTTCCGGCTCGGTCGCCGCGAGCGCCGTCACCTCCCACATGTCGAACGCGGCCAGCTCGGGGAACGAGCGAACGATGGCGACGAGGCCGACGAGGCAGAGCAACCCGCCGCTGACGACGGAGAGCTGGGCGCCCGCGAGCGAAGCCACCGCGCTCGCCTCCACGTCCCCGAGTCGCGGGCCGCCGGTCACGACGAGGATGTGGATCGAGGTGACCCGCCCGCGGAGCTCGTCGGGCGTGAGCAGCTGGACGATCGCGCTGCGGAGGACGGCAGTGACCACGTCGGCTGCGCCGGCTGCGGCCAGGAAGACCAGCGCGAGCGGGAAGCTGAACGTGCAGAGCCCGAACGCCGTGATGGCCAGCCCCCACCCGGCCGACGCCCAGAGCACGGCCCTGCCGGTCCGCCGGACTCGCCCGACCCAGCCGGTCAGGACCGCTCCGACCAGGGCCCCGGCGGCCGGGGCCGCCGCGAGCAGGCCCAGCCCGGCCGGGCCGACCCGGAAGACATCCAGCGCGAGGACCGGGAAGAGCGCGGTCGGCATCCCGAACACCATCGCGTTGAGGTCCACCGCGAACGTCCCGAGGATCGCGCGGCGGCGGCGGGCGAAGCGCAGTCCCTCCGCGATCGCGCCGAGGCTCGGGCGGACCGCTCCATGTGCCGGCGGGATGGGGGCGATGAGCAGCAGCGCCCCGATGGCCGCCCCAAAGGTGATCGCGTCGAAGGCGTAGCCGGCGGCAATCCCGAGCGACGCGATGACCAGCCCGCCGATCGCCGGCCCGACCACGCCGGCCGCCTGGAAGTTGAGCTGGCCCAGCG
>DAITNC010000050.1:0-11439 GCA_036834865.1 Candidatus Limnocylindrales bacterium | reverse complement strand
TGCGGTGCCTGATCTCGTCGGCCAGGAACTCGCCGATGCTCGCCTTGTGGCGGTGGCCGTAGGCGTCGGCCTCGCCGACCTCCTTCAGCTCCAGGCCCTCCGGGAGCGCCCCTTCGGAGGCGATCACGAACGAGTACCGGCTGGGGTTGCCGCGGCGATCCTCGACCAGCACCTCCACGAGGCGCTGGAGATCGAAGCGCTGCTCCGGGATCACGCACCGGGCCGACGTCACGTACGCCGTGTACAGGGCGGTGAAGCCGGCATTCCGGCCGAAGATCCGGAAGACCCCGATCCGCTCGTGGGAGCCCAGGGTCGTGCGCTGGCGGTTGATCGCATCCTTCGCCCGGGTGATCGCGGTCGAGAAGCCGATGCAGTACTCGGTCCCGCGCACATCGTTGTCCATCGTCTTGGGGATCGCGATGACCTGGACGCCGGCGTCCGCAAGCACCTTCGAGTACGAGAGCGTGTCGTCGCCGCCGATCGAGACCAGCGTGTCGATGCCGAGGCTCGCCAGGTTGTCGAGGACGACCGGCGTGAAGTCGTAGATCCCGTCGCCCGTCTGCATCGCGGCGAGGCGATCCGGGTCCACGCTGGCGGGCAGGTACCCTGCGCGCATCCGCTTCGGGTTGGTCCGCGAGGAGTGGAGCGACGTCCCCCCGGTCCGGTCGATCGTCCGCGTGTTCACCCGGTCGAGCGGGCGGACATAGTCCGGATCGAGCTCCGTGCCCGGGCGCATGTGCGTCAGCGCCTCCCAGCCGCGGCGAAGGCCGAGGACCTCGTAGCCGAGGTCCGTGGAGCGGTAGACGACGCTCTTGATGACGGAGTTGAGGCCGGGGACGTCGCCCCCGCCCGTCAGGATGCCGATACGGCGCGAGGTGGACATGGCTGGGAAGGGTTCCTCCAGCGGGGTGCAATGTCGCCCATGGTAGTCGGGGCGGGCCGCGACGTGGTCGGGCCGGAAGTCACGCTCCCAGGGGCGCTTGCTCCCGGCGCCGACCAATGGTCCGGCGAGCGGTCGGTCGCGCGCGGCGTCAGGCGCGGTGACGGACCAGGTCAGCCTTGTGGCGATGCTCGGGCAGCCGGGCTTCCCCGCGGCCGCCCCCGGAGAACGTGTGGATCGGCCGTGGAGGCGTCTCCGGGTCGGGGAGGAAGCGCTCCTCCACCTCGACGGGGATCGCCCGCTTGAGCAGGTGCTGGATTGCCCGGAGCAGGTCCACCTCGTCCGGGCAGGCCAGCGCGATGGCGATGCCGGACATGCCGGCGCGGCCGGTCCGGCCGATGCGGTGGACGTAGTCCTCCGCCTTGACCGGCAGCTCGTAGTTGACGACGACCGGGAGTTCCTCGATGTCGAGCCCGCGGGACGCGACGTCCGTCGCCACCAGGACCCGGACCTCGCCCGCCTTGAAGTCCTTCAGGGCCCGCAGTCGCTCTGCCTGCGTCCGGTCCGAGTGGATGGCCGTGGCTGCGACGCCGTGCCGGTCGAGTTCCGACGCCAGCCGACGCGCGGCGATCTTCGTGCGAGTGAAGACGAGCACCTGCCGGAGGTCGTGGGACCGGATGAGGTGCTCCAGCAGCTCGGTCTTGCGCTCGCGGTCGACCGGGTAGAGCACCTGGCGGACCATCTCCGGAGGCGCGTTCCGGCGGGCCACCTCCAGGGTGGCGGGCTCGGTGAGGAATTCGCGAGCGAGCCGCCGGATCTCGTCGGAGAACGTCGCCGAGAAGAGCAGCGTCTGCTTCCGGTTGGGCATCAGCGCGAGGATCCGACGGATGTCCGGGATGAATCCCATGTCCAGCATCCGGTCTCCCTCGTCGAGGACGAGGATCTCCACCTGCCCGAGGTTCGCGGCTCGCTGGCCGACGAGGTCGAGCAGCCGGCCCGGCGTGGCGACCAGCAGCTCCACGCCGGCGCGCAGCTCCTTGATCTGCGGGTCCAGGGGCACGCCACCGTAGACGACGGTGCTGCGGAGCGGGACGTGGCGGCCGTAGGCCGTCGCCATCTCGTTGACCTGGATCGCGAGCTCGCGGGTCGGCGCGAGCACGAGCGCGCGAACCGGATGCCGGGCGGGCGAGAACGAGTTGTTCGCGTACGGCTTGAGCCGCTCGAAGATCGGCAGCACGAATGCGGCCGTCTTGCCGGTCCCGGTCTGGGCGGCGCCCATGAGGTCGCGGCCCGCGAGGACGAGCGGGATGGCCTGTGCCTGGATGGGCGTTGGCGTGGTGTAGCCGGAGTCGGCCACCGCGCGGAGGAGTTCAGCCGACAGGCCGAGGGATTCAAAGGTCACGTGGGTGCAGCATACTTGAACGGACGCGGAGAACGCGCGACGGAGGAAGAAGCATGGCCAGGAGGAAGGCACGCGAGGGCGGCGCAGCCAGCCCGCCCGGGCGCAACCGGCGCCCGGAGCGCGACGCACTGGACATCCCTGCGGCCGCCATCGACCGGGCGGCGGCGCCGGGCAGCGAGCCGAAGGCGGCCGACGGCCCGTCCCGCAAGGCGTACGAAGCGCAGCTCCGGCGCCTGGACGTGGAGCTGGTCAAGTGGGAGGAGTGGATCAAGGCGCGCGGCCTCAAGATCGTCGTCATCTTCGAGGGGCGCGACGCGGCGGGCAAGGGCGGCGCGATCAAGCGGATCATGGAACCCCTGAACCCCCGCTTCGCGCGCGTGGTGGCCCTTCCGGCACCCACCGAGCGCGAGCGGACGCAGTGGTACTTCCAGCGCTACGTCGTGCACCTGCCGGCCGCCGGCGAGATCGTCCTCCTCGACCGCAGCTGGTACAACCGCGCCGGCGTCGAGCGCGTGATGGGCTTCTGCTCCGAGGAGGAGTACCAGGAGTTCCTGCGTTCCTGCCCCGAGTTCGAGCGGATGCTCGTTCGCAGCGGGATCATCCTCATCAAGTACTGGTTCAGCGTCTCCGACGCGGAGCAGGAGCGTCGGTTCCAGGATCGCCTGGACGACCCGACGAAACGCTGGAAGCTCTCGCCGATGGACGTCGAGAGCCGCGCTCGATGGCTCGACTACTCCAAGGCGAAGGACGAGATGTTCGCCCACACGGACTTCAAGCAGGCGCCCTGGTGGGTGGTCCGGAGCGACGACAAGAAGCGTGCCCGGCTCAACGTCATCACGCACCTCCTGGGCCAGGTTCCGTACGAGGACCTGACCCCGGAGCCCATCGTCCTGCCCCCGCGCCAGAAGGACACCGGGTACGTCCGGCCGCCGATGAGCGACCAGACGTTCATCCCGGAACCCTTCTGAGCGTTCGCACGGCGCCGCGTCCCCAGTGCAGCCACGCCACGACGGTGCCGGGGCCGGGCGCTCCGCGCTGCTGACCGCGTGCGGCGGGCTCCTGGGCTCGATCGGTCTGCTCCTCCTCGTCGTGCTCCTGCCGGCCACCTTCCTGGTGGTCGCCGGCACGCTGGGCCTCGTGACGACGCCGGGCTGGGCGGGTGACAACACCGCCGTCTTCGGATTCTTCCTGGTGGTCGTGCCGACGGGGATCGCGCTGGCGGCGATCCACTTCCTGCTGGGCGGCCTGATCCTCGCCCGCCGCTTCTGGCCCGTCGTGGTCACGGTCCTCCTGGTGCTCTCCGTGGTGACCCTCTTCCCGCTCGGGCTGCGCATCAGCTGGCCGTTCCTCAGTCTCACGTTCCTCTACGCGGCGAGCCTGCTCCTCACGATCGTGCGCCAGGCCGAGTTCGGGTGAGTGGCCGCGGGACCCCGGCCCTGGCAGCGCTGGCGGCCGCCGGGGTGGCCCACGTGGTCCACGAGTACGCCGCGCCCGAGCCCGCCGGTGCACGCCAGCGCGACGCACGGCCCCACTACGGCCTCGACGCGGCCGCGGCGCTGGGCGTCGAGCCCGGCCGCATCTTCAAGACGATCGTGGCGACCGTGGATGGCCGCCTCGTGGTCGGCGTCGTGCCCGTCTCGGGCGAGCTCGACCTCAAGGCTCTCGCGTCAGCGGCCGGGGGTCACCGGGCCGATCTCGCGCAGCCGGAGGTGGCGCAGCGGGCGACGGGCTCGGTGGTCGGCGGGATCAGCCCGCTCGGGCACCGCCGCCCCATGCCGGTCTACGTCGACGCGCGCGCGGTCGGGTTCGCGACGATCTTCGTGAGCGGCGGGCGCCGCGGGCTCCAGGTGGAGCTGGCGCCCTGGGACCTGGTCCAGCTCGCGGGGGCCACGCTGGCCCCGATCGCGCGCGAGCGCTGATCGCTGATCGCGGCCGGACGCGGGTCAGCCGATCGTGACCTGGCCAACGCCCCCGCGGACCGCGATCTCGACGCGGTTCGGGTTGCTGTCGAAGTCAGGCGACGCCCAGGCTCTCCCATCCATCGTGCGCGGAAAGCGGCTCGTGTCGACGTCGGTCGTCCCGATCGCCATCGCGCTCGTGATCCGGGCGGCAACCCCGGCCGGGACCCGGAAGCGCATCTGGGCCGCGCCTCCTTCGGCGCTCACCCGCGTGACGCCGGCCGCCGGCAGGGTCACCCGCGATTGCGCCGCACCGGTCCGGAGCCGGAGGTCCGTGACGTGCAGGCTGCCCAGGTCCAGCTCGTTGTCGGAGGCGCCCGTTTCCACCTCGAGGCGGAGCGGGACCTCGGCCGTGAGGCCAACTCGCCAGGCGAACGGCGGCCCGCCCCAGCCCCAGCCCCACCTGGCGAGGTGGGGCGTGGTCAGGCGAACGCGGCCCGGGCCTGCCGGCGACGCATCCACGCCGCCACCGAAGGTCCCGTCCACCAGCCGTCCACTCACGGCAGGCCCGGCGACCAGCGTCCCGGCGCCGAACGAGATCCGGATCTCGGCGTCCGTCGCCCCGTCGAGTGCCAGCGCGAGGGCCTGCGGCGGATCCCCGTGCGACGGCATCGCCCCCGCCGTGGCCGGCGGGGTCCCGACAGCGCCGGACGCCCACGAAGCCGGGCCGGCCGCCGGGGACGACGGCCACGGTCGGCGCCGCCAGGGGCCCGGGATGATCGCGCCGACCAGGACCGCAGCCCCGATCGCCATGATCACGATCGGCACCGCGCGGTCCGCGAGGGAACCGAAGCGGTCGCCGTCGAGGTGGACGAGGCCCTCGAAGAAGAGGAACCCGACCAGGAAGAGCACGACCCCGGTGACCAGCGAGGCGAGTCCCCCGCGTGCGACCTCGCTGCGGCGTGTCACCAGGCCGTACAGCAGGAGCCCCGCGCCAACGCCGCCCGGCGCCACGAGCGCCCACGCGTAGGCCCAGCTCGCGTAGGTGCCGGTCGCATCCTGGACGGCGAGGACCGCGCCCACGGTCGTCACGATGCCGCCGGCCACGGCCAGGGCGGAGCCGCCCGGCTCGGGGACCGCGAACGCGGCGACGAGCAGCGCGAGGCCGGGCAGGATCACCCAGGCGGGCCACCCGACCTGCACCCCGGAGGTCCGGACGACGAGCGCGCCTGCGCCGAGCGCGATCAGCAGGACGCCAACCAGGAGCGCACCGCGCGAGGTGCCCGATCCGTCCATGCTGCGAGCCTCCCTGGACTGCCTGGTTGCGGGCCGTTCAGCCGTCCGCGCGGAGCGCGGCTGCGATCTCCATCGCCCAGCTTCGGACGCGCGGCAGGTCGCGCCAGTCGCCTTCGAGCCCGGCCCTAGCCATGATCGCCATCGCGAAGCCGCCCCCGCGGGAGTCCACCCGCCCGCCGAACATGGCGCGCCCCTGCGCCCCGATCTCGTCGGCCAGCTGGTTGACGCCGCCGGGGTGGGGGACGGTCTCAGGATGCCGCGTCGACTTGCCGTCGCCGACCGGTCCGCTGCTGAAGAGCCACACGCGGCGCTCGGCCAGTCGCAGGCGCTCGCGCCGGACCAGCTCGAGCGCCGGGCCTTCCCACTGCGCCATGTAGATCGCGCTGCCCACGACGACCGCTCCATACGGCTCCACCGTCAGCACGTCGGCAGCCGCCCGGAGGTCCACCTCGAAGCCGGCGTCGCGGAGCACCTCGGCAATCGCGGCGGCCATCTCCTCCGTGCCGTGGTGCAGGCTGGCAAAGGCGACGAGGACGGATGGTGCGGGCAACCTGGGCGACCTCCAAGCGGGGGAGCAGTGCCGAGCATGCGGGCCGCGCCGCGCCTGGGTAAGGGACCTCCGGCACGGGCCGGAGGGGCCGGGCGGCCGAAACGCGGGGCGCGCGGGCAAACCGTCGTACCATCCGCCCATGACGACGACCCGTCCCGCCTCACTCCCATTCACCGGCGACCCGTCGGCCGACGCGCTCCTCGCGAGCGACCCGCTGGCGCTCCTGATCGGGTTCGTGCTGGACCAGCAGGTGACGGTCCAGAAGGCATTCGCCGGCCCCGCCGAGCTGCGGCGCCGGCTCGGCACGCTGGACGCGGCGGCCCTCGCCGCCATGGACCCCGGGGCATTCGCGGCGGCGTTCGCGGCGCGGCCTGCGCTTCACCGTTTCCCAGGCGCCATGGCCGGCCGCGTCCAGGAGCTCTGCGCGGTGGTCGCGCGCGACCACGCGGGCGATGCCAGCAGCGTCTGGACTGAGGCGCGCGACGGCGCCGATCTCGACCGGCGGCTGCGCGCGCTGCCGGGGATCGGGGAGATGAAGGCCCGGACCCTCGTGGGACTCCTCGCGCAGCGGTTCGGAGTGCGGCCGCCGGGCTGGGAAGCGGTCGCGCCCGACCATCCGACCCTCGCGGACGTGGACTCGGCGGAGGCGCTGGCGCGTTACCAGGAGCAGAAGCGGGCCTGGAAGGCGAGCCAGAAGGCAGCCGCCGGCGGATAGCGGGCCGCGGGGGGGAGCCGACGGCCGGCGGGCAGCCGCCGGCGAGAGGCCGCCCCTACGACCCGGGCGTCACCTCGACGAGCGTGCGCACGAGGTGCTGGAGCGTCGCGGCAGGATCGGCCGTCAGCCCCGCGTGGACCGCCGACGGCGCGATCATCGTCGACGAGGGCGCCACGAGCCAGTGGAATCGCTCGCCCTGTGACAGCGCCGCGATCGGCCCGGCGCTCGCGTCGCCCGCGGCGATCCGCCCGATCAGGTCCAGGTGGGCGCGGACCTCCTCGACGTCGCAGGCCGGGTCGATCGACCGCAGGCGGGCCTCGTCGAGCTGTACCTGCGCAGCGAGAAACCGCCGTGAGCGGCAGAGCAGCACGATCCCGGCGTTCAGGCGCTCGCCCCTCTCGACGCGCGGGACCACCCGCACGATCGCGTAGGCAAACGGGACGCGGGCCGGCTCAGGCGGCGATCCGGGCACGCTCAGCCTCCTCCACGAACTCTCGCGGCGGTGCCAGCCGCGCCATCAGGTAGGTCACGTAGGCGGCCCGGTTCTGCGCTACGGATGCGAAGGCCGGGTCGCCGGCCAGCCACGCGTCCGGGATCGCGGCCACGATGTCGGTGAGGAGGCCCGGGGTGACGAGCGGAGCCAGCCGGTCGTCGGCCTCCGGGATCGGCGCCGCGAACGGGAGCAGCACATGGTCCGCGATCCACGGGAAGGGTCGCCGCGCCTGGACTGCGGGATCCTCCCACCGGTGATGGACGAACAGGGCCGCGCCATGGTCGATGCAGTAGACGCGCCCGTGCCAGGTCAGCAGGTTGACGTTCCTCGCGCTCCGGTCGGGGTTCGTGACGAGGGCGTCGAACCAGGCGATCGCGGCCGACTGCGCGGGATCGGGCCGAGGTCCGATCGCAGGCGCGAACGCGAGCGCGCCCGGCAGGAAGTCGACGCCGAGGTTCGTGCCCGGCGACCGGTCCAGCAGCTCCTTTACCTCCCAGAGTGGCTCGCCGGCGCCGAGCGCCGGGTCCAGCTCCACGAGGACCTGCTCGGGCACGAGGAGTCCCAGGGCGCGCCCCAGCTCGCCGGCGATCACCTCGGCAGCCAGCGCCTTCGGGCCCTGCCCGGCGCCGCGGAACTTCACGACGTACAGGCCGTCGTCGTCCGCCTCGCACAGGCCGGGAAGCGAGCCGCCCTCGCGAAACGGAGTGACATAGCGCGTGGCCGTGACGGTGCGCAGCATCCCCGGCAGTGTACGGGGCAGCGCGCGCCACGACGGCGGGCGCGAGCACGGGCGCGGCGGTTCGCCGGCCACGCAGCCCGGGCTGGCGAGCTCTGCCTCTGCGACCGTATGCTGGCCCGACGCGTCCCACCGGCGCGAGCACGGAGGGTGGATGGACGTGGCGCACCAGGACATGCCGCTCGCCGAGATGCGGTCCTACCGCCCGGAGCTCCCGGCCCCGGCAGACCTCGACCGGTTCTGGTCCGCGACACTCGCGGAGGCAAGAGCTCACGACCTCGGCGCGACCTTCCGGCCCGTCGACAGCGGGCTGACCGTGATCGACACGTACGACGTCACCTATGCGGGGTTCGGCGGGTCGCCGGTTCGGGCTTGGCTGCACGTGCCCGCGGGGAGCCGCGGTCCCCTGCCCGCCGTTGTCGAGTACGTCGGCTACGGGGGCGGCCGGGGCCTGGCCCACGAGCGGATCCTCTGGGCGGCCGCCGGCTATGCCCACTTCGTCATGGACACTCGCGGGCAGGGGTCCAGCTGGCGGGTGGGGGACACGGCGGACCCCGACGCGACCGGCGCCCCGTCGCACCCCGGGTTCATGACCCAGGGGATCCTCGACCCGGCGACGTACTACTACCGGCGGGTCTATGTCGACGCGGTGCGCGGCATCGAGGCGGCCCGCGCCCACCCGGCCGTGGATCCGGCCCGGATGGCGGTCACGGGAGCCAGCCAGGGCGGCGGGATCAGCCTGGCCGTGGCGGGCCTGGTGGACGACCTGGTCGCGGCGGCGCCGGACGTGCCGTTCCTGTGTGACTTTCCGCGCGCCACGACGCTTGTCGACAGCGACCCGTACGCGGAGATCGCCCGGTACCTGCGGGCCCACCGCGACCACGTCGAGCAGGCCGCAACGACGCTCTCGTACTTCGACGCCGCGATTCTCGGCGGTCGAGCGACCGCGCCCGCCCTCTTCTCTGTCGGCCTCATGGACCAGACCTGCCCGCCGTCGACCGTCTACGCGGCGTTCAACCTGTATGGGGGATCCGCGGAGATCCGCGAGTATCCGTTCAACGATCACGAGGGCGGGGAAGGCTTCCACGACGTCGTGAAGCTGCGCTGGCTGGACGAGCGTCTCCGAACCTGACCCAGGCCCCGCGCCTGCGCGCCAACGTCGGCCGTGAGGACCTCCCCGGGGCGGCGCGCAACCGGGGCCGGACCGGACGATCGGGCTATTCCGTGGCCGGTCGGGTGAGCGTACGGTCGGGCGCATGTCGATGCGCGCCCGGTTGCAGGGACCGCTGCGGATGGTCTTCCAGGAACAGCCGCGCGCCACGAACGCCGAATCCGGAGCAGCGGACGCGCTGCCCATTCCATTCGTGGACCTGACCGTCTACGCCGGTGACTCCATCGCAATCGGTCGCCTGCCGCTGACCGCCGACCGCGTGACGGACCTCATGAACGACCGGGCTGAGTTCGAGTTCGTGGACACGTACGTGCAGAGTCTCGACGATGGCCACGGGTTGCAGGTCAGCTCGGTCGTCGTCGCCCGCGACGAGATCTACGCCGTGGCAGTCGCGGGCCCGCGGGGCGACCCGACGCGCCGGACCCGGACTCGCCCGTTCCCGGTCGAGCTGCGCCTTGGGCGCTACGACGTCAGCGGAAACCTCCACGCGCTCCCTGGCGCCGACCCGATCATCGGGTTCCTCCGCCGGCAGGTCATGGTCCCGCTCACGGAGGCGACGATCGCGTTCAACACGCCGGAGGGCCGAACGCGTGTCCGCTTCGAGACCATCCTCGTGAACCGGGAGCTCAGCGACTCGATCGCCACCGCGTCCCGCTCGGACATCCGGCCACCCGCGGCAGCGGCCGGGATCGACGGTGTCGGCCTCGCGGCGGACACCGCCCCGCCCCTGCTGGCGGGCTAGACGGAGGTCGGGCGCACCTTCGCCCCGCCCGACGCGTCCATCGCCGCGCCGTCGTCCCGGGAACCGTCGGTGCCGCCTCGCCGTCTTCCCGGCAGAACATCCAACAGCCCGGTGACCGGCGCGTCCCGCCCGCCCGTCAGGCCCGGCCGCCCCACGCACGAGGTGGCACCATGGCACTCCGATCTCTCCTGGCGACGCTCGTGGGCGCGTCACTTCTCGCGGCCTGCTCTGCGACCCAGGCGTCCGAGCCCCTCGGCGCGACGTGCGACCAGCTCGGTGCGACGCCCACGATCACCCAGTCGGGCGTGGTCACCGTCGGCACGGACGTCACGATCACGCTCTGCTCGAATCCGTCGACCGGCTTCGCCTGGGAGGATCCCCAGGTCGGCGACGCGACCATCCTCCGGCTCGTTGATCACACGTACCAGGCGCCGGGCGGCGCCAGCCTCCCGATCGTGGGCGCGGCCGGCGGCGAGATCCTGACGCTCCACGCCCTCGCGGCCGGGACCACGACGGTGACCGTCCGCTACAGCCAGCCGTGGGCCGGGGGCACGAAGGGTGAGTGGACGTACACCCTGTCGGCAACGGTCACGTAGGGGTTCGCGCCGCGCGAAGGGCCGCCCCGGTGCCAGCCGGGCGCGAAGCACCCGCGACGAACGGCCCAGTCCGCCCCGGGCGCTTCGCGCCGTCCGCCTCTGGACACGGGTGCTCCGCGGGACCAGACTCGCGACGCACACCGGAGGCGCCATGGAAACGCAGCACTCGCAACCCCCCAACCTGGCCACTCGCCTGCGATCGGCGAAGCTTGACGAGCGAGTGGCCGCGCTGCTGGCGTCCGCGGTCGGCGAGGAGTTTGGCGTCGACCTGCTCCGGGACCGCGACCCGGCGGCCGCGCTGCGGCTGACCGAGTTCTTCGACGGGGCGGCTCGCCGGGCAGGGCCATGCGCCGTGAACAAGTTCGCTCTCGAGCTGCAGGAGCTCCTGGCGGAGGCTCCCGACGTGCGCGCCCTGCTGGCCCGACCGCGCCCCGAGCTGGCGCCCGCCTGACCGAGCCGGGCCGTCGCTCCGGCGCCCGTGCGGGTGCCCGGCTGCGTGAAGGCTGCCGACGTCCGCGCCGCGCGGATGCCCCGCCATCGCGAACGGCGCACCCAACTGTGCGAGCATGGGTGACGTGCGTGAAGGCAGGCTCATCCGCCCCGACGGCAGGACCGTCGCCTGGACCGAATCCGGCGTCGAGAACGGACAGCCCGTGTTCCGTATCCCGGGCACGCCGGGGTCGCGCTTCTCGCTGCGCCACGACCAGGGGCCGTGGGTCGAGCGTGGGCTGCGGGTGATCACCGTCGAGCGCCCCGGCTTCGGGGCTTCGACCCGGCTCCCGGGCCGCGGCTTCGCGGAGCACGCCGACGACCTCGCGGCGATCCTCGACCAGCTCGGCATCGCGCGGCTCCCCGTGTATGGCGGCAGCGGCGGCGCGCCCCACATCCTCGCCTTCGCCGGGCGGCACCCCGAGCGGGTCTCGGCCTGCACGATCGGCGGCGGCGCCGCGCCGCTCACCG
>DAITNC010000049.1:0-11966 GCA_036834865.1 Candidatus Limnocylindrales bacterium | reverse complement strand
TCTTCATGAATTGCAGTATAGCAGCACGATGACTCGCCCCGAGCAGACCAACACCGGGACGGCCCTCACTCGGCCTTCGGATCGAAGAAGCGGCAGCGCGGGGCGAGCGGGCAGCGGTCACAGGCGGGCCGGCGAGCGTCGCAGGTCCGGCGGCCGTGCTGGATCAGCAACACGTGCGCGGCGTAGAACTGGTCCGGGGAGAGCAGGTGCGCGTAGATCTCGTGCTGCTCGTCGGGGCCGGCGGTCGCCGGCGCGAGACCGATCCGCCGGCTCACCCGTTCGACGTGCGTGTCCACGGGCATGAGCGGCATCCCGAAGCAGAAGAGCAGGACGATCGACGCGGTCTTGCGGCCGATCCCCGGGATCGCCGTCAGCCAGTCTCGGGCCTCGCGTGGCGGCAGCCCGGCGAGGAAGCCCAGGTCATAGCCGCCACTCCGCTCGCGGATGGTCCGCAGGGCGGCCTGGATGCGCGGCGCCTTCTGGTTGGCCAGCCCGCCGACCCGGATCACCTCGATCAGCGCGGCGACGTCCTCGCCTTCGACCGCCGACCAGTCCGGCGGTGCGCCCGGCGCGAGGCCGACACCGCCCCAGCCCTCGGGGGGTGCCTCCGTCCCGTCGGGTCCGACCACGCGGTGAGTTGTCACCGGCCCTCCCGACGGGTAGGCCGCTCGCAACCCCTCAAATGCCCGCTCCGAGTTCAGGTCGGCGGTGTTCTGCGAGAGGATCGTGAGGACAAGCTCGCTCACCGGGTCCAAGCGCTGCGCCGGCGCCGGGACGCCGTACAGCCCGCCAAGCCGCTCGACGACGAAGTCGACGAGGCCGGGCCGCTGGCGCCGCAGGCTCCGCGCCCAGGCGAGGGCGGGATCGGCGGGGCGACGCGGGCGGAGTCTCGAGGGGGCTGCGGCAGTGCCCGCGGGTCGGCGGGTCACCAGATGACGTCGACGTCGTAGCGCGCGATCGCTGGGTCCGAGGTGACGATCGGGATCCCCTCGACCTGGGCCTGCGCAACCAGGAGACGATCGAACGGGTCGCGGTGGATGGGCGGCAACCCGGCGACGCCAACGGCATGCTCCACGGTCACCTGGAGCTCGCGGAAACCGTTCGCAGCGATGCGGTCCGGCACGTATGTCTGGGCCGGTTCTGGGAGGTCAAGGCGTTGATCGGCGGCCTTGATCGCGATCTCCCACGCCGACACGGCGCTGACGACCACGTCGGTATCCGGCGCCGCGATCACACTCCGCGCGCCAGCAGACAGTCTCGGATCTTCGAGGACCCACCAGAGAAAGGCGTGCGTGTCCAGCAGCACGCGCACGTCACATGTACTCCTCGAACTCCGGGAGTGGGTCGTCGAAGTTGTCGTGAATGACGACGCGCCCGCGATCCATGCCAGGCACGCGTGGCGGCCGCTCGTGCGCGATTGGAGCCAGCTCTGCGATCGGGTGCCCGGCGCGGGCGATCACAATCCGCTCGCCAGCCTCGACACGCGCGAGCAGGCGGGACAGATGGGTCTTCGCTTCGTGGACGTTGACGGTCTCGACCATGCAGGAAGCATGACTTAGTCCGAGGACTTAGTCAACCGCACACCGCACAATCTCGTGTCCGACGTGCGCGGATCGGTGCCGGGAATCCTTGCCAATGCTGGCCCGGTATCACTATCCACGTTCTCGCATCGGCCGGGAGCCCCACGGTGGTCGAGAGAGCCCGAGCAAGCTCCAGATTCCTCGTCACTGCTGCGACTGCGACGCACAAGCGAGGGAATCGCCAGCTCCAGCCGGCCTCGTGGCTTCCGCGTCGCCGCGCAGGGTCCGAGCTTCCCGGATAGTGATTGCCTGCGGAGCATTGGCGAGGATATGGCCGGCGGCCCCACGGTCTGGCCACCCGCGGGAGGCCTACCCGAGACCGGACAGCGTCTGCCTCTGCCCGATGCCGACCAACCGAGCCATGCGCTCGCCGCAGCGCTCGAGGGGCGCCGCCCCGGCGGCCATCGCCTCCTCGACGGGCTGCGGCCGCTCCACCACCGGGACCGCGACCGCGCCGACTGCCGCGAGCGCCGCGATCCCGTCCGGCTCCACGCCACCGCCCACGGCGATGCATCCGACGCCGGCCGCGGCCGCGCGCCGCGCCACGCCGAGCGCCGTCTTGCCGAACGCGGTCTGCCCGTCGATCCGGCCTTCGCCGGTGAGCACCAGGTCGGCCCCGGCGAGCTTGGCCGCGAAGTCCGCCGCCTCCATCACGAGATCCACGCCCGGCACGATCGCGAAGCCGGCGAAGCGGTCGCGCAGGCAGGCGAGCCCGAACGTCGCCCCGCCGGCCGCGCCGGCACCCGGCGTCTCGCGCTCGCGGCGGCCGGTGGCCGATTCCAGGGCATCCGCCCAGCGCTCCAGCGCCGCATCGAGCTCTGCCACCTCGGCCGGGCCGGCGCCCTTCTGCGGACCGTAGACCGCGGCCGCGCCGCGCGGACCCAAAAGCGGGTTCGTCACGTCACACGCGATCCGCAGCGAGACGTCCGCGAGCCGCGTGTCCAGCCCGTCGAGGTGGACGACGACCTCCGGCTCGACCGTCATCCCGAGCCCCAGCGCGGCGAGGATCCCGCGGCCGCCGTCCGTGGTCGCGCTCCCGCCGACGCCCAGGTCGATTCGCCGGACGCCCGCGTCGAGGACGGCGCGGAGCACCTCGCCGGTCCCGTAGGTGGACGCTCCGGCTGGATCCTGCTCGACCGCCGCCAGTCGCGAGAGGCCGGAGGCCGCGGCGAGCTCCACCACTGCGCGCGTCCCGTCCGCGCTGCGGAGCCAGCGCGCGACGAGCGGCCGGCCCAGCGGGTCGTGTGCGGCGGCCTCCTGCCACGTCCAACCCCCGGCGGCCTCGATCGCGACCAGCGTCCCCTCCCCACCGTCGGCGAGCGGCGCGAGGACCAGGCGGTCGTCCGGGCGGGCACGCGCCCAGCCCGCCGCGAGCGCGCGGGCAACCTCCACGGACGTGAGCGAACCCTTGAACGAGTCGGGCGCGATCAGGATCGTGAGCGGGCGCCCCGGAACGCCCCAGCCCGGCACGCCGCCGCCGCGCGCGCCCCGATCTGCCCGCACGACGCTAGCGTCCCGCGAGCCCGGCACGCCTCTCGAGGTACTCCGGGATCCGGATCATCGGCGGGCGCTCGCGGTCGGCGAGCTCGATGATCTCCAGGCCCAGCCGGTCGACCCCGGAGCGCGGGAGCTTCATGGTGGAGCCGATCTCCGCGAAGAGCCGAGCGCGGCCTCGCTCCTCCAGCCGCTTCATCACGGCCTGGATGATCACGAAGCTCATCCGCGAGAGCCCCTCCAGCTCCTGGTTGCGGTGGATGCGGCGCTCCAGGTCCACCTGGCCCAGCGCCTCCAGGCCGACCCGCTCCGCGATGTCGATCAGGTGCCCGATCTCCACCGCGTAGCCGGTGAAGAAGGGGATCGTCTCCAGCAGGCTGCGGCGCCCCGCGTACTCGCCCGCGAGCGGCTGGATGAACCCCGAGAGGTCCGGGTAGAACAGGTTGATCAGCGGACGCGCCACCAGCTCGGTGACGCGGCCCCCGCCGCCTTCCCGGAGCACTCCACCCTCCACGATCGGGCGCTGGTAGTAGCCCTTGACGTACTGGATCCGCGGCTCGACGAGGAGCGGACCCAGCGTCCCGTAGGCCATCCGCGGGTGCCAGTTCCGGACATCCGTGTCGCACCAGACCACGATGTCGCCCGACGACTCGAACAGGCTCTTCCAGAGCGCCTCGCCCTTTCCGCGGTACGAACCGTAGCGGGCCAGCACCTCGGGGTGTTGCACGACCCGCGCTCCCTCCCGGGCCGCGATCTCGCGCGTCGCGTCGTCGGAGGCAGAGTCGATCACGATCAGCTCGTCCACCAGCGGGACGGCCTCCATCAGCATCAACCGCGCTCGACGCACGATGGGGCCGACCGTCGCGGCCTCGTTCAGCGTCGGTAAGACGAGGCTGACGGTAACGCCCTGCTTCTCCTTGAGTGCCACGAGGCGGCGCAGGTCGCGGAATTCGGCGTGGTGGAAATTGGACTCGGCGAACCAGCGCTCGACCCGGGCGGGCACCGCCCGGGATTGCTCGGCCGCCCGTTCTGCTGCGGCGAGCGATTCGGCCCGGGCGGCCAGCTCCTCGAAGGTGGCCGTGTCGATCCGCTCGCGGGTCTTGACCACGATCACCGGCGGCCGGGCGCGCGCGGCGATCGTCTCCGGGAGGACCCCGAACAGGAAGCTGGCGACGGCCGACCCCTCCGGCGCAGCGGATGCACCCATGATCACGAGGTCGGACTTCTCTGCCTCGCGGAGGATCGCGTTCCGGACGTTCGGCGCCTCGCGCAGGATGCCGTCCGCGCGGCCGCGCGCATGCTGCTTGAGGAATGCTGCCAGGGCGTGCTCGGCCTGGGCTCGCACGGGCGGCGTCAGGCCCTGCGGCACGACGTGGAGGACGGTGACGCGAGCGCCATGTCGCCGGGCCAGCGCGTCCGCGAAGCCGAGGGCCAGCTCTGCGTGCGGACCGCCGCGGACCGGGACCAGGATCCGGTGGATCTCGGAGATCGGGCGCTGCTTCACGACCGCGATGTCGCACGGGGATTCGCGGACCACTGCGTCGATCGTGGGGCTGAAGACGGACGCCGTCGGGGCTGCCGAGTCGTCGCTCCCGGACCCCGTCCGGGCGGCGGCCGAGCGCGCGGCCTTTCCGGGTCGGCTTCCCGGCCTCCCGCCCCAGCCGAAGATCACGAGGTCCGCTTCCAGCTCGACGGCGGCCTCGACGATCCCCTGCGCGGCGTGACGCCCGATCCGGACCACCGGCCGGACGTGCGTTCCTTCGGGCGCGTAGTCGAGGACCTTCTGCAGCAGCCGCCGTGCCTGGCGCGCCTTGGTAGCGCCCTCGGAGAGCGGCATCTCCTCCGGGACTTCCACGATGCCGAGGGCCGTGAGCTCGCCGTCGCGCGGATCCAGCAGCGCGGCGCCGATCCGGATCAGCTCCTCGGCCGTGGCCGGGTTCGCGACGGGGATCAGGATCCGGCCGGGGAGGGGCGGCCGGGGTGTCATCCGGCCGCCTCTGGCGTGCCGGATGCCGCGCGGGCCTGCTCCGCCGCGTTCCAGCGCCCGACGAGGTACGGCTTGCGAAGCTCGAAGGCGCGGGCCTGGCGTTCGACCCGTTCCTCCGCGTCCTCCTGGCCCAAGTTGCGGGACTCCACGATCAGGCTGCCGACACGCCCGAAGTAGAGCGGCACGAGCGCCGCGACGATCGTCTCCAGCGGGACGACCTTCTCGTGGGCTGAGACCACCACGTCGTAGACGATGCCGGCCCACAGCTCGTCGGGGAAGGAGTAGGCCGCCACGGCGTCGGACATCTCGTCGGTCGTGACGTCGCGGCCCGGCCCGGCCTCGCCCCCGAGGCCCAGCCGGCGGCCGGCGGCCTCGGCCAGCCGCCCGGCCTCCTGCGAGATCTCGATCGCGGCCGCGGCGTGGTCGGGCGCGAGCATCGCCTGCCAGGTCGGGGCGAGCGTCACCCGCCCCGCGTCGAACTCCGAGAGCAGGCGCAGCGTGTTGACGTGGAGCGGGATCGGCTCGACCCAGCGCTCGAAGCCGTAGGCGGGAATCTCGTGGCTGGCGTGGACGTCGAGCCACGCCTCGGGATGACGGCCGGCCATGGCGAGGATCGTCCCGACCACCTGGCGGAACATCGGCCCGAGGTCCGACGAGGGGTCCTTCGGGTCGTGGATCTTCGCGCCCAGGCGCGCCTCGCAGACCGCGAAGCCGCCGGTCAGCGCGTGGGTCGTCATCCAGATGTCGATCCCGAACCGGCTCACCTCGGGCGTCCAGTCGTCCTGCACCAGGTAGTGGCGGACGAGGTCGCCGGAGACCCCGAAGTCGCCCCCGATCGGCTGGCGGATCCGCCTGCCGTAGAGCGCCCGGGTGAGCGGGTAGGTGACCGTGTTCGTGATCGTGCCGTCGTACTTGTGGCGGGCGTAGAGCGGCGCCACGAAGTCGAAGCCGCCCTTGAGAATCGGGCCCGACAGGAGCTCGACCCACTCGGGCCCGATCGAGCGCAGGTCCGAGTCGACCACGACGAGCGCGCCGACGTCGAGCGCCGCCGCGATCTCGAAGATGGTGCGCAGGGCGGCGCCCTTGCCGCCGACCCCGTCCACCTCCGGGTAGGTGAGCGTCAGGCGCTCGAGGCGGTTCGTGGGCCGCGTCAGCAGGATCCGCTCGACGTAGTCGGGTGGCTCGGTCTCCGCGACGACGCGCTGGGTTCCGTCGGGCGAGCCGGCGTCCGCGTTGACGAGCAGGGGCCGCAGGTCCGGGAAGTACTGGACCAGGCCGGCCTGCGCGGCCCGGACCACGTGGCCGATGGTCGCCGCGTTCTTGAAGCTGGGGATGCCGACCATGATGTCGGCGTGTCCCAGTCGCGCGAGCTCGGCCGCGATGGCCGGGGTCAGGAGGGAGGCAGGCACCTGTGCACCGTACCACGACCGCCGCGCTGAGCAGCCGCGGCTCGATGCCCGCGACGGTCGTCAGCGGCGGGGCATCGGCACCCTGCACCAGTCGTCGTTGGGCGCGCCTGGGCGGTAGCGGCTGTTCGCGGCCTTGTAGGCGAGCCCGCCGAACCCGAACGAGCGCCAGGTGAGGATGAACGAGCCGGCCGGCAGCCGGACGTAGGGCGTCCGCCGGACGAGGTCGCCTTCGGCAAGCACGCTCTCCAGCAGCCGCTTGCGCTCCAGCAGCGGGATCTCCAGGAGCGGTCGGCCGTCGAGCGCAACGAGGTCGATGGCCACGAACGCGATCGACTCGTCCCCGATGGCCCACTCGGCGTCGCTCCCGGTCCGCGCGTCGCCGATCCGTCCGGGGCGACCGCGCCCGCTCATCAGCTCGGCGCCCCGCCGGCCGAGGAAGAGCTGGCTCGTCTGCTCGCCGAAGGATGGGATATCGGGGCCCACGATGGTCCGGTTCTCGGTGGGCCGGGTGGCCTGGTCCGTGAGGTAGCCGTCCACGATCGCCGTGTCGGCGGCCAGCGCGCCGAGCAGCGCGCCTGCGATCGGGGCGTGCTTCGATGCCAGGTCCGCGCCGGTCACGTCCGTGATCTCGGCACGGTCGGCGGCCACGTCGAGATGGGCGAGGACGCGGATGCCGTCCCAGGCGGGCTCGATCACGGGGTCGGCCACGTTCCTCGCGCGCCCGTGCCCGAATGCCTGCGGGCGCCACGCGCGCGGGTCTGCGTCCATGGCGCGATCATACGCGCCGGGCATCGCCCGGCCGCGGTCAGGAGAGGCTGTGGGCCATCTCCACGCACCCGACGGTGCAGCCGCGGGCGTCGTGTCCCGCGTGGCCCGCGAAGTGCCACCAGCTGCGGTCGCCGCTGAACCCGTTGTCGTCGGTGCTCTCGCGGGTGGTCAGGCGGCACCCGCATGCGTCGCACACGACGGTGCCGGTCTCGAGCCGGCGCGCGTGGGCGGCCTGCCGCGGGGCGAGCAGGTGGGAGGAGAGTGTGGCCTGCAGGTCGATTGCGGTCATCGGTTCGTCCTCAGCTGGGCGGTTGCCCGCGGGACAGCGGCGAGGCCGGCTGGCCTGCCGCGGGGGACGGCATCCCGGGAGGTCGAACGTACGCTCGAGCCGGCGCGCCGGTCAGTACCGACCGGGGCCCGCTTCTGTTTCGATTCGGTTGCGGGCTGTCGTCAGGCGCGGTAGCCCTCCGGGTGAGCCTGCCGCCACGCCCACGCCGACGCCACGATCTCCACGATGTCGCGGTGCTCGGCCCGCCAGCCCAGGAGCTCCCCCGCACGGGTGGCATCGGCCACGAGGACCGGCGGATCGCCCGCCCGGCGCTCCCCGACGGCGTGCGGGATCGCGTGCCCGACCACGGTCTCGGCGGCCGACAGGACATCGCGGACGCTGAAGCCGCCGCCGTTGCCGAGGTTCGCCGCCAGCGCCGCGGCCCCGCTTCCCTCGGCCGCGGCCGTGCGCGGATCGTCGGGCGAGGTGGCCTGGAGCGCCAGCAGGTGGGCGCGCGCCAGGTCCTCGACCTGCAGGTAGTCGCGGACGCACGTCCCGTCCGGTGTGGGGTAGTCGGTCCCGAAGACGGTCAGCGCGGCGCGTCCCTCGGCGGCCGCCAGCACGTTCGGGATCAGGTGAGTCTCCGGGGCGTGGACCTCGCCGTTGCGCGCGGACGCGCCTGCGACGTTGAAGTAGCGCAGGCTCACGGACCGGAGTCCGTACGCCGCCGCGTACCAGCGCAGGGCGCCCTCGAACGTGCGCTTCGTCTCGCCGTACGGGTTGATCGGCGCCAGGGCCGCGTCCTCGCGGATCGGGACGCTGGCCGGCGTCCCGTAGACCGCGGCGGTGGAGCTGAAGACGAGGCGGCGCACGCCCGCCTCCCGGAGCGCCTCGAGGAACGCGACCCCGCCGGCCACGTTCTCGCGGTAGTAGAGGGCCGGATCGACCACGGATTCGCCGACGAGCGAGCGGGCCGCGCAGTGGAGCACGGCGTCGACGGGCGCGCCCCGGAGCAACGGCGCGACGACCGCAGGATCGCCGTAGCTGCCCTGGACCAGGCGCACGCCTCCAGGGAGGGCGTCGCGGTGGCCCCTGGAGAGGTCGTCGAGGACCACCACGTCGTGGCCCGCGGCGATGAGGGCCTCGACGGAGACGGAACCGACATACCCGGCCCCGCCGGTCACGAGCACGCGCATCTTCAGGATCTCCGGGTGAGCCGGCGCAGGAGGCCGCGCCGTCCCGGTGCGACCTCGGCTGCGGCGACGGATGGCGACTGCGGAGCGGATGGTGGGGGTGTCACGGCGGGGGGAGCTGCGGGCGGCTGTGCCGCCGGGGCCTCCTCCGGGACCGCGTCGCCGCGTTCGCGGATGACCTCCTCGAGCCGGGCGACCATCCGGCCCGCCTGCGCGTTCTCCGGGTCGATGGAGATCGCGCGCCGGGCGTACCCGAGCGACGCGCGCTCGTCTCCGCGTTCGAGCGCCACGCGCGAGAGCCCGACGAGCGCGATCGCGTTGGCCGGGTCGTGGGCCAGCGTCTGGGCGTAGATCTGCTCGGCCTGGTCGAGGAGCCCGAGTGCCAGCGCGTTCTCCGCGCGCAGGAGCTGCTCGATCACGTCGGCTCGATCCCGGCCGGGAGACCGGCGGCGGGGCTGGCGGCGTCGCCGCGTCCGGGCTCCGCCGAGTCGGTGGCTGCCAGCTCGCGGGCGAGGGTGAGCAGGCGCGAACGGTCGTTGAGCATCGGGTCGACCAGCACCATCTCCAGGAGCCGATCGAGGAGCCGGCCCACGGCCGGCCCGGCCGGGATCTCGAGCGCCTCCATCAGGTCGCCTCCGTTGGCCGCGAGGCCCGCCAGGTCCAGCGCGACCCGCGCCTCCAGCTGCTCCCGGCACCGCGCCCGCAACGACTCGAGGCCGTCGGCGTCCGGCGCGAGGCCGCTGCCGACGTTGTCGGCCGCCCGGAGGTCCAGCAGGTCCTCGATCGCCGAGGCGCCGCAGCGACGGATGAACCGGCGGACGGCCGCATCGGTCCAGCCGGCGTCGTAGGCGAACATGTGGTGGCGGACCAGGTTCACCGTGTCGCCGGTCAGGAAGCGCGGCGCGTGGAGCGCGGTGAGCCAGGCCTCGGCGAGCGAAGCGCCGACCGTCTCGTGGCGCACGAAATGTCCGTCCGCGAACGTGGCCGGCTTCCCGATGTCGTGGAGCAGCGCCGCCAGGCGGAGCAGCGGCGGCTCGTCCGGGAGTGGCCGGGGCGCCGCGTCGACCGTCCGGCACGTGTGATCCCAGAGGTCCTCGCCGGGCACCTTGTTCTGGGGCACGCCGCGCTGCCGCGCCAGCTCGGGGGCGATCGCGGCGAGCAGGCCCGTCTCCTGCGCGAGCCGGAGACCCACCGAGGGTATCGGCGCCGCCAGCAGCGTGAGCAGCTCCACGAGCACCCGTTCGCCCGACACGGCGCGGGCCAGCGGCGCGGCGGCCTCGATCGCCGCGAGCGTGCGCGGTTCCACGCCAAGGCCGAGGGTCGCCGCGAACCGGACGGCGCGGAGCATGCGCAGGGAATCCTCGCGGAACCGTGCCGCGGGATCGCCGACAGCACGGAGGATCCCGGCGGAGAGATCGGCCCGTCCGCCGAACGGATCGCGGATCGCGGCCTCTTCGTCGGCTCCGGCCTCCTCGCCGATCGCGAGCGCCATCGCGTTGACCGTGAAGTCGCGCCGGGCAAGGTCGTCGTCCAGGCTCGTGCCGAAGATCACGGCGTCCGGCCGGCGGTGATCCGAGTACGGGCCGTCGTGCCGGTAGGTGGTGACCTCGTAGGTCTCGTCGCCGATCTCGATGGCGACGGTCCCGAACCGGTTCTCGTAGAGGGCGGACGGGAAGAGCGCCTGGAGCTGCTCGGGGCGCGCGTCGGTGGCGAGGTCCCAGTCCGCCGGATCGACGCCGCGCAGGAGGTCCCGGACGCAGCCGCCCACGAGATGCGCCTCGTGCCCGGCCCTCCGGAGCGTGCCGGCGATCTCGCGGACGCCCGACGGGATCGGGTCGTGGCGGCCCGCCGCCGGACCGGCCGTCCGCGCCGGTTCCACTGCGGGCCCGGTGAAACGAGGCTCGCCGTCGTCGGTCGCGGGTCCGGGTCCTGGTCCCGGCGCGCGTTCGGGCGGGTTTGTCAATTCTTCCCGAGGAAGAGGTAGTCGCGCCACGGCTCGTTCCGGACATCGGCCAGGAACGGCGTGAAGATCGAGTAGAGGTCGCTGCGCGGCTCGAACGGCGTGCGCAGGAGGCGGAAGCGGACCTCGTCGGGAGTGTGTCCGCCCTTGCGGTGGTTGCAGACCCGGCACGCGGTTGCCAGGTTCTCCCACGTGTGCGCGCCGCCCCGGTGGCGCGGGATGACGTGGTCCAGCGTGAGGTCGGTGCCCTGCCGGCCGCAGTACTGGCACGTGTGGTGGTCGCGAGCGAAGACCTCGCGCCGGCTGAGCTTGACCCGCGGTCGCGGGCGCCGGACCTGGTGCTGGAGGCGGATCACCGATGGCGCCCGGTACGCGGCGCGCGGGGTGTGGAACGTCTGGTGGTCGTACTCCACGACCTCCGCCTTGAACCCGAAGACCAGGCGGAATGCCCGCGGCACGTTGCAGACGTTCAGCGGCTCGTAGTTCTGGTTCAGCACGAGCACCACGCCGTCCATGCCACGCGATCGTAGCAGGCCCGGGCGAGTGGCGATCAGCGGCCGGCGGTCACCAGCCGGCGGTCACCAGCCGGCGGTCACCAGCCGGCGGCTTGCGCGGCCATCCGGTCCCGGCGCATCCAGACCCAGAGCGCGATGAGGAAGCGCAGGACCAGGCTGATCCCGTATGACGCGCACCAGACGCAGATCGCGTCGATCACGAAGACCTGGAGGTAGGTGAAATAGGCCTCGAAGGTCACCCCGATCAGGCTGAACCCGTAGTGGGTCGCGAGCAGGCGGCGATCGCCGGTCCTCCACCAGCCGAGCGCGGCGACCAGCAGGATCAGGCTGAGGCCAACCCCGAAGACGGCGACCGGGATGCCGTTGATCCGGCTGTACGGCGACGTCGCCACCGTCTCGCAGCCCTTGATGGGACCGCAGACCGGGACGCCGCCACCGAGCTCGACGATCGAGAGATACGAGGCGACCGCGAGCCCGAACAGGTCGAGCGCAGCGAGGATGAGCGCCGGGTGGATCCGGCGGAGACGCATGAACATGCCTCGAGGGTGGCCTCCGCAGGGACGGTTCGTCATGGGCCGAACGGCCCCGGCTCCCGGGCCGCGTGGCGCGACCGCCGGGCCGGCCGTGAACCCTGCCGCGTGGCCCGACCCGGGGCCGCGTGGCGCGACCGCCGGCCGCGTACGCTGCGGGCATGCTGCTCGGCATCGATCATCTCGTCATCGCCGTGCCGGATCCGGATGCGGCCGCGGCGGACCTCGAGGCGGCGCTCGGGCTTGCCGCGACCGGCGGCGG
>DAITNC010000048.1:0-12299 GCA_036834865.1 Candidatus Limnocylindrales bacterium | reverse complement strand
ACCCGACCGCGATGGAGGGTGCCCTCAAGCTCAAGGAGGTCAGCTACCTGCACGCGGAGGGCTACGCGGCGGGCGAGCTCAAGCACGGACCCATCAGCCTGCTCGACGCCGATTGCCCGCTGGTGGCGGTCGCGACCCGCTCTCCGGTCTACGAGAAGCTGGTCAGCAACATCATGGAGGGCCGTGCCCGCGACGCGAAGGTGATCGCCGTGGCAACCGATGGCGACGAGCAGATCGAGCGCTTCGCCGACGACGTCATGTGGGTGCCGCCCACGCACGAGGCGCTCGGGCCGATCCTGGCCATCATCCCGCTCCAGCTCTTCGCCTACCATGCTGCGGTTGCCCGGGGAACGGACGTGGACCAGCCGCGCAACCTCGCGAAGTCGGTCACGGTGGAGTAGCCGATGGCCGCGCCGGTCCCGCGGGTCCCGGAGGGGACCGCCGAGCTCGGGCTCGACATCATCCGCGTCGAGCGGATCCGCGATGCCCTCGCGCGCTTCGGGGAGCGTTTCACCCGGCGGGTGCTGACGCCCGCGGAGGCCGCCTACGTCCGCGGGCGCCCGGAGACGTTCGCCGGCCGGTGGGCCGCGAAGGAGGCGGTGAGCAAGGTGCTCGGGCTCGGCGTGCGGGGGATCGGCTGGCTCGACATCGAGATCGAGCGGCTGCCCACCGGCCAGCCCGCGGTGCTCCTCCACGGGCGGGCGGCCGCGCGCGCGGACCAGCTGGGGCTGGCCCGCATCGCCGTCAGCATCACCCATGAGCGTGAATACGCGCTGGCGATCGCGTTCGGCGTGCGCACCGCGGGCGGCCGCTATCTCCTGCCGCCCGACATCGAGGAGCGCCTTGGCGAGCGGGAGGCGGCGCTGCTCCGCCGGCTGGAGCGCCTCCGCGCGCTGGGTCGCGAGGCGGCGCTGCTCGCCGCCGCAACGGCGGAGAGGAGCGCCGATGCCTGAGCAGGCCGACCCGACCGCACCGGGCCACCCCGCCGCCCAGCGCCTGGACGATCGCAGCGCCGGCCTCCTGCTGCCGGAGCGGCCAGGCCGCGGCCACAAGGGCACCTTCGGTCGGCTGCTCGTCGTGGCGGGGTCGCTCGACTACGCCGGTGCGGCCCTCCTGGTGTGCCAGGCGGCGGGCCGGGTCGGCACGGGCCTCGTCACGCTGGCCGTCCCGGAGTCGCTGCAGCCGCTCTTCGCGGCGAAGGTCGTCGAGGCGACGACACTCGGGCTCGCCGAGGACGACGTCGAGGAGGTCGACCCGGAGCCGGCCCTGGCGCGGATCCTCGACCACGAGCACGATGCCCTGGTCATCGGCCCCGGGCTGCGCCCGTCCCTCGCCTCCGCCGAGCTGATCCGGGGCATCCTCGCCGCAGGCCCGGCGGACGACGCCAGCCCGGCAGTGGTGGACGCGGAAGCCCTCCGCTCCCTGGCCGCCGAGGATGGATGGTGGGAGGGCGTGGTCAGGCCGTGCGTGCTCACGCCCCACGCTGGCGAGTTCGGCCGCCTCCGGGCGGCCGGCGGGGTCGGGACCGGCGCGGACGGGGACCTCGTGGACGACGACACGGCCCGGCTCGCCGCGGCGCGCGACGCGGCCAGCACCTGGGGCCATGTCGTCGTGCTCAAAGGTGCGTGCACCGTCGTCGCGTCGCCGGACGGATCGGCCGCCGTCTCGACGTTCGAGAACCCGGCCCTTGCCACGGGCGGCACGGGCGACGTCCTGGCGGGCACCATCGGCGGCCTGCTCGCCCAGGGCCTGGCCCCGTACGCGGCGGCGCGTCTCGGCGTGCATCTCCACGGGATGGCCGGCGAGGCCGTCCGGCATCGCGTCGGGGATGCGGGGCTGGTGGCGGGCGACCTGCCGTTCGAGATCGCGCGCGCACGCCACCGGCTGGTGGCCGACGCCGCACGCCGCGCGGGCGCCGGAACGCTGGGCTTCGGGCGTCCGGCCGGATGACCGAGGAGCGGCGGCCGATCGAAGAGCGCCTCCGCCTTGCCGGGCTCCCGCCGTTGCCGCGAACGGCATGGCTGGAGATCGACATGGAGCGGCTGGCGGGGAACGTCCGGGCGATCGTCGCGGGGCTCCCGGCCGGCACGCTCGTCGAGGCCGTGGTCAAGGCGAACGGGTACGGCCACGGGGCGGTGCCGGTCGCCCACGCTTCGATGGCCGCCGGCGCCCATGGTCTCTGCGTCGCCACGCTCGACGAGGCGCTCGAGCTCCGCTCGGCAGGCCTGCGGGCGCCGATCCTGGTCCTCTTCCCGATCCCGCCGGACGGCGTCGTGGAGGCGGCCCGGGCCGGGGTGGCCGTGGCCGCCGGCGATGCCGTGGTCTGGCCGCGCGGGCTCGCCGCCTACGCCCGGGCGCGCCGGCGCGCCCGGGGACGCCTCGGCGACCTCGCGGTCCACGTCGCGATCGAGACTGGGCTGGGCCGCGACGGGCTGACGCCGGACCAGGCCGTTACCGCGGTGCGCCTGCTTGCCGACGTGCCCGGCGCCCGGTTCGAGGGAGCCTGGTCGCACCTCCAGGCGGCCGCGGACGCCGCGCTGACCGCGCGCCAGGTGGACCGGTTCGAGGCAGCGCTCGACGCGCTGTCCGGAGCGGGAATGCCGGCCCCGCACCGCCACCTGCTCGCGTCGGGCGGCCTCCTGGCGCTGCGGTACTACGTCGGCGGCGATCGCCCGGTCTTCGACGGCGTCCGCGTCGGGCTTGCGCTGTACGGGATCGCGCCAGAGGGGCTCCCGATCGGCGGGGCGGCGGCCGCGATCCACGCGGCGTTGCGGCCCGTCCTCTCGCTCCGCGCTCGCCCGGTGCGCGTGGCGGAGCTCCCCGCCGGCGAGGGCGTCGGCTACGGGCCCAGCTTCGTGACGGCCCGGGCAAGCCGGATCGCGACGCTCCCGGTGGGCTATGCGGACGGTTGGACTCGCTCCCTGGGGAACCGCGCCACGGCCCTCGTGCGCGGCGGCCGCGTGCCGCTGGTCGGGACGGTCGCGATGGACGCCGTGATGGCCGACGTCACGGACGTGCCCGGGCCGCCCGTCACGCCCGACGATGAGTTCGTCCTCCTCGGTGAGCAGGGCGGCGACCGGATCACTGCCGACGAGCTGGCGCGGGAGCGCACCACGATCAGCTGGGAGGTGGTCGCCGTCATGTCCGCGCGCCTGCCTCGGGTGTACACTGCGCCGGCCGAGGCGGTTGGAATTCGCACGCTCACGCAGGACCGGGGGCCATGGCAGACATCGCGCTCTGGAACGGCGACATCTGCGACCTTGAGGTGGACGCGATCGTGAGCCCAGCCAGCACCAGCCTCTGGATGGCGACGGGAGTTGCCGGTGCGATCAAGCGCAGGGGCGGCGACGCGATCGAGTTCGCGGCAGTCCGCCAGGGACCCGTCGGGCTGGGCGAGGCGGTCGCGACGGACGCCGGGTCGCTGGCTGCGCGCTGGGTCATCCACGCGGTCTCGCTCGACTGGGCTCGCCGGACAGACGCCGTGGCGATCGACCGCGCCGTCCGGAACGCGTTCGCGCGGGCACGGGAGCTCGGTGCAGAGACGCTCGCCATTCCGGCGCTCGGGACCGGCGTCGGTGGATTCCCGATGGCCGAGGGCGCCCGCGCCGCCGTCGCGGCCGTGCGCGCCGAGCTGGCCCGCTCGCCGCGCATCACCCGCGTGACATTCGCCCTCCGTGGCGCCGCCGCGTACGAGGCATTCCGGCTGGCGCTGACGGCTCCGGCGGCATCGCCGGCGGGGGTGCTCGCGTGACATTCTCCTTCCCACCCGGGGACGAGCAGCGCGCCGCTCTCGTCGAAGAGGTCGCGCGCGAGATCCAGCTCCGCGGCATGACCGGGCCGGCCGTCCTCTTCCTCCACGCGAGCATGCCAGACGGCGGGCTGGCCGGCAGCGCGATGACGTTCTTCGACCCGGTGCTGCGCCAGCTCTTCGGGGGCGGCAGCGCTCCCGCCAGCGCGTTGCTCGCGGATGAGGTCGGGATCGAGCAGCTGATCGATCGACTCGAGGAGCTGGACGAGGAGTCGGTCTGGGACGCGTGAACCTCGTGAAGCCGGGCACCGCCGAGCTCTCCGTCGACGCCCGGCCCACACCGACGCCGGACGGGACCGAACCGGTCGCCGAGGCTCGCGAGCCGTTCACCCACGACCGGCCGCCTGCCTTCTTCACGCTGGACCATGGGACGGCAACGCTCGCCGGCGCGCTCGTCGGGCGGGTCGACGAGCGATGGCGGCTCCTGGCGGCCACGGCGCTCCCCGCCGGTGGGAGCCCGGACGCGCTCGCGGCCCTGCTCGTTGACCGTTTCCGGTCGGCGGACCCGGCCCGTGCCGCGGCCATGGCGGGCGGCCCGGGACGCCGCACGCGGAAGGGGACCAGGCCGCCCCCTGCGTGGCCCCGGCTCGCCGCGTCGAGCGTGCCTGCCGAGACCCTCGCCATCATCGCCGCCACGGAGCGCACGCGCGCCCGGCTGGAGGACGCCGCAGTGGGTGCCGGCTGGAACGTCGTCGCAGGCAGCGCGGAACGGACCGACCCGCTCGAGCTCACCCGGCTCGCCACACGTCCCGGCGTCGTGGCGCTGCTCGTCGGGGTCGCGGATCCACCCGACGTCGAGGAGCGCGACCTTGCCGCCGAGCTCGCGGTCGCGGCGGCCGGCATCGCGGCCCGGCGGCCCGGCCTGCGCATCTTCCTGGCAGGCCCGGTCCCGGCGGCGCCGTTGCTCGACGCCTGGGGCGCCCCGGTCGTCGCCAGGCTCCCGGCACCGACCGGCGCACCGGGGGACCTGGCTGACTCGGCGCTCCGCGCCGCGCTCGCTTCCGCCCGGAGCGGCCCCGACGATAGCCGCCGCGCCCTGGCCGCCGCCGCCGGCTCGCTGGCACGGGTCCTGTCGCTGCGGGTCGAGATCCTCGAGATCGGCGTCGCGGGCGCGGCGCGCGTGGTCGCCCTGCCGGCCCCGGCGGACGACGGCGGGGTCGCCGCGACGGTCCACCTGGTCGAGGTGCCCGACGCGGCGCTCTTCCGGATGGATCACCCGGGGTCGATCGATCGGGTCGATCACTGGTTCACGCAGGGCCTGGACCGGGCGCGGCTCCGCGACCGGCTCGCCGAGCTGGCCATCGCGCCGTGGAGCGACATTGACGGCGACGGCGCCCTCCTGCGGGGAGCTGCGCTCCGCGCCGCGGTCGAACGCCTGCTCGCGGCCACGGATCCGGTCCTCGGGGTCGGCGGCGTTGACCTCGTGATCGGGGCCGGCGGGGCGTGGTCTGCGGTCCCGGCTCCCGCCGCGGCCCATGTCGTTGCCGACGTGGTCCGCCGGCCTGGTGCCGTCCAGGCGGCGATCGACCATGCGCGGCTGCTCGGCCCGCTCGGGACGATCGCCGACGACGCGGAACGGGACGCCGTCCTTGCCGATCTCGTCGACGACCTGCTCCTGCCGCTCGGGACCATCGTGATGCCCCGCGGCCTGCGGCCGAACCGTGCCGCGGGCCACCTCTACCTGGATGCCGGCGGCGCGCGCACCGAGGTCGAGCTGGTCGCCGGCGGCCTCACGCTCGTCGATCTGCCGCCTGGCGTGACCGGAACGGCCGAGCTGGCCTTCCGCGGAACGCCGGAGCTCGGCCCGCACGGCCGCCGCTTCCGGGTGGCCGTCAGCGGGGGCCTCGCCGGGCTGCTCCTCGACCTGCGGGACATCCCGCTCCGGCTCCCGGAGCGAGCCGATCGTCGCCGCGAGCTGCTGGGAACCTGGGAACGCGCGCTCTGGCCGGAGCACGACGCATGACGGACGCCATCGAGCTCGTCCCGGCCCGAGCGCTCCTCGTGCCGCGGCCGCGCATCCGCCTGGAGCTGCAGCCCGGCGACCGCGTCACCGCGATGGTCGGCGACGTGGTCCGCGCGGGCGAGGTGGTCGCGGAGCGGATCCGGGACCCCCGGCTGGTGGAGGCGCCCGTGCCCCGGGCCGGCGTGGACCAGGGCACGCCCCTGCCCGGGACGTGGCTGCCCGGCGAGCACGCGCGGGCCGGGCGCCGCGTCGGCGCGCCGGCCGGCGAGCTCCTCTTCGAACACGGCGGCAGGCGCCGCCTGGCGACCGGCCCCCACCCGGACCGCCTGCACGCACCGGCCGACGGCTACGTCCTGGAGGTGGAGGCGGGCGTCGCGCTCGTCCTGCAGATCGACGGTCCGGGCCTCGTGGCGACCGAGCTGCTCGGGGAGCCCCACTCGGGCCGCCTCATCGTCATGCCCGAGGACGCCGATCCGCGAATCGTGCTCGACGTCGCCCTGGCCGGGGCTGTGATCGTGCTTCAGGGCCGCGTCGACGCCGAGGCGCTGGCGCGTGCACGGGCCATGGGGATCCACGGCGCGGTGGTGGGATCGCTCGCCGACCGGGAGCGGCGCGACCTCGCCGCGTCATCCGCACGCCAGCAGGCCGGGCTGCACCGCCTGGCGCCTTTCGGAGCGCTCGTGCTGGGTGGCTACCTGCGCCGACCGCTTTCGGCGGCCGTGCGTGCCGTGCTCGATGCGGCGTCCGGTTCCGTCGTCGGGCTGGTCGGTGACCCACCGCTCCTCCTCATCCCGGCGGACCGCGAGCTGCCGCTGCCGGAGCCGGACCGCGTCGTCGTCCGTGGCGGTCTCGAAGCGGGCAGCGAGGGCCGCTGGCTGGGGCCCGCCGGGATCCGGCGCCTCCGCGGGGGCATCACGGCCGAGACGGGGCTCGTGGCGCTCGACGACGGCCGAACGCTGGCGATCCCGATCGGCGAGCTGGAGCGGTTCGCCGTCCCCGTCTCCAGCGGGTAGGCTCTGCGAATGCCCGCCGCCCTGCCGGAGCTCCGGCTGATCTCGCCGCACCCGTCGGTCACGCGTTCCTTCGGCGAGCGCCTCGGGGCCGCCGCGTGCGCCGGCGACGTGATCGCGCTCAGCGGGCCGCTCGGGGCAGGCAAGACCGAGCTCGCTCGGGGTGTCGCCCGGGGCCTGGGGGTCGTCGATCCCGTCAGCTCGCCGACCTTCGTCCTCATCGCCGAGCACGAGGGACGCCTGCCGCTCTTCCACCTCGACTGCTACCGCCTTGCCGGCCCCCGGGACGCGCTCGGCGCAGGCCTCCTCGACGAGCGGCGCGCCGACGGAGTCACGGTGGTCGAGTGGGCCGAGCGCCTCGGAACCGCCTTGCCCGCCGGCCGGCTGGAGATCCGGCTCGACGGATCCGGCGACGACCCGCGTTCGCTTTCGTGCCGGGCAACCGACGCGCGTCATGCCCGTCTCCTCGAGGCAGCGACGTGACGGCGGGCCGCGAAGCCGGGCTCCTGCTCGCGATCGACACCGCGACATCGCAGTCCGTCCTGGCCAT
Organism: Candidatus Limnocylindrales bacterium; assembly: GCA_036834865.1. Lineage (GTDB taxonomy): Bacteria > Chloroflexota > Limnocylindria > Limnocylindrales > CSP1-4 > CTSoil-043. The sequence goes on along the minus strand of DAITNC010000048.1, from coordinate 4,968 downwards.
CGGGACTTCCGACGGGTCGCTGCTCGCGGCCGACACATGGCGGGGGGGCCATCGCCACGTCGAGGAGCTGCTCCCCCGACTGGAGGCGCTCCTCGGCAGCTGCGGGCTTGACCGGCGGGCGCTCGCGGGCGCGGCCGGGATCGCGGTCGGGACCGGCCCCGGTTCGTTCACCGGGCTGCGGGTCGGGCTCGCAACGGCGAAGGGACTCGCGGTGGCGTTCGGCCTGCCGCTGGTGGCATTCGGCAGCGGGGCAGCGCTTCTCGCGGCGGCCGCGGCGGCGGATCCCGGGACGGACCCTGATCGCCTCGTCCTCCTCCTGCCCGCGGGGCCCGCCGACCGCTACGTCGTCACGCGGAGCGGGACGCAGCTGGCGACCGGCGCCGAGCTGCCCGCGTTCCCGGTGGATGCGGTCGTGGTCGCGGTGGACCTCGCGGGGCGCGCCCCTGACGCGGCGCTGGCGCGTGGCGCGGCTGCCACGGACCAGCTCCCCGGGGTGCTGCTCCGGCTTGGCGCTGCCCGGCTCGCCGCGGGTGACGCGGACGACCCGGCGCGCGTCGTGCCCGAATACGTCTCCCTGCCGCGCGGGATGGCCGCTGCCGGGGGCGAGGAGGCCGGGACGACGTGGTCGCCCGCCCGCCCGTGAGGCTCGTCATCGAGCCGATGACGTTCGACGACCTGCCGGCCGTGCAGGAGATCGAGCGCGCCAGCTTCACGACGCCCTGGCCGGCCCATGCCTACCAGGCGGAGCTGGAGACGAACAAGCTGGCCCGCTATCTCGTGGTCCGGATCGGGCGCGAGGTCGTCGCCTATGCCGGGATCTGGCTCATTGTCGACGAGGCACACATCACGACCTTCGCGGTCGCCCCCGCCTGGCGTCGCCGGCGCATCGGGGAGCGCCTCCTCGTCGCGGCGCTGGACCTCTCCATCGCCCGCGGCGCGCGCGAGGCCACCCTGGAGGTCCGCCTCTCGAACCTGCCCGCCCGCCGCCTGTACGAGAAGTACGGCTTCCGGCCGGTCGGCATCCGGCCGCGCTACTACAGCGACGACCACGAGGACGCGCTGATCATGACCACGGAGCCGCTCCAGTCCCCGGGGATGCGGCAGCGCCTCGCGGCGCTCGGCGCGGAGCTCGCCGCGCTCGCCGACCCGGAGCCGCCCGACGCGCCGGCGGCGGGAGCCGCACCATGAGCCACCGGGAGACCCTCATCCTCGCGATCGAGTCGTCCTGCGACGAGACCGGGGTCGCGCTCGTGGCGGGTGGGCGCCGGATCGTCGCCCAGGCGGTGGCCAGCCAGGTCGCGCTCCACGCGCCGGCAGGCGGGATCATGCCCGAGCTCGCCGCGCGGGCGCACCTGCGCTGGATCGTCCCGGCGCTGGCCGAGGTCCTCGAGACAGCCGACGTCACGGTCCCCGAGGTCGACGCGATCGCGGTGACGGCCGGCCCGGGGCTTGCCGGCTCGCTGCTCGTGGGCATCGCGTTCGCCAAGGCGCTGGGGTGGGCGCACGGGCTCCCGCTTGTCGGCGTCAACCACCTCGAGGGGCACCTGTATGCCGCGTGGCTGCTGGACCCGGACGAGCCGGAGCGCCCCACGCCGCCATTCCCGCTCGTGGCGCTCGTCGTGTCCGGAGGGCACACGTTCCTCGTCGAGATGCGCGACCACCTCGCCTACCGGCTGCTCGGCGAGACCGTCGACGACGCCGCGGGCGAGGCGTTCGACAAGGCGGGCCGCCTGCTGGGCCTTGGCTACCCCGGCGGTCCGGCGATCGCCGCCGCGGCCACGGCGGCGCGTCGGCGCGACGCGGTCCTCCCGCGCGCCTGGCTGCGCGACACCTACGACTTCAGCTTCTCCGGGCTCAAGACCGCTCTCCGCCGCCAGGTCGAGGGGGAGCTCGCGGACGCCGGTCAGCCAGGCGGCGAGGCCGGGGGCCGGCTGGAGCCGGCGCGTGTCTCGGAGCTGGCGTGGGGCTTCCAGGAGGCGGTCGTCGACGTGCTGGCGGCCAAGACCCTGCGCGCCGCCGACGAGACCGCCGCACGCGCCGTGGTGCTCGGCGGCGGCGTCGCCTCGAACGAGGCGCTCCGGGCGCGGATCGAGACGGGCGCGGCGGCCCGCGGCCTGCCCTTCTTCGTGCCGCGGCCGGGCCTCTGCACCGACAACGGGGCGATGATCGGGGCGGCCGGCTGGCACCGGTTCATGGCCGGGGAGCGGGCGCGCAGCGAGCTCGGGGCGCGGCCGGCCTGGCCGCTCGTCCGCCCTGCCGGTGCGCCCGATTCGCGACGCCCGCCACGGCGAGGAGCCGCGGCACACGCCTACGAGGCCGCGCTCGCCGCCGAACGCGACGCCGCGCGCGACGCGACCGGCAACCCGGTCGCCCCCGATGCGCGCATGGGCGACCGGTGAGCACGGCCCGGCTCGATCCGGCGGCCGTGCGGCGCACGCTCCGGGCGGCCGGCCTCCACCCGCAGCGCCGGTTCAGCCAGAACTTCCTGACCGACGTCGAGGTGCTCGAGTCCATCCTCGACGCCGCCGGCGCGACGGCGGGCCGGACGGTCCTCGAGATCGGCCCCGGTCTCGGGATCCTCACCGGCGGCCTGCTGGAGATGGGTGCGGCCGTGACCGCGGTCGAGCTGGACCGCGGGATGGTGGAGCACCTCGCCACCGCATTCGAGCCCGAGATCGCGGCCTCCGCCGAGGGGCCTCGCCCGCCGGCCCCGAACCCGCCGGGATCGCTGCGGCTCGTCTCCGCGGACATCCTCGATGCCGATCTGCCGGGGCTCCTCGCCCCGCCGTTCGACGTGGTCGCGAACCTGCCGTACCACGTGACCAGCCCGATCCTGCACCGGCTGCTGGGCGCCGGGCCACGCCCCGAGCGCTGCATCCTGATGGTCCAGCGGGAGGTGGCCGAGCGCGTTGCCGCGCGGCCCGGCTCCATGAGCTACCTCTCGGTCTTCGTGCAGTACCACGCTTCCGCCTCTCTGGTCCGGCTCGTCCCGCGGGACGCCTTCGAGCCTGCCCCGGCGGTCGATTCGGCGATCCTCGCCCTTGACGTGCGGCCCACCGACGGGCCGGGCCGTCTGCCGGCGGAAATGGAGGACCACCTGTGGCGACTGGTCCAGGCCGGCTTCCGCGAGCGCCGGAAGATGATCCGAAACGTGCTGGGCCGGCAGCTGCCGGTGGGCCAGGAGCGGGTCGACGCGGCGCTCGCGGCGGCCGGGATCGCCGGCGACCGGCGTCCGCAGACCCTCGCGGTGACCGACTGGATCGGCCTGCTCGGGACGCTCGGGCCGTTGCCGCCGGACCAGCGTGGCCGCCGGACCGCGACCATCGAGCCACCGGAGGCGGACCACGGCGGCGCGGATGATCGCGGTCTCGCGGACGACCCGGGCCCCGGCGCGACCCTCGTCGGCCCGTGAGCAGCGCGCGATGAGTGAGGCCCTGCGCCGCGTGACGCCGGTCATCCGCCTCGCGCCGGCGAAGCTGAACCTGACCCTGGCCATCGTCGGCCGGCGCGATGACGGCTACCACGCGATCCATTCGGTGATGGTCCCGCTCGAGCTGGCGGATCGGCTCTCGCTCGCCCCGGCATTCGCGCCGGGCGACCGCCTGCACGTGGCCGGCGCCCTCCTGGTGGACGACCTGGGCCCTCCCGACCGCAACCTCGTGGTGCGCGCGATCGGCGTGGCACGGGCGGCCTGCCGCGCGGTGGGGATCGACACGCCGTTGCCCGCGCTGGCCGTGCGCCTCGAGAAGCGGATCCCGATCGCCGCCGGCCTCGGCGGCGGAAGCAGCGATGGCGCGGCGGCCCTCGACGGGGCACTCGCCGCGTGGGGCGTCGCGGATGCCCTCGCGCCAGCGGATCGTGCCACGGCTGCGGCCAGCCTCGGCTCCGACGTGCCGTTCTTCCTCGCGGGCGGCTGGGCGTTCGTCGAGGGGCGCGGCGAGCTCGTCACGCCGCTCCCCGCGCCACGCGGCCCAGCGCCGGGTGTCCTGCTCGTGACACCCCGGCTGGCGGTGTCCACCGCGGCGGTGTTCGCCGCCCATGCAGGCGGGGCTCGACCGGCTCCCGGCCCCGCGCTCGCCTCGTCGCGCCACCTGGCTGGCGAGCTGGCCGCCGGGATGTCGGCCGCGAAGCTCGCCGAGCGGGCCGGGATCCTCGCCGTCGCGAACGACCTTGCCCTCGCGACGGCCGCGCTCGTGCCCCCGCTCGTGCCGTTCCGCCGCGCCCTCGGGCGGCTGCTGGGACGGCCGGTCGGACAGTCCGGCTCCGGCCCCACGCTCTGGGTCCTCTATCCTTCGCTCGTGGCCGCCGAGGCGGCCGCCAGCCGCGTCCGGGACGCGGTCGCAGCCGGCGACCTCGTGGCCCCGGGCGGGCAACCGCCCGTCGTGACGGCGACGCGGATCATGGTCGCCGGCCCGGGCGACGCCGTCGGGCCCGGCCGGCCAACCGAGACCCCAGCCCAGGGAGGCGCCTGATGCCCCGAACCGCCATCTCGACAACGCGGGCCCCCGCAGCGATCGGGCCCTACAGCCAGGCGATCCGCGCCGATGGCTATCTCTTCTGCTCCGGCCAGCTGGGCCTGGACCCGGCGACCGGCGACTTCGTCGCCCCGGACGTGGCGGCGCAGGCCGAGCAGGCGCTCCGGAACCTCGGCGCCGTGCTCGAGGCGGCCGGCCTCACGTTCGGTGACGTCGTCAAGACCACGATCTTCCTGGCCGACATCGGCGACTTCGCGGCGGTCAACGGCGTCTATGGGCGCTTCGTCACGGACCCGCCCCCGGCACGCTCCACGGTCGCGGTCGCGGCGCTGCCGAAGGGTGGACGGGTGGAGATCGAGGCGACCGCCCGGCTCGCCGGCTGAACGGTCCATGCCAGCGCGCGGGATGGCGGGCCGACCGCGTTTGACACTCTCCTTCGCCCGCCCCTACGATCCCGGGACACCAGATGCCCACTGAACAACCCACGCCGGAC
>DAITNC010000047.1:0-12596 GCA_036834865.1 Candidatus Limnocylindrales bacterium | reverse complement strand
GGATCCAGAGGCCCTTGTTGAGGTAGGCCGACTCCCGGAGCCGCTGGGTGATCGTTTCGAAGCCGTAGTCCGTGCTCTCGAACATCTCGTGGTCGGCTCGAAAGCTCGTCCGGGTCCCCCTGCGGTCTCCCTGTGGACCGACCTTCGAGACGGCCGTGGTGGGCTTGCCGCGCACGTACTCCTGGGCCCAGATGTAGCCGTCGCGGGCGGTCTCGACGCGCAGCCACTCCGACAGCGCGTTGACCACGCTCACGCCGACGCCGTGGAGGCCGCCGGACACCTTGTAGCCGCCGCCTCCGAACTTTCCCCCCGCATGGAGGACCGTGTGCACGACCTCGAGAGCGTCCTTGCCCGTGGCGTGCCGGCCGACGGGGACACCGCGCCCGTCGTCCTGGACCGTGACCGTGCCATCTGCCGCGATCGTCACGTCGATGCGGGTCGCGTGGCCGGCCATCGCCTCGTCGATCGAGTTGTCCACCACCTCCCAGACGAGGTGATGGAGGCCCCGCACGTCGGTCGACCCGATGTACATGCCCGGTCGACGACGAACGGCCTCGAGGCCCTCGAGGACCTGGATGCTGGCGGCGGTGTACTCGCCACCGCTCTGCGCCCGCTTCGACCGACCGCCGGCTCCGCTTGCCGCGCCCATGTCCCTCCTGGCCGTCGGTTCCGTCACGAATTCCCTCCGGTGAGCCGTTCGTAGAGGCGGCTCAGCTCGTCCTCGCCGTACCACTCGATGATGATTCGGCCGCCCTTGCTCGAACGCGCCAGCCGCACCTTGGTGCCCAGCGACGTGCGGAGGTCCTCCTCCACCCGCTCCCTCTCGACATCCATCGCCGCCGCCCGGCCACCCCGGGCGGGACCCGGTGCGTCCCGGAGCCGGCGAGCCAGCTCCTCGACCTGGCGGACCGAGAGCCCGCGGCGCTCGATGACCGCGAGGAGCTCGGCCTGTCGGAGCGGGTCAAGGCCGAGCAGCGCCCGGCCGTGACCTTCGCTGATCCGGCCCTCGCCGATGGCTTCGAGGGTTGCAGGCGCCAGCTCGAGGAGCCGGATCGTGTTCGCGATCGTCGATCGGGCTCGCCCGACGCGGCGGGCAATCTCGTCGTGGGAGAGCCCGAACTCGTCGACGAGCTGGCGGTACGCGCGGGCCTCCTCGACGGCGTTCAGGTCGGCGCGCTGGACGTTCTCGACCAACGCCAGCTCGAGCTGCTCGAGGCCCGCCGCCTGGCGCACGACCGCCGGGATGCGGGTGAGCCCGGCGAGCTGCGCGGCGCGAACGCGACGCTCGCCAGCGATCAGGCGGTATCCCTCGAGCGTCTCGGTCACGAGCACCGGCTGCAGGATCCCGTGGGCGACGATGCTGGCACGAAGCTGTTCGAGCTGGTCCTGCTCGAAGACCGTCCGCGGCTGGTACGGGTTCCGCTCGATCCGGTCGATCGGGATCTCGGCCGGCACCGGCGTCGAAGAGGCCGCCTTCGGGATCAGCGCCGCGAGGCCACGCCCAAGCGACGCCTGCCGTGCGGTCACGCCGCGCCTCCGGGCATTGCGGGCACCGTGCCGCGAGTCGCTGCGGCATGTGCGGGGAGAGCTGCTTCACCGCGGGCCCCGAGTGGCCAGCGGCCGTCGTGCAGCTCGCCGGGCTCGTGGTCGTCGCGGCCGCACAGCTCGGTCGCGAGCGCGCGGTAGGCGATGGCTCCCCGGCTGTCGGGGGCGTATGCGGCAATTGGACGGCCGTGGCTCGGGGCTTCGGCGAGCCGCACGCTGCGCGGGACCACGGTCTGGAACACCGCCGCGCCGAGGTGCTCACGGACCTCCGCGGCAACCTCCGCGGACAGGTTGGTCCGGGAGTCGAACATCGTGAGAACGACCCCCTTGACGGCCAGCGACGGGTTCAGGTGATCCCGCACGAGGTGGATCGTGGCGATCAGCTGCGACAGGCCCTCCAGCGCGTAGTACTCGCACTGCATCGGGATCAGGACGGCATCCGCGGCCGTCAGCGCGTTCACGGTGAGCAGGCCGAGAGACGGCGGGCAATCGATGAAGACGTCGTCGAAATCGGACCGGACGGACGCGAGCACTCGCGCGAGCCGACGTTCTCGCTGCGGCACGCTCGCGAGCTCCACCTCGGCGCCGGCCAGGGCGATCGACGAGGGGACGAGCGAGAGCCCTGCGGTCGCCGTTTGCAGGATGAGGGAGCCGAGATCCGCTCCCCCCATCAGGGCGTCGTAGACCGACGAGCCGGTGGCAGCGCGCTCCGCCCCGAGTCCGCTCGTGGCATTCCCCTGGGGGTCGAGATCGACGACAAGCACGCGCCGGCCGTCCCCGGCAAGGTAGGCGGCCAGGTTGACAACGGTCGTGGTCTTCCCGACGCCGCCCTTCTGGTTGGCGCACGCAAGCATCTGGCCCACTAGAGGCCACTCTCCTCGGGAATCACTCGTCAAGTCTACCATTCCGGCCCCCTCCGACCGGTGGACGAGAGGGTGACAGCCGCACCTTCGCTGCCTCGTATCGCCCGCTTCCGTCGGGCTGCACCCGGATGACCCGCGGGTCTCTCGTCGCCTCGCCCCGGCCCGTGTTTCACGTGAAACAGCCCGACGACCCGGTCTGGGCGACCCATGCGGGCTACCTCCGCTGGGGCGGCCCTGAACGGCGCCCACGCCCTCCTCGCCTCCTTGCTGGCCCCTCGCACGCCGACGATTTGGCCCTCCCGGTATACTCCGGACGCACAGTGATGGCGGCTCGCGCGGATGCTGGACCGCCGATCTGCCGGTTCACCGAGGAACGACCGCCATGGGCCTGCTTCTCGCAGCGGTCGGGGCGGCAGTGGCTGCGCTGATCCAGTCATCAATTCTTCCGTTCGCCGCCGCAGGTGGCGCGGGGCTCGATCTCGTTCTGGTTCTTGCCGTCGTCTGGACGATGACGGTGGGCCTCGAGGGTGGCCTCATCTGGGCCTTCCTTGGAGGGCTGATCATCGACGTACTGCTCATGCGGCCACTCGGACTGACCGCGTTCGTGCTCCTGCTCGCCGTCGGCGCCGCGTGGGTTGTCGGCCGGATCTCTCCGCGCGCCTTCTACCCGGTCGTGGTCGCGACTGCGGCAATCACGGCGGGAATCGCGTCGGCCATGACCATCGTGCTCATCGGCGCGCTTCGTGGGCTCCCGACGGGCGTGGAGCCGCTGGCCCAGGTGGTCCCATCCGGCCTGCTGGCCGGCCTGGCGGCCGCGGCGATCGCGCCGGTCCCCCTGATCATCCGGCGCCGCCGGTTCGGCGACGAGACCGAGCGGATCGACTGGTGAGCGCTCTCGAGACGCCCGCCACTCACGAGCGACGGCCGGCGCGCTTCGTCGCCTTTGGCCTCGCGGCCGTGCTCGCCCTCGGCGGCCTGACGACGCGGCTGTTCGTCATGCAGCTTTCGGGCGCTCCCGCGGTACCGCCGGCGGCGGGCCTGCCCGTGGCCGCGGCCGGCAGCCAGATCGTGACGGAGCCGGTGCCATCGACACGGGGACTCATCTACGACCGCAAGAACCGGCTCCTCGTCGAGAACGTGCCGACGTTCACCGTCTCGGTCCGGCCCGCCGACCTCCCCCTCACCCAGCAGCCGGAGGTCATCGGGCGACTCGCAGGACTACTCGGCATCTCTGCCACCACGATCACGGAGACGGTCGATGGCGCCACCGGCTCGCGGTTCGACCAGGTGCCGATCGCGCACGATGTGCCCGAGCAGACCGCTCGTCTTATCTCGGAGGACGGGTTGGGCCTTCCCGGCGTCGAGGTCACGGTCGATGCGCGCCGCGACTACCTCGATGGGCCGTTGTTCACCCAGCTGATCGGCTGGACCGGACCGATCGACGCGCCAACCTACACGTCGCTGCAGAGCCAGGGGTACCTGCCCGACGACTGGATCGGGAAGGCGGGCGTCGAGTCCGTCTACGAGTCCGCGCTGCGCGGCACGTATGGGGTTCGCCAGGTCGAGAAGGACGGTACCGGGCGCACGCTCAGCGTCCTTGCCACGACGACGGCGCCACAGGCCGGCGATTCGCTCATCCTGACGATCGACGCGAAGGAGCAGAAGCTGGCGCAGCAGGCCCTCGATTGGGGTCTCAAGCTGTCCGGGGCGCGCCGCGGTGCGATCGTCGTCGAGAATCCGCAGACCGGCGAGATCCTCGCCATGGTCAGCGAGCCCACCTACGACGCGAACCTCTTCGCGCGCGGGATCAGCACGACGGACTTTCAGAAGCTCCTCTCGGACATCGATCTTCCGCTCATGAACCATGCGATCAGCGACCAGCAGCCACCGGGGTCGACGTACAAGCTCGTGACCGGCTCGGGCAATCTCGCCGACAAGAAGCTCGGCCTGACCGAGACCGTCATGAGCAAGCCGTACGTACAGATCGGGTCCACCCTCTTCTGGGAGTGGAATCACGCCGGCTGGGGACCCCTCGACATCAAGGAGGGCTTCGCCCACTCCAGCGACACCTTCTTCTACCAGCTCGCCCAGCGGCTCGGGATCGCGCGTCTTGCCTACTGGGCGCGCCAGTACGGGTTCGGCCAGCCAACCGGAATCGACCTTCCCAACGAGGCGGCCGGTCTCGTCCCGACGGACCAGTGGAAACTGGACACGCTCGGCGCGCCCATCTACCCCGGTGAGGTCCTCCAGGCCGGGATCGGCCAGGGCTACGATCTCGCGACGCCGCTCCAGTTGGTCAACGCGTACTCGGCCCTCGCGAACGGCGGCACGCTCTATCAGCCCCAGGTCGTCCGCGAGATCGTGAGCCCGGACGGCACGGTGGTTCGGCCGTTCACGCCGAAGGTGATCCGGAAGATCGCCGCCCCGAGCTGGGTCTTCACGACGATGCGCGAGGCGGCGCGAACCGTCGTCACGAGCCGGCATACCTACAACCTCGTGGACATGCCGATCGTCATTGCCGGCAAGACGGGTACGGCAGAGTTCGGCCTCCGCGACAGGAACGGCGTGCTGCCATACCACGAGTGGTTCGCGGGGTTCGTCCCGAAGAACGTCTGGACGAAGGACAACCCGACCGGGGACGTCTCGAAGCCCGACTCGCAGCTGGCCTTCGTGGTCTTCATCTACAACGCCGGCACGCTCGGAAACGCGGCGACGGAGGTTGCCAAGTACTACCTCCAGCTCCATTACGGGATCACCACGGACTACCGGCTTCCGCAGCTCCTCCAGCGCACCAACTTCTACGTCGGGGACAAGTGATGGGCGTCCTTCGCGTCGAACGCGACGCTCCGACCGGGATCGCCGCCCGCGTCGGCGGCGTCGCCTGGCGCGACTTCGACCTGCAGCTCTTCGTTTACGCAGCGCTGCTCGCAACGCTCGGACTGACCATGGCGTACAGCAACACGACCGCCCAGCTGGGCGCCGACGCGCTGCAGGGCGGGACCACGTTCGGTCGCGGGCTTGTCTGGGCAGTGGTCGCCCTGGTCGCCTTCGCGACCGCCACGGCCTTCGACTACACGTGGCTGAAGACGTTCTCCTGGCTCATCTACCTCGTGAACCTGGGGCTGCTGGCTGCCTCTCTCGTGCTCGGCAGCTCCGACGCGGTCTCGGCCCGCTGGGTCTCGATCTTCGGGCTCCAGTTCCAGTTCAGCGAGATCGCCAAGATCCTCATGATCGTGGTCCTCGCCCGGTACCTCGCGGACCGCGACCGGCGCCTGGACTCCCTCCCGGCGATCGTCGGCGCGTGCCTCATCGTGATCCCTCCGTGGGTCCTGGTGCTCCTCCAACCGGACCTCGGGACGTCGCTCGTGTTCATCGCCGTCCTGGTCGGGATGCTCTTCATGGCGGGCGCGAGCCTGCGCTGGCTCGGAGCGCTGGCGGTGGCGACGTTCGCGGCCATGCCGCTCGTCTGGACCTACCTGCTGCACGACTACCAGAAGGAGCGCCTGACCAGCTTCCTGGACCCTGCGAAGGATCCGCTCGGCGCCGGGTTCCAGCTGTTGACCGCCCAGAAGGCCGTGACCTCCGGCGGGTTCCTGGGGGCGGGCCTGGCGAACGGCCCGCAGAGCCAGGCGAACCTGCTCCCGGTCCAGTCGACCGACTTCGTCTTCGCGATCCTGGCCGAGGAGCTCGGCTTCGTCGGATGCGTCGTCGTCTTCCTGCTGTTCGCCGCGCTCCTCTGGCGCATCCTCACGATCGCCTGGCGGTCCCGCGACCCGTTCGGCCTCATGGTGGGCGCGGGGTTGGCCTCGATGATCCTGTTCCAGATCGTCGTCAATGTCGGGATGGTCCTGGGCCTGATGCCGATCACCGGCATCCCGCTCCCGTTCATCACGCACGGGGGTGCCTCGCTGGTCAGCATCGCGATCGGGCTGGGCGTCCTCCAGAGCATCGCCATGCGCCAGCAGCGTGCCGAGTGGTGACCCAGGCACGGGTCCGGTCCAGACGAACGCGACGGTTTGCCCGGATGGGTGGACGACCCGGCGAGCCATTGCGTGACTCGCCGCCACGCGTGCCACGACCGATCGCCGACGGCAGCGCGTCTTTGCCGGCAACCGCCGCGTGACCGTTCCACGCGCGCCCTCGGTGAGCCCGGACGACGAGAGCGCGCCGGCGGCGCCCCCGGGCGGCCAGCCGCCGCGGCCTTCGCCCGCAGCAGCGCCCTCGGCTCCGCTCCTGCCGGCGTCGGGCGGCCCTCGCCAGCGCTGGCGCCTCTACCTGCGGATGCCCGCGCGGCAGCTGCCCGCTGAGCTGCCGGCCGGGACGGGGGCCTGGGCCTCGCTGCTCGAGCGAGGCGGGCTGCCGCTGGCCGGTGGCCCTGGCAGGGGCCGTGTCGTGCCGGCCGCGCAGCTCCCGCTCGGGATCGCCGGGGAGCGCGAGATCGTGGACGTGATCCTCGCGCAGCGCCTTTCGGCCGCGGAGGTCCGGGAGCGGGTCCGGGCCGGGCTCCCTCCTCGTGTCGAGCTGGTCGACCTCCACGACGTCTGGGTCGGTGCGCCGTCGGCGTCGGCCGCCCTGGTCGCGGCCGACTACCGGGTCGAGGTGACCGGCGCCACGGTGTTCGAGCTTCGCGTCGCGGCCGAGGCGCTGTTGAAGGCATCCACGTTGCCGCGCGAGCGGCGTCGCGAGAAGAAGACGCAGGCGTTCGACCTGCGGCCGCTCATCATCTCGCTCTCGGTGGCGGCCGTGCCTCTGCCCACTGGATCCGGCGGGGACGCACCCACGGCCGTCGTCCGGACCCGGCTCCGCCACCGCCCTGATGCCGTCGGGCGCCCGGAAGACGTCCTTGCTGCCCTCGCCGGACCGCCTGCCCCCCCGCTGGGCGGGGAGCTCAGGGTGCTCCGGATCGTGCGTGAGCGCCTGCTTACCGGTGAGAGTGCCTGACCCTCGGCGGCGATCGTCGTGGAGTCTCCGGTCGGGCCGTCCGGTCCCGTCGTTTCGGCCGAGCGGCCCTCCCCGGTGGATGCATCCCGGTCCACGCTGGACCGCCGGTGGTCCGCCCGGATCGCCAACGCGCCCGTGATCGGAGGTGCGTCGTGCCCGAGGCGATCGAGCTGCGCGGCCTGACCCGCTGGTATGGCAAGCGCCGAGGCGTCATCGAGCTCGAGGCCGACGTCCACGAGGGCGAGGTCTTCGGCTTCCTGGGCCCGAACGGTGCCGGGAAGACCACCACGATCCGGATGCTCCTGGGCCTGATCCGGCCCAGCGGGGGCAGCGCCCGGATCCTGGGGATGGACCCGTGGGCGCAGGCACCGGCGGTGCACCGGCAGCTGGCCCACCTCGGAAGCGACCCGGGCTACCTGGGCGACCTGGACGCGACCTCGCTCCTGGACTACCTGGGCGCGCTTCGCGGGCTGCAGAAGGGCGCCTGGCGATCGCTCGCGGAGCGTCTCGAGCTGGACCCGACGGTCCCGGTGAAGAAGCTCTCGCGCGGCAACCGCCAGAAGGTCGGCGTGGTCTCCGTGTTCATGGGCCGAGAGCCGCTCCTGGTCATGGACGAGCCATCGACCGGCCTGGATCCGCTCATGCAGCGCGAGTTCCTGGCCCTGGTGGCCGAGGCGCGCACGGATGGGCGCACGGTCTTCCTCTCCTCCCACAACCTGCCCGAGGTGGAACGCGCCTGCGACCGGGTGGCGATCATCCGGGAAGGCCGGCTCGTGAAGACCGCCACCGTGGCCGCCCTGGTGGGGGACCACACGCGCTCCGTGAACCTGGTGCTGGGACGGCCCGCACCCGACGCCGCGTTCGCCATGCCGGGCGTCACGGTCCTCTCGAGCACCGGGCAGGACGTCCACGTGATGGTCCGCGGCGACGTGAACCCGCTCCTCCGCCGGCTGGGCGAGCTGGACGTCCGCGACATCGCGATCAGCACGCCCGACGTGGAGGACCTGTTCTTCCGGTACTACGAGGGCACGGTCGCCGGTTCGGAGGGTCGCCCCGCCGCGGCCGCCGGTCCCGTGATCGGCGGGGAGGCGGCACGATGACGGCGCTCACGTTCCGCCTCGAGCTCAGGCGCAGCCGGATCCTGGCCGTCGGGCTCGCAGTCGTGGTCCTGGTCTACGGCGGGCTGATCGCCGCCGTCTACCCGATCCTGCTCACGAACACCGCGATGATCCAGGACTACATGAAGCTCTTCCCGAAGGAGCTCATGGCGGCCTTCGGGATGAGCGGCAGCCTGGCCGACCCGGGCATCTTCTTCACGACGTACATCGGCAGCTTCCTCTGGCCGGTCGTGGCGGCCATCGGCGCCATCGCGCTCGCGACGCGGCCGGCGGCCGCCGACGCGGAGCGCGGCTGGTCCGACCTCCCCCTGGGGACGCCGTTGACCCGCGGCCGCTATCTCGGCGCCGCGATCCTCTGCCAGGTCGTGGTCCTCGCCGCGCTCGCGTTCGTGACGGTCGCAGGCGTGCTCGCGGTGGGCACGCTCGTCGGGGCCGGGTTCGATCCCGCCCGGTTCCTGGCCGCCGGCGTCGTGCTGTGGCTCTTCGCGTGCGCGATGGCCGGCGTGACATCGGTGGTGGCCGTGATCACGCTGAGTCGGGGCGTCGCCGCCTCGGTCACGGCGGGAATCCTGATCGCCATGTACCTGCTCAACATCGTCGCCCAGGTCCAGCCCGACTTCGCGTGGCTCGGCGACCTCACCGCGTTCCGGTATGCCGGCGTGGGCGCGCTGATCGACCGCGGAGCGGCCGACTGGGTCGGCATGGGGGTGTTCACGGTCGTTGCCGTCGTCGGATGGGCCGCGTCGCTCTTCCTCTTCCGGCGGCGCGACCTCCTGCCCTGAGCCCGGACGCGTTTGACCGGAGCGACGGAGCGCCGTACACTCCCAATTCGCGCCCGACGACCCGGGCTTTTCATTTGCGCCCACCTTCGGCCGGCACGTCACGCCCGCCGAGCACCCACCCGGAGACCCATGTACGCAGTCATCGAGACCGGCGGGAAGCAGTACCACGTCGAGGTCGGCACGGAGCTTGCCGTGGAGCTCCTCGACGTCGAGCCAGGCCAGGAGATCACTCTCGACCGCGTCCTGCTCGTCGCGGATGGGGATGAGGCCGCCATCGGCCGGCCGCTCGTTGCCGGGGCTGTCGTCAGCGCCACGGTCCTGCGGGCCGACCGCGCCGACAAGGTGATCTCGTTCAAGTACAAGCCGAAGGCCCGCCGCCGGGTCAAGAAGGGCCATCGCCAGGAGCAGACGATCCTGCGCATTACCGACGTGACCCTCAACGGCAAGAGCGCCGCGGCCACGGAGAAGGTCGCCGCGGACGCGCGCAAGACGGAGCGCGAGCGGATCGCCGAGGCGGCCGCAACCCAGGCGGCCGCCGACGCCGTCCTCGCCGCGACGCTCGCCTCGAGGGCCGCCGCGGCCGAGGCAGCGGCTGCGCCTCCCGACGCGACGAAGAAGCCGGCTCGCGCCCGCGCCGCCGGGGCAGAGAAACCCGCCGCCAAGGCCAAGGCGCCCACAGCGGCCAAGGCGCCAGCAGCGGCCAAGGCGCCAGCAGCCGACGCACCGAAGCCCGCCGCCAAGCGCACCCGCGCCGCGAAGAAGGAAGACTGATCGATGGCCCACAAGAAGGCAGGCTCCAGCTCGAAGAACGGCCGCGACTCGGTCGGTCAGCGCCTTGGCGTCAAGGTCGGCGACGGCCAGCTCGTGCCGGCCGGCTCGATCATCGTTCGCCAGCGCGGGATGACCTTCATCGCGGGTTCCGGCACGGGCCTCGGCCGCGACTACACCGTCTTCGCGACGGTCGAGGGCCGTGTCCGCTTCGAGCACCAGACACGCACCAAGAAGCGCATCCGCGTCGAGCCCCTGGCCGCGACGAGCCCCGCCGTCGAGGCCGCCCCCGCCGGCGACGCCGAGCCCACGGCCGTCGGCGCCTGAAGCCCGGCCACACCCACCGCATCGCTGCTCCCGGAGACCTGATGAAGCCGAACATCCACCCCAAGTACCACGCCTCGAAGGTGCACTGCGCGACCTGCGGCATCGAGTTCGTCGTCGGGTCGACCCGGCCCGAGCTCCGCGTCGATGTCTGCGGGAACTGCCACCCCTTCTACACGGGCAAGCAGATGATCATGGACACGGCCGGCCAGGTCGAGCGGTTCCAGAAGCGCCTCGAGCGCGCCGCGACGGGCCGCTGACGGCTGGATCGCCTTCGCCACGGCGGGCCTCCCGGCCCGCCGTCGTGATTCCCGGCCGGTAGCGCCGCCCGATGGCTCGCTTCTCCTACGGCGGCCAGGCCCTCATCGAGGGCGTGCTTATGCGCGGGCGCAACTCGATCGCGGTGGCGCTCCGCCATCCGGATGGGCGCATCGTCTGGGCGGACGAGCAGCTGGCCGTGGGATTCCGCGCCACGCGCTGGGCGCGCCTCCCGTTCGTCCGCGGGCTGGTCGTCCTCTACGAGACACTGGTCGTGGGAACCCGCTGGCTGGTCCGCTCAGCGGGGGTCGCCGCGGCCGAGGAGCTCCCCTCGATGGCGCCGCTGGAGCCCGCGCCGCCGACCCCGCACACATCCCTGGCGCCGGACACGGCTCGCGACCCGGCAATCATGCCGGACGGCCTCGAGGCGGATCCTGCCCCTTCGCCCGTTCGCGCTCCCGCCACTCCTTCGCCCGCCCCCGCTGACAGCGCCGAGCTCGGGAAGGGCGCGGTCGCGCTCATGCTGGGCCTGACCCTGGTGGTCGGCATCGGGCTCTTCTTCTTCCTGCCGCTCCTGCTCGCGAAGGCGATCGCCGGCAGCCAGAGCGGCGTCGTGGAGCGCGCGGTCGAGGGCGTGATCCAGGTCGTCATCTTCCTGGGCTACCTGTTGCTGATCGGCCGGACGTCGGACGTCCGTCGTACCTTCCAGTACCACGGCGCCGAGCACATGTCGATCCACGCCCTCGAGGCGGGCGACCCGCTCACGGTTGACGCGGTCCGGAAGTACCCCACCGCGCACCCACGCTGCGGCACCGAGTTCCTGGTCGTGGTCATCCTCGTCTCGATCGTGGTGTTCAGCCTCGTGGGGCGCCAGGCCATCCCGGTCATGATCGCAAGCCGGATCGTCCTGATCCCGGTCATCGCCGGGATCAGCTACGAGCTGCTCCGGTTCGGCGCCCGCCACCGTGCCAGCCGGATCGTCCGCTGGCTCTTCCAGCCGGGCATCTGGGTCCAGAAGATCACCACGAAGCAACCCACGGACGACATGCTCGAGGTCGCGATCGTGAGCCTGGAGCAGGCGCTGCTCGCGGATGGCGAGGTCCCGCCCGACGGCGCGGGGAGGATCGGGCGAAGCCCCCTGATCCTGTCCGCCGAGGCGAGCCCGGCGCCGGGGGCCTGAGCGGTGGCCGAGGGAGCCCTGGACCGCAAGCTGCAGGAGCTCGTGCAGCAGTACGAGGGTGTCCAGGCGGAGCTCTCGACCCCCGGGGTGGCCGCGGACATGGATGCGCTGCGCCGGCTTGGCCGGGAGCTGGCGCGCCTGGAGCCGGTGGTCTCGTCGTATCGACGCCTGGAGGCGCTGCGCGCGGAGCTGGCGGGCGCCCGCGAGATGCGCGACGCGGAGCACGACGACGACATGCAGGCAATGGCCCGCGAAGAGATCGCCCGGCTCGAGGCGGCGGAGGCCGCCGAGCTGGAGGCCCTGACCGTCCATCTCCTGCCGCGCGACCCCAACGACGATCGGAACGTGATCCTCGAGATCCGTGCGGGCGCGGGTGGCGAGGAGGCTGCGCTCTTCGCGGGCGACCTCCTCCGGATGTACCTCCGCTACGCGGACCGGCATCGCCTCCGCGCCGAGGTCATGAGCCTCCACGAGACGGGGATCGGCGGCGTGAAGGAGGCCGTGGTGGAGATCTTCGGCGAGGGCGCCTTCAGCCGCCTGAAGTTCGAGAGCGGGACGCACCGCGTCCAGCGCGTCCCCGCCACCGAATCGGCCGGCCGGACCCACACCTCGACCGCCACGGTGGTGGTCCTGCCCGAGGCCGAGGAGGCGGACCTCTCCATCGACGAGGATCGCGACCTGCGCATCGAGGTCAAGCGCGCCTCCGGCCCCGGCGGCCAGGGCGTCAACACGACCGACTCGGCGGTCCGGATCACCCACCTCCCGAGCGGCCTGGTCGTGGAGATCCAGGACGAACGAAGCCAGCACAAGAACAAGG
>DAITNC010000046.1:10389-12857 GCA_036834865.1 Candidatus Limnocylindrales bacterium | reverse complement strand
TGCGGATGATCTCGATGCAGTGGCAGCCGAGGTCGATGATCGCGCCGCCGCCGGTCAGCCGGCCGTCCCAGAACCAGGCCGAGTGCGGGCCGGGATGCGTCTCCCGCGAGCGGACCCAGGTCACGTCCCCGATCGCGCCGGCCCGGGCAGACGCGATCGCCTTGAGCGACTTCGGCGTGTAGCAGAGGTCCTCGAGATACCCGCCGAACACGCCCGCCTTCTCGACCGCCTCGAGCATCCTCTGAGCCTCGCCCGCGTTGCGGCCCAGCGGCTTCGTGCACAGCACAGCCTTGCCGGCTGCCGCGACCGCCTTCACCGCCGCTTCGTGGAGGTGGTTCGGGAGGGCGACAACGACGACGTCCGTCTCCGGGTGCTCGATCGCCTCCCGCATGTCGGTGGTGAACTCGGGGATGGCCCAGCGCTCGCTGAAGGCCCGGCCGCGTCCTTCGCTCCGCGAGTAGACGACCCGGACACGGTCTCGGCCGCGCTGCCCGTGGAGCGTCATCGTGTAGAAGTCCCCGATGAGGCCGGTCCCGAGCATCGTGACGGCGTGGGTCTGCATGGTGGCGTGGCTCCTCTGCGTGGTTGCGACCGATTGTACGGACCGGTGAGGCGGCCCTTTCCGTGACCGCGGAGGTGGCCGGCCGGCGGGTCCGCTTCAGGTCGGCGTTGGCACGATCCCTCTAGAATCGGTCCTGGGCCCCCACCGCTCGGGCTCCCCTTCCCCGTCACGAGGTCCGGCCGATGCGTCCGCTGTTCGGATACCACCTTCCCAACTACACGTTCCCCGGCGTCGCGCCGGAGGCGCTCTTCGACCACGTGGCCGGCCTGGCAGGGCGCGCCGAGGAGGCCGGCTTCGACCTCGTGACGGTGATGGACCACTTCTACCAGATCGGGGGAGTGGGGCCGGAGGACGCGCCGATGCTGGAGGCGTACTCCATGCTGGCCGGGATCGCGGCCCGAACCTCGCGGGTCCGGGTGGGAGCGCTCGTCACCGGGGTGACCTACCGCAACCCGGCACTCCTCGCCAAGACCGTGACGACGCTCGACGTGATCTCCGGCGGCCGGGCGATCCTGGGGCTCGGGGCGGCGTGGAACGAGTCCGAGCACCGCGGCTACGGCTTCGACTTCCCCCGGGTGGGCGAGCGCATGGACCGCCTCGACGAGACGCTGACGATCTGCCGGCGGATGTTCACCGAGGAGCGTCCGACGTTCGAGGGCCGCTACTATCGAATCGAGGCGGCGCTGAACCGGCCGCGCCCCATCCAGCCCGGCGGGCCGCGGATCCTCATCGGCGGCGGCGGCGAGCAGCGGACGCTGCGCCTGGTGGCCCGCCACGCTGACTACGCCCACTGGTTCCCGCTCGGCATGGACGTGCTCCGCCACAAGACGGAGGTCCTGCAGCGCTACTGCGAGGAGATCGGCCGCGACCCTGCCACGATCACCCGGACGATGGCCGCCCCTGTCGTGCTCGTCGCCACCGAGCGCGAGGGGGAGGCTCGCCTGGCCGGCATCCCGCCGGAGCGCCGCAGCGCGCTCGTGGCCGCGACGCCTGCGCGGGCAGCGGAGATCCTCGCGGAGTACGTCGAGGCTGGCTTCGGGGGCTTCACGTTCGGCAACACGATGCTGCGGGGCGAGTCGCTGGACCTTGCAGCGGAGCTGATCCACTCGTTCGCCTGAACCCGGGCCGGCCCCCGCGGCCGCCTGGGGCGATGTGGGAGCCTACGGCACGTCGTACCGCTGGGCGGGCGACCAGACACTGTTCGCATTTGCCGCGGTCGGGACCGCCATCGCCCGCACCATCCAGCTCCCGCGCGACGCAAAGGCCACGGGGAGGAGCGCCAGGCCGGTGGCGTCGGGGGTGACGGTCCAGGAGCGCTTGAGGACCCAGGACCGCCCGACGAGCTGGAACAGGCGGTAGGTGACCGGCCCCGGCGCGACGGACGCCGTCACCGGCCGCACGAGGGTCGAGAACGTGACCGTGGTACCGCGTGACACGCGGCGGACTGTCCCGCGGTTGTCCGGTCGCAGCAGGGCCACGCGCCGGACCACCACCCGGACGACCGGGCTGGACGCCGCGGCGAGGTCGGGCGCGCCATCGAAGACGAGCCGATAGAAGGTGTTCGCCGCCGGTCGGTCGACGGCGGCCGCGGTGCCATCCGTGCCCGTCGTCACGTCGGCCACGAGTGCCCAGGCGATCCCGTCGGTCGAACGCTGGAGTTGCAGGGTGCGCCCGCCGGCGCCTTCCGGCCCGGGTGGCACGAGCGCCGCCGCGAGTGGCACGTTCTGGCCCCAGGTGATGACCGCGCCGGTCGTGGCGAGCGTCAATGACGGCGGCGCGGCTGCGACCGGGAAGGGCGACGTGGTCGCGGGCGCAAGGCCCGGGGCGCTGGCGACCAGCACGACGCCGGGTGCCGCCCCGTTGAGCAGGCAGCCGTCGAACGCCGCGACGCCGCCGACCACGCCGC
>DAITNC010000046.1:0-10289 GCA_036834865.1 Candidatus Limnocylindrales bacterium | reverse complement strand
AGCGAAAGGCCCGGCGCGGGGGACGCGAGCGCGAGTGAGACCGTCGTCCCGCTCGACGAGTCGCCGACGAAGGTCTGTCCCGTGGCATCCACCACGGCGACCACGGGCTGGACCGGGAAGGCGACACCGGCGGCCCCAGCGGACGGCTGCGCAAGGAACCTGAGCGCCACGGGAGTGGCGACCACGGGAGGCCCGCCCACGACCTCGAGCCCGGGACCGTAGTACGTCTCCAGGATCGCGGAGGCGGTCATGCCGTCCTGGGCGCAGTGCGTCGCGCTCACCTGGTACAGGTGCCCGCCGTCGGCGTTTGCCCCGCAGGCGACGTTGGCGCCTCCCTGGTAGTGGGTCACGAAGAGGCTGGTGTTCCTGCGGACGGTCGTCCCCCAGGTGGCGTCGACCGCCGCCGTGATCGAGGCCGCCGGGACGCGCGTCTCGGGCGAGTAGACCTGGTCAATGCTCGAGTCGACGACGTCGTAGCACGATCCGTCGGTGGCGGACTTGCCGCGCCAGAACATGGCGTAGTACCAGGCGTATTCCTTGACCGCCACGGCGCCCGCGTTCAGGGCCTCGGGCGGGTTGCCCGCACCCCACTCCGCCGCCATGACGACGTTCACGTAATCGTGGAACGCCACTTGCTGGACGGAGCCCGAGGCCGGACCAGTCGTCCGGAGGACCCGGATCGTCGTCGGCGGGATGGCGTCGCTCGCCCAGCCGGTGCACGTCGCGGCCGCGAGCGCTGCCGGAGGGCCGCCGGATCCGGCCGGGGCGCCGACCAGGGTCGCGGCCAGCACGAAGGCGGTGCCGAGGCGGGCCGCCGCGCGGAGGAGTCGCGGTCCTGGAGGCCCCGCGACCGGCGCGGCGTTCACGCAATCATCCAGGCGCACCCGGAGGACGAGTCGACGCGTCCCGCGGCTCCTCGGCCGCCGGGAGCGCGGCGGGGACGGCGGGCGGGGCCGGGGCGGCGGCAGGCGCGGGAGGAGCCGGGGCGGCGGCAGGGGTGGTCTCGGACGCCGACTCCCGCGTCTCCGCGATGGACTTGCGGAACTCCCGGATGGTGTCGCCCAGGCTCTTCCCGACCTCGGGGAGTCGCTTTGGTCCGAGCACGAGCAAGGCCACGACCAGGACCACGATCAGGTGCCACGGCTCGATTGCGCCCATCAACCCACCTGCAACGGTATCCGCGTGGGGCAGCGTAGCATCCGCGAGCCCGGACGGGCCACCCCGCCGCCACCTCCCGACGGAGGCGGGGCCGACCTGCTCCGCGACCTCGCGCCGATGCGCGAACGGGGCCAGCTGACGGCCGAGGAGTTCGCGGCCGCGAAGCGGAAGCTCCCGGGCAGCCAGCTCGGGCTCCCCGGGGAGGATCGCGACGTCGCGTCGCTCCCCCGCCGTCCTGGACGGCACCGCGCCCGTGTCGAGCGGGTGAAGGACTCTGAACTATCAGGAACCATTCAGGAATCCGGCCGACCGTCGTTCCCAGCGACCGGCCAACCCGAGCAAGGAATGGATACAGACATGGATCACAACATCACCGAGCTCTCCGCTCCGGAGGACGCCCAGCCGACCTGGGTCCAGTCGACGCCGGAATCCCAGGCCCTATTCGAGCGCCCGCCGGCGTCGATGGGCGGCGAGCTTCAGGCCGCCCCGGACACCCAGGCGTCCACGCCGCGAGCCACGCGGAAGCGGGCCGTCGCCGGGATGGCTGCCCTCGCGCTCGTCGCGGCCACGCTGGCATCGGGCGGGACCACCCTGGCGCTCGTCGCGTCGGGCGCCCTGGACCGGCCCGCCGTCACGGTCGTCACGGCCGGCACGCCGGCGAGCGTGGCGAACTTCGTGGCGCCGAGCTCGTCCGCCCCCGGTGTCGCTGGCAGCTCGTCCAACGGGGCGGCCGCGGCCTCGAACGGCAGCGTCGTCTCGGCGGCGGCCAGGGTGAGCCCGGCGGTCGTCACGATCATCACGTCGACATCCGGCGGCAGCGGCGGAGCGGCCGGCGGCATCGGCTCGAACGGGTCCGGCGTTCTTCCGGGCGGGGCGAAGAGCCAGTCGGCGTACGGTCTGCCGCAGGGCCAGGTGCCGGTCAGCCTCGGCTCGGGGGTCATCTTCAACGCCAACGGCTGGATCCTCACGAACCACCACGTGGTCGCCGACCCCGGCACGCTCACGGTCCAGCTCTCGGACGGCCGCTCGTTCCCCGCGACCGTCTACGGCACTGACACGCTCACCGACCTGGCGATCGTGAAGATCGATGCAACGGGGCTCCCGACGGCGACGCTCGGCGACTCGTCGGCCCTCGCGGTCGGCCAGACGGTGATCGCGGTCGGCGACCCGCTGGGCGAATACCCCGGCACCGTCACGTCGGGCGTCGTGTCCGGTGTCGATCGGACGATCTCGGACAGCACCGGCAGCCTGGACGACCTCATCCAGACGGACGCAGCGATCAACCCGGGCAACAGCGGCGGCCCGCTGGTCGACACGAACGGCACCGTCATCGGCATCGACACGGCGATCGCCGGGGCGGCCCAGGGGATCGGGTTCGCGATCCCGATCAACGTCGCACGCCCGCTCACGGAGCAGGCGCTTGCGGGGGCGAAGCTCGCGCGACCGTGGGTCGGCATCCAGTACGAAGCTCTCGACGCCGGCCTCGCCGCGCGCAATGGTCTCTCGGTGGTCCAGGGTGCGTGGATCACCTCGAGCGGGACCGGTGCCGCGGTCCAGCCGGGCAGCCCCGCTGCGGCGGCGGGACTTCAGGAGAACGACGTCATCACGGCGGTCGACGGCACGAAGGTGGATACGAGTCACCCGTTCGTCGAGCTCCTCGCGGCCCACGGACCCGGCTCCACGGTCACCCTGACCGTCCGGCGCGGCACGACCGACATGACGGTGCGGGTCACCCTGGGGACGCGGCCGGCGACCACGAAGTAGCGTCCTCCCGCTTCAGGACGAGGCGCCTGGAGCCGGCACTCGGCACGACGCGCGGGAACCCGCCTCAGGACTGGCTCGTGGTGGCCACGTTCGCCCGCCAGGGGACGCCGAGCCGCGGCAGCAGGTACCGGTCGACGCCGTAGTAGCCGGCCACCTTCCAGCCCAGGATCAGGCCGATCGCGAGCGCGAACATGATCGGGTTCACCGACGTCGAGCCGGCGAGCAGGTAGGACATGTTCATCACGACCCCGAAGAAGGCCGCGATCCCGACGAGGGCCCCGGCAAGGAGCGCGACGCCCACCGCCAGCTCACCGAGCACGATGAGCCAGGCGAACCAGCCCTGGGCGTGGTTGTCGATGAGGGCCTGGAGGAACGTGCGATACCAGTCGAACGTGATCGGCGCCGAACCCTGCGCGGGGACCTTCACTGCGCCCTGCCAGTAGCCCAGGAGCGACGCACCGCCGTCGATCCATCCCGTGCCGGTGAGCTTGTGCCAGCCGGCGACGGCAAACTCGAAGCCCAGGAAGATGCGGATCGGCAGCCAGAACAGGCCCGCCCGGGTGTTGCTGAAGAGGTACCGCGCGAACGCCGGGCCCTCCACCTCCACGGCCTCGGCACCAGGCGACTTGCGGTCCTCGAACATGAGGATGATGACGACGATCGTGAGGACCCAGAACGCGACGGTCGCGACCAGGTTCTCCGTCGTCCCCGCCTTGGGGAAGAACCAGGGGTTCTCCATGTAGACGAGGATCAGCGCGGCGATCAGCGCCAGCGGCGTCACCAGGGGGCGGTAACGGGCCAACATGGGTTCTCCTCTTCATCTGTCCAGGCGTTAGGACGACACGCTACCACCCACAGCGGAACCGGCGGCGACCGGCAGAGCGGGCCGATACCTTACCGTTCACGGAAAGGTTATACTGCAAGCAATGACCCGTACGACAGAACAGCACATGTCCGGCGACTCGCCCGGCGCGCCCGCAGAGATCCAGCTCCGGATCCACGAGACCGCGGAGCTGGTCGGCCTGACGCCGCGCTCGATCCGGTACTACGAGGAGATGGGCCTGTTGAGCCCGTCAGCCCGCTCGCAGGGCGCATACCGCCTCTTCGACCAGCTGGACGTCGACCGCCTGCGGTTCATCAAGGGCCTCCGCGACGACGCCGGATTCTCGATCGCCGAGGTCCGCCTGCTCCTGGAGGACGAGGCCGCCCGCCGGCTCGCCCGCGAGGCCTTCGACGCGACCGACGAGCCGGCGGAGCGGCGCCGCATCCTGAACGGAAGGCTTGCGAGCATCGACGAGCAGCTGGCGGGCGTGCGGGGGAAGGTCGCGCGCCTCCAGGCAATGGTCGGCGACCTCGAGGTGCGACGGCAGCGCGTGCTCGTGCACCTCGCCGAGCTCGCGGACGCCCCGGCCGACCCACGGGCCGGCCGATGACGGCCGGATCCGGGACGCGCTCCGGCCGGTTCGCACGGCCCTCGGACGAGCGCTACAAGTGGTGGGTCCTTGGCGTCACGAGCATCGGCGCCCTCCTTGCCTCGCTGACGTCCGGGACGCTCGTCATCGCCCTGCCCGACATCCTGCGCGACCTGCACACCGACCTCTTCGCGCTCCTCTGGATCGTGGTCGGCTACACGCTGGTCGTCAGCGTGCTGGTCCTCAACGCGGGCCGGCTCGCGGACATGGTGGGGCGGGCGCGGAGCTACAGCGTCGGGTTCGTCATCTTCACCGTCGCGTCGGTGCTCGCGGCGACCTCGGGCAGCGCAACCGAGCTGATCGCCTGGCGGCTCCTCCAGGGTGTCGGCGGGGCGCTCCTCATGGCCAACTCCGCGGCGCTCGTCGCCGACGCGTTCCCGCGCAACCAGCTGGGTCGGGCACTGGGGATCAACGCGATGGTCGTGGGGGTCGGCCTCATCCTCGGCCCCGTCCTCGGCGGGGTGCTCACGTCGTTCGGCTGGCGCTGGGTGTTCTGGTTCAACCTGCCGATCGGCATCGTGGGGTCGCTCGCCGCCGCGCTGGTGCTCGTCGAGCAGGGCCAGCGCGATCGCCGCGTGATCATCGACTGGGCCGGCAGCCTCCTCTACCTCGTGGGCGTCCTGGGCCTGATGACGTCGCTCGCGTTCGGCGCGATCTTCGGCTGGACGACGTGGTGGGTGCTGGGCGGGCTTGTCTCGTTCGTCGTCGCGACGCCCCTCTTCGTCTGGGTGGAGGCGCACCATGCTGCGCCGCTCCTCGACCTCGGGCTCTTCCGCGACCGCCTGTTCAGCATGGGCAACTTCTCTGCCTTCCTCAACGGCGTGGCCCGGAACAGCGTCCTGTTCCTCCTGGTCTTCTACCTCCAGGGCGCGAAGGGCGATGATCCGGTCCTCGCCGGGATCCTGCTGGCGCCGCTCGCGGTGGGCCTCCTCGTCCTTTCCCCCATCAGCGGCGTCCTGGCCGACCGACACGGCTCGCGCGAGCTGGCGACAGCCGGGCTCCTGATCACCGCGCTCGGGCTCGCGGGGCTGATGACGCTCCAGGTGGACACGCCGTACTGGCAGCTGGCCGTCTGGCAGCTCGTGATCGGTGCGGGCTCGGGGATCTTCAACTCCCCGAACACGAGCGCCGTCATGGGTTCGCTCCCGCCGGCAAAGCGCGGGGTCGGTGCCGGAACGCGCATGATGCTGGTCCAGGCCGGGTTCATGATCAGCATCGCCCTCTCGGTCGGGCTGGTGACGAGCGCCATGGACCCGAAGGTCATGTTGAGCATCTTCTCGGGCACGCAGGTCGGCACCTCGGGTGTCGATCTCCGTCCCTTCATGGACGCTCTCCATCTCGCCTTCGCGGTGGGCGTCCTCGTCAGCCTCCTCGCCACAGGCGTCTCGCTCATGCGGGGCGCCCACCGGCCGATGGGCGCTCACGTTCCGGTCGCGGTCGACGGGCTGGAATGACGACACCCAGCGCCCTGACCGGGCTCCACTGGCGGGGCGCCCTCCGCCACCGCAACTTCCGCCTGTTCTGGTTCGGCCAGCTCATCTCGCTCGTCGGCACATGGATGCAGTCGCTCGCCCAGGCGTGGCTCATCCTCCTCCTCACCCACGACCCGCTCTGGCTCGGGTTCGTCGCCGCGATCCAGTTCCTGCCCGTCCTGGTCTTCGGACTGTTCGGGGGCGTCATCGCCGACGTGCTGCCGAAGCGGAAGACGATCATCGGGACCCAGGCTGCCTCGATGATCCTCGCGCTCGTGCTCGCGGCGCTCACCTTCGCGAACGTCGTGCAGGTCTGGCAGATCCTGATCCTGGCGGCGCTCCTCGGGGTGGTCAACGCGGTCGACATGCCCACCCGCCAGGCGTTCGTCGTCGAGATGGTCGGCCGCGAGGACGTGACCAACGCGGTCGGCCTGAACTCCGCGATGTTCAACGCGGCCCGGATCGTCGGTCCGGCCATCGGCGGGCTCCTCATCGGCGCCCTCGGCGTGACGGCCTGCTTCTTCCTCAACGGCGTGAGCTTCATCGCCGTGATCGTCGGCCTGCTGATGATGCGCGAGGCGGATCTCCTGCCCACGGTGCGGCTCGCCCGCCCGACGAGCGTCCGGGGCGTGGCCGACAACCTTGCGGAGGGCCTGCGCTACGTGCGGGCGACCCCGGTGGTGCTGCTCGCGGTCGTCCTGGTCGGGCTCGTCTCGACGTTCGCCATGAACTTCAACGTGGTGGCCCCCGCGCTCGCCCAGAACGTCCTCGGCGTGGGGGCCACGGGACTCGGGTTCCTGATGGCCGCCATGGGGCTCGGGTCGCTCACCGCGGCGCTCCTCGTCGCATCGCTCGATCGGCCGCGGCCGGGGATCATCGTCGTCGGCGCCTTCGGGCTCGGCGCGCTCGAGGTGATCCTGGGCGGGGTCCGGTCGTACCCGGTCGCGCTCGTCGCGATGTTCGGCGCGGGCGCCGCCGCGATCGCGATGATGGTCTCGGCGAACACGTCGATCCAGCTCGCCGTGCCCGACCGGCTCCGTGGCCGCGTCATGTCCGTCTACACGACAGTCTTCGCCGGCTCGACCCCGATCGGCGCGCCCGCCATCGGGTGGCTGGCGTCCGCCTTCAGCACCGAGGTCGCGCTGATCGTGGGCGGCGGGATCGCGGTCGTGGGCGCGCTCGTCGCGTGGGCCTGGATGGCCCGCGGCGGCCTGACCCGGACACGCGTCGGCCGGGACTTCCTGGCCCCCGAGATGCTCGACGCGCCGGGGCCGCCGCGAGGGGCAGCGGGAAGCTAGGCCCGACCGTCCCTTACGCCGGGAGGACCGCCTGGCCGTGCATCAGGTAGCGGTCCACGCTCTGGGCGACGGTGCGCCCCTCGCGGATCGCCCAGACCACCAGCGACTGGCCGCGCGAGCAGTCGCCGGCCGCGAAGACGCCGGGCACGCTGGTCATCTTGTCCTCGCCGGTGCGCAGCGTGCCGCGCGGATCGAGGTCGCAGCCGAACGACTTCGGCAGGGCAGGCTCGGGGCCGGTGAAGCCGAGGGCTAACAGGACGAGGTCCGCCGGGACGACCTCCGTGGTCCCGGGCACCTCGCGCATCTCGAAGCGTCCCTCCGGCGTCGTGGTCCACTCGATGCCGGCGATCTCGATCCCGGTGACCCGCTCGTTCCGGCCGACGAAGCGGCGCGTGGTGGTGGAGTAGCGGCGCGGGTCCTCGCCCCAGAGGGCCTTCGCCTCTTCCTGACCGTAGTCCAGGCGATAGACCTTCGGCCATTCCGGCCACGGGTTGTCCCCCGCCCGCGTCTCCGGCGGCCGGGGCAGGATCTCCAGCTGGCGGACACGGGTTGCCCCCAGCCGGATCGCCGTGCCCACGCAGTCGGTTCCCGTGTCGCCGCCACCGACCACCACGACCTCCTTCCCCGCCGCGTCGACCGGCACCTCCGCGTCCGGTCCGCCGTCGAGGAGCCGGCGGGTGTTGCCGCGCAGGAAGTTCATGGCCAGGTGGATCCCGCCCAGCTCGCGCCCGGGCACCGTGAGGTCGCGCGCGACCGTCGCGCCCGTCGCGATCACCACGGCATCGAACTCGGCCAGCAGCTTCTCGGCGGGCAGGTCCGAGCCCACCGTGACGCCGGTGACGAACCGGACGCCCTCGTCGGCCAGGAGCTGGACCCGCCGCGCCACGACGGCCTTGTCGAGCTTCATGTTCGGGATGCCGTAGACCAGCAGGCCGCCGATCCGGTCGGCGCGCTCGAAGACCGTGACCAGGTGGCCGGCCTGGTTCAGCTGCCCGGCGGCCGCCAGCCCGGCCGGGCCGCTCCCCACCACGGCGACCGTCCGCCCCGTCCGGGCGAGCGGCGGCTGCGGGACGATCCAGCCGTTCTCCCAGGCCCGGTCGGCGATCTCCTGCTCGATGGTCTTGATCGCGACCGCGTCGCTGTTGATCGCGACGGTGCAGGAGCCCTCGCAGGGTGCCGGGCAGACGCGGCCCGTGAACTCCGGGAAGTTGTTGGTGCGGTGCAGGCGGAGGCTGGCTTCTCGCCACTGCCCGCGGTAGACGAGGTCGTTCCACTCCGGGATCAGGTTGTTGATCGGGCAACCCGACGCCATGCCCGAGATGAGCGTCCCCGTGTGGCAGAACGGGACGCCGCAGTCCATGCAGCGCGCGGCCTGGTCGGTGAGGGTGGCGGGGGCGAGCGGAAGGTGCGCCTCGTTCCAGTCGCGGATGCGTTCCAGCGGCGGGCGGCTCTCCATGGCCTGGCGACCGAACTCCATGAAGCCGCTGGGCTTGCCCATCTTCAGGACCCTCCCACCCGGGCGAGATCGGCGGCGTTCTCCTCGAACGCGGCCATCTCGGCCTCGTCGTCGCCGAGCCCGGCGGCACGCATTCGCGCCTGGGCGGCCAGCACGCGCCGGTAGTCGTGGGGCATGACCCGCACGAAGCGGCCGGCGGCGGCGTCCCAGTCGGCGAGCAGGGCTGCCGCGCGCGTGCTCCCCGTCAGCTCCGCGTGGCGGGCGACGAGCTCGCGGACCTCGGCGACCTCGGCCGGGTCGCGCAGCGGCTCCAGGGCCACCATCTCCGTGTTGCAGGCCGTCGCGAACGTGCCGCGATCGTCGTACACCCAGGCGACGCCGCCGGACATGCCCGCGGCGAAGTTGCGCCCCGTCGGCCCCAGCACGACCACCCGGCCGCCCGTCATGTACTCGCAGCCGTGGTCACCCAGCCCCTCGACGACCGCCGTCGCGCCGGAGTTGCGTACCGCGAAGCGTTCCCCGGCGGTCCCGCTGATGTACGCCTCTCCGCCGGTGGCGCCGTACAGGGCCACGTTCCCCGTGATGACGTTGGCGTGGGCGTCGAACCGGGCGGCGGCCGGCGGGAAGAGGGCGAGCCTCCCGCCGGAGAGGCCCTTGCCAAGGTAGTCGTTCGCGTCACCCTCCAGGAGCAGCGTGATCCCCTGCGGGATGAAGGAGCCGAAGCTCTGCCCGGCGGAGCCCTGGAACGTGAGCCGGATCGTGTCGTCCGGGAGCCCGTCGCGGCCCCAGCGCCGGGTGACCTCGGAGCCGAGCATAGTGCCCACCACGCGATTGACATTGCGGATCGGCAGCGTGGCCCGCACCGCGTGGCCATCCTCCAGCGCCGGGCGGCACAGCTCGAGGAGCGTGGTCGCGTCGAGCGATTCCTCGACGTGATGCTCCTGCGGGATCGTGCAGGTCCGGCTGCGCCCGGCGGGAACCTCCGGACGGAAGAGGATGCGGCTGAAGTCGAGGCTGCGGGCCTTCCAGTGGTCGATCGCGGGGACCATCTCGAGGCAGTCGGACCGACCGACCATCTCGTCGATCGTGCGGAAGCCCAGCCGGGCCATGTGCTCGCGGACCTCCGACGCGATGAAGGTCATGAAGTTGACGACGTGCTGGGGGTCGCCCGCGAAGCGCCGGCGAAGCTCGGGGTCCTGCGTGGCGATCCCGACGGGACAGGTGTTGAGGTGGCAGGCTCGCACCATGATGCAGCCCAGCGAGACGAGCGGCGCCGTGGCGAACCCGAACTCCTCGGCGCCGAGCAGCGCCCCGATCACGACGTCGCGGCCGGTCTTGAGCTGGCCGTCGACCTCGACCGCGATCCGCGAGCGCAGGTCGTTCATGAGCAGGACCTGGTGGGCCTCTGCGAGCCCGAGCTCCCAGGGGATTCCGGCGTGCTTGATCGACGTGAGCGGAGAGGCGCCTGTCCCGCCGTCGTGGCCGCTGATCAGCACCACGTCCGCGTGAGCCTTGGCGACCCCGGCGGCGATCGTGCCGACGCCGACCTCGGCCACCAGCTTCACGCTGATCCGGGCGTGGTGGTTGGCGTTCTTGAGGTCGTGGATCAGCTCGGCGAGGTCCTCGATCGAGTAGATGTCGTGGTGCGGCGGCGGGCTGATCAGGCCCA
>DAITNC010000045.1:0-13033 GCA_036834865.1 Candidatus Limnocylindrales bacterium | reverse complement strand
TCACGGAGACGCTCATCCGTTCCGGCGGGATCGACATCGTCGTGGTCGACTCGGTCGCGGCGCTCGTTCCGCGGGCCGAGATCGAGGGCGAGATGGGCGACAGCTTCGTCGGCATCCAGGCCCGCCTCATGAGCCAGGCCCTCCGGAAGCTCGCCGGCGCCGTGAGCCGCTCCAACACCTCGCTCGTCTTCACGAACCAGCTCCGGGAGAAGATCGGGGTCATGTTCGGCAACCCCGAGGTCACACCCGGCGGTCGCGCGCTCAAGTTCTATGCCACGGTGCGGCTCGACATCCGGCGCGTCGAGACGATCAAGAACGGCACCGAATCGATCGGCAACCGGGTCCGCGTCAAGGTGGTCAAGAACAAGGTCGCGCCGCCGTTCCGCGTGGCCGAGTTCGACATCATGTACGGCGAAGGGATCAGCCGCGAGGGCGGGCTCCTCGACGTCGGCGTGGCGATGGACGTCGTGACGAAGACGGGCGCCTGGTTCACGTACGGCGAGACCCGACTCGGCCAGGGTCGGGAGGCGGCAAAGGGGTTCCTGCGCGACAACGCCGCCGTCGGCGCCGACATCGAGACGAAGATCCGGGCGAGCATGGCGACGACGGCGATCCCGGTCGAGGGGATCTCCGAGGCCGAGTAGGGCCCGGCATCGCATGCCGCGCGCCTCGCGGGAATCGCTCGCGGATCGCCGGTCGCGCAGGAGGGCCGTCGAGGACCCGGCCGAGGTGCTGGCCGCTGCCGCTCGGTTCCTCGAGGCGCGCCCGCGGTCGACGGACGAGACGCGGCGGCGGCTGCGGGATGCAGGCTACCGGGTCGATCTCGTTGACGCCGCGCTCGACCGACTGACGGAACTCGGCTACCTCGACGACGCCGCATTCGCGCGGACGTGGGTTGAGTCGCGGGACCGGGCGCGACCCCGCAGCGCGCGTGCCCTGCGGGACGAGCTGCGCCGCAAGGGCGTCGGGACGGTCGACGCGGAGGCTGCGCTCGCAGCCCGCGAGGCCCGGGCGGCGGGCGCGGACCCGGAGGACCCGCGGGCAGCGCCCGGGGCCGGGGAGCGCGCCGCGTCGGGAGCGTCCGACGAGGCGGCGGCGGCCGCGCTCCTCGCCCGGAAAGGCGCCCGCCTCCTTCGGGAGTCGGACACCCGCAAGCGGCGGGCGACGGCATACGCGCTGCTCGCCCGGGCCGGGTTCGATCCCGGGACCGCCGGGCTGGCCGCGGCCGCCTGGGTCGTGCTGGTCGGGCGGGCGCCCGCGGACGACGACGAAGACGCGGGGCCCCCAGCGGAACCGTGACCCGAGCGGGCCTCACCCGCAGTGAAGCCTGGGGCGCAGGCGCCCCGGCGGACGGGTCCGCAGGGCCTGGCGCGTGCCCGAAACGGGACACGTTTGACCCTCCTGCCCGCTGGCCGTAGGCTACGCGCACCATCGTACGGCGCCGCGGGTGCGACGCCGGTTGTCACGTTCCGACTCATCCACCCCGGCGAGCCCACGCCGGAACCCGGTCCGCATACCACACGAGGCTCAGCGGGCAGGTCCCGACGCATCGCCGTACCAGAAATGATCACTCGCCGGCCGCTCACGCGGCCGGTCGGGAGGCGGGAGCAGCATGGACAACCCCGTCGTTGCGGCGGTGGCCCTCGTCGTGGCCATCGTCGGCGGCCTCGCTGTTGGATTCGTCGCGCGAGGCATGGTCGCGGCCCAGGCGGTCCGGGGAGCCCAGGACAAGGCCGGCCGCATCGTTGCGGAGGCCCGAACCCAGCAGAAGGACCTGATCCTCGAGGCGAAGGACGAGAAGCTGCGCTTCCAGCGCGAGGTCGAGGACGAGGCCCGCACGAAGCGCGCCGAGCTCAGCGCGCTGGAGCGTCGCCTCCTGACGCGCGACGAGCAGCTGGACCAGCGGACCGACATGCTCGAGCAGCGCGACCGCAAGCTCCTCGAGAAGGAGCGCGACCTGGACCGCCTCCGCGAGGAGCTCGCCTCGTCCCGCGCCGAGCAGATCGCTGCGCTGGAGCGCGTCAGCGGGATGACCGAGGCAGATGCGAAGGCCGTCATCCTCGACGCCGTCCGTGTCGAAGCCGAGAACGATGCCGTCCGCCTGGCCCGCTCGATCGAGCGCAAGGCCCGCGACGAGGCCCAGGACCGGGCGCGGGAGGTGATCGTGACGGCGATCCAGCGGGTCGCGGCCGACCACACCGCCGAGCACACGGTCTCGGTCGTCCACCTGCCCTCCGACGAGATGAAGGGCCGGATCATCGGCCGCGAGGGTCGCAACATCCGGGCCCTCGAGCAGGCCACCGGCGTTGACCTGATCATCGACGACACGCCCGAGACCGTCATCCTCTCCGGCTTCGACCCGGTGCGGCGCGAGATCGCCCGGATCGCGCTCACCAAGCTCATGGCGGATGGCCGCATCCACCCCGGCCGGATCGAGGAGGTGGTCGCGAAGGCACGTGCCGAGGTCGACCTGGTGATCCGCCAGGCGGGCGATGCGGCAGCCTATGACGCCGGCGTGCCCGGACTGCCCTCCGAGATCACCCGGCTCCTGGGCCGCCTCAAGTTCCGGACGAGCTACGGCCAGAACGTGCTGAACCACGTCGTCGAGACGAGCCGGCTGGCTGCCGTGATCGCCGCGGAGCTCGGTGCCGACGTGCTCGCCGCCAAGACCGGCGGCCTCCTCCACGACATCGGCAAGGCCGTCGACCACGAGGTCGAGGGCCCGCACGCGGCGATCGGCGCCCAGATCGCACAGCGCCACGACCTGTCCTTCAAGGTGGTCAACGCGATCGCGGCCCATCACCAGGAGGTGGAGTACGCCTGCGTGGAGGCGCCGATCGTGCAGGTCGCCGACGCCATCAGCGCGTCGCGTCCGGGCGCGCGCGGCGAGTCCGTCGAGCTCTATCTCAAGCGGCTCGAGGACCTGCAGGCGATCGCCGGGAGCTTCGCCGGGGTCGACCGCACCTTCGCGGTCCAGGCGGGTCGCGAGGTGCGGATCCTGGTCCGGCCCGACGAGATCGACGACCTGTCCGCGTCCCGACTCGCGCGGGACATCGTCAAGAAGATCGAGGAATCCCTCACCTACCCGGGCCAGATCAAGGTGACCGTGATCCGCGAGACCCGCTCCGTCGAGTACGCGAAGTAGCGGTGGCCGGCTCGCGAGCGCCGCACCCCTGCCGGGTCCTGATGCTCGGGGACGTCATCGGGCGCCCCGGCCGCGAGGCCGTCGAGCGCGAGCTGCCCGGGCTGCGGGACGTGCACCGGGTGGACTTCGTCACCGCGAACGGCGAGAACCTCGCGGGCGGGATGGGTCTCACCACGTCCACCGCCGAGTCCCTCTACCGGGCCGGGGTCGACGTGATCACGTCGGGCAACCACATCTGGGACAAGAAGGAGATCCTGCCGGCGCTCGAGCGCGACGAGCGGATCCTGCGACCGCACAACTACGGGACGGACGGCGTGCCGGGTCGCGGCTGGGGCGCCTACGTCGCGGCCGACGGGACCGACGTCGCCGTCCTCAACTTCCAGGGGCGGACCTACATGATCCCGATCGAGAACCCGTTCACCGACGCCGATCGCCTCCTCGACGAGAGCGCCGACGCGCTGCCGCCGGTCCGGCTCGTCGACTTCCACTGCGAGGTGACGAGCGAGAAGAACGCATTCGGGATCCACCTCGACGGGCGCGTCAGCGCCGTCGTGGGGACCCATACCCACGTCCCGACGGCGGACGAGCGGATCCTCCCCCGCGGCACGGCCTACCAGAGCGACCTCGGGATGACCGGCCCGCTGCACAGCGTCATCGGCTTCGCGCCGGCGACCGTCCTGCCCCGCTTCATCAACGGGCTGCCGACCCGCTTCGAGGTCGGGGGCTGGCCGGTGGTCCTCAACGCGCTCCTCGTGGACGTCGACCCGGCGACCGGCCGCGCGCTCAGCGTGGAGCGCATCCAGCGGATCGTCGAGGCGGCCTGATGGGTCGCGGCCGGGGGGCGCCCGGCACCGGCCGGGTGGTCCCGCCCGAGCCCTCGCAGGTCGACCTGCACACGCATACCTGGCGCTCGGACGGGCTGCTCACGCCGTCGGCGCTCATCGCGGCCGCGGACGTCGCTGGCGTCCGGACCCTCGCGATCACCGACCACGACACGCTGGCAGGCTACCGGGACCTGGTCGCACCCGGTGCGGGACCACTGCCGCCGCGGCTGCGCGTCCTCGCCGGTGTCGAGATCAACGCGGTGGCCCCCGGCCTGGACCTGCCCGACGGCGAGCTCCACCTGGTGGGCCTTGGCGTGGACCCGTCCTCCGATGCGTTCGAGGCGGCCCTCGCCGCGCAGCGCGGCGGTCGGCGGCGACGGTTCGAGCGGATGATCCTCCGACTTCGCGCCGCGGGACTTGCCGTGGATGCCGAGCTGGCGGGCCTTGACCCCGTGGACGACGATGCGCTGGGGCGCCCGACGCTCGCGCGGGCGCTGGTGGCAGCAGGGTTCGCCACGAGCGTCAGCGATGCATTCGCGCGCTTCGTGGGCCGCGGCGGACCCGGCTACGTACCGCGGGACGGGCTCGGCCCGATCGACGCGATCCGCGCGATCCGTGCGGCGGGCGGGATCCCCGTGCTTGCGCACTTCTCCGTCGCGCCCTCTCGCCGGGTGCTCCTGCGCGAGCTGATCGGTGCGGGCCTCGCTGGCCTCGAGGTGCACCATCGGAGCTTCGATGCCGCGACCGTGACGTCGATGGGCGCCGTCGCACGCGACCTGGGCCTCCTGCCGTCCGGAGGGACCGACTACCACGGCGACGGCGAGACGTATGCCGAGGCGATCGCGGAGACCTGGGTTCCGCCGGAGATCGCGGCGGGCGTCCTGGCCGCCCTCCACCTGGCCGTCGTGGCATGACGACCCGCCAGCTTCCCGTCCTTGACCTCGTCGTGCCGGTGGGCCTGCCCGCCGCACCCCGCCCTCCCGCCACAGCCGACGATGCACGCGTCGTCGAGTTCCGCCCTGAGGACCAGGCGCTCCCGCGCTTCTGGATCTGGACGCTGGGCTGCCAGATGAACAAGAGCGACTCGGAGGAGATGGCCGGGCGGCTCCTGGCGTCCGGCTGTGCCGAGGCCGCCGGGATGGAGACGGCCGACCTGATCGTGATCAACACGTGCGCCATCCGCGAGGCCGCCGAGGCGAAGGTGATCGGCCGCCAGGGCGTGCTCGCGCTCCTCAAGGCCGCGAACCCCGCGCTCCGCGTGATCCTGACCGGCTGCGCCGTGCGAGAGCGCGACCGAGTCGGCCTCCGGCGCCGGTTCCCGGCCGTGGACCTCTTCCTGCGCCCGGACGAGGAGCCGGAGCTGGTTGAGCGGCTCGGCCTCGCGTCGGCCCAGGGGCCCGTCGGCCTCCGCGGCAGGACCGGGGCACCCGGCGCACCCGGCGCGGTATCGACGCCGTGGGCGCCGCGGACGGCAGCCACCACGGTCGTGAAGGGCGTCCCGGTCTCGGCCGCAGATCATCTGGCCGGCTCCCGCGCGGACGCCGTGGCGTCGGGCGCCGTGCGCCGGGAGTCGACCGTCGCCGCGTGGCTCCCGATCATCTACGGCTGCGACAAGACCTGCACCTACTGCATCGTCCCGTTCAGCCGCGGGCCGGAGCGGAGCCGGCCCTTCGACGAGGTGGTCGACGAGGCGCGGGCGCTCACCGCCGCCGGCTTCTGCGAGATCACGCTCCTCGGCCAGAACGTCAACAGCTACGGCCACGACCTGCCCGCCGAGCCGCGCTTTGCCCACGTCGCCGAGGCGCGCCGGGCCGGGCAGCGGGTCGATCGCGCGTCGCGGCCGGACCTCGCCGAGCTGATCCGGGCGATCGACGCCCTCCGCGGCCCCGGCGGGGAGGCCGCCATCCCGCGCCTCCGGTTCGTCACCTCGCACCCCTGGGACCTCTCGGACCGTCTGATCCGCGCGATGGCCGAGGCCCCGAGCGTCTGCGCGGCGCTCCACCTGCCGGTCCAGTCCGGCGACGACGAGGTGCTCCGCCGCATGGGACGGCAGTACACGATCGCGCATTACGAGGAGCGGTTGGGCCGGATCCTCGAGGCGATCCCGGGGATCTCGCTGAGCACGGACGTCATCGTCGGGTTCTGCGGCGAGACCGAAGCCCAGTTCGCCTCGACGCTCCGCCTGCTCGAGACGGTCCGCTACGCCCAGGTGTTCGCGGCCGCCTACTCGCCGCGCCCGGGCACGCCGGCGACGCGGCTCGCCGACGACGTTCCGGCCGGCGTCAAGAAGGAGCGCCTCAACCGGCTGCTGGCCCTCCAGGAGGAGATCGGCTTCGCGCGGAACAGGGAGCGACTCGGCAGCGTGACCTCCGTGCTCGTGGACACGCTGGAACGGCCGCGTGGTCACGAGCACGACGAAGGCGGCGACGAGCCGCCGCCGGCGACGCTCTCCGGCCACGACCCGTTCGCTGGCCCGCTGCCGGACGGCTGGGTGCGCCTCGCCGGCCGTTCCCGCGACAACCGGCTGGTCCACCTCGCCGGTTCGCCGTCGCTCGTCGGGACGATCGTCGACGTGCGCATCCAGGCCGCCGGTCCCTACAGCCTGCGGGGGATCCTCGCCTGACGATCGGGGAGGGGAGTGCCCCCGCACGCCGGCCGCCCCTTGTCGTCGTCGGTGGCCCCACCGCGACCGGCAAGACGGACTTCGCCGTGCGCATGGCGCTGGCGCTGCGCGCCGACGGCATCCCGGCCGAGGTCATCTCGGCGGACTCGCGCCAGGTCTACCGCGGGACCGACGTCGCGAC
Organism: Candidatus Limnocylindrales bacterium; assembly: GCA_036834865.1. Lineage (GTDB taxonomy): Bacteria > Chloroflexota > Limnocylindria > Limnocylindrales > CSP1-4 > CTSoil-043. The sequence goes on along the minus strand of DAITNC010000045.1, from coordinate 6,260 downwards.
GGCCAAGCCGACCGCGGCCGAACGGCGCGGCATCCCACATCACGGGCTCGACCTCGTGGACCCCGACGCCCTGTTCTCGGTGGCCGACTTCGCCGAGCATGTCGAGGGCGTGCTGCCGGGCATCGCCGCCCGCTCCGGCGTCGCGATCCTGGTCGGAGGCACCGGGTTCTGGCTGCGCGCGATCGCCGACGGCCTCGCCGTCGATGCGCTCCCGTGGGACCCGGCGGTGCGGGCCAGCCTGGAGGCGGACCTCTCCGAGCACGGGCTGGACGCCCTCGTCGCGCGCCTGCAGGCCGCCGCGCCAGGGCTCGCCGCCAGGGTCGACCTCCGGAACCCGCGCCGGGTCGTGCGCGCCCTCGAGATCGCCCTGCTCCAGGGCGATGCGCCGCTGCCCGCGCCGCGCGGCTATGGCGGGCCGGTCCTGCGCCTCACGCTTGACGTCGCCGATCGCGCCGAGCACCGGGCCTGGATCGCGCAGCGCGCGGCAGGCCAGCTGGACGGGGGCATCCTGGCCGAGGCGCAGGCTCTTCGCACGCGCTATCCGGCCTCGCTTCCCGCCTTCTCCGCGATCGGGTACCGCGAGGCGTGGAACCTCCTTGACGGGCTGATCGACCGCGCGGGCTACCTGGCAGCGAACGTCAGCCGCAACCTCGCCTACGCCCGGCGCCAGCGGACGTGGTTCCGGTCCGCGGCGGTCGACGTGCAGGTCGACGCGGGAGACCCGGCCGCCCTCCAGCTGGCCACCGAACGTGCTCTGGTGTTCGCGCAGGGGACCGCGGGGCGCGGTCCCTGATCCGCCGGTTCAGGCCGCGACGCCGGCCGCGTCGCTCTCGCCGCTCGGCAGCTCGCGCGTCCGGAAGAGCGCCAGGGCCAGGCGGGCCCGCTCGGGGTCCTGCCCGTCGTCGAACTCGGTGCCGACGTCGAGCCAGCCGTCGGGCTTCCTGCGGACCGAGCGCACGAGCGCCCGGAGCGCGACGTTCTGGCCGGCGACCGCGATGCCGACCACGGTTTCCGCCGGGACTCCGGGACCGGGCGCAACCAGCAGGCGCGCGCCGGTGAGCGAGAGGTCCAGGACCTCGACCGGCCGCCCCTCCAGCGTCCCCGCGAACCCCGCCTCGAACCGGACGCTCGCCCGCCGCTCTGGGGCAAACCGCATCGTCTGGATCCGCGCGAGCGCCGCGCACAGGAACACGACGTTCACGACGAGCCAGGCGAAGGAGAGGTGCACCGCCCAGGGGACCGGATAGGTCATGGGCGTCCGCCCCAGGAGGGTGGCGACGTACCAGAGCGTGGCCGCGAGGCTCAGCGCGAGGGTGCCGGTCAGGAGCCGCGGCGCGCGTGCCCGCCGGCGACCATCGCCGGTCCGGCCCTTCGGCGTCACCACGAAGCCGGGCCGACGGCGCGTCACGAGGCTGAGGGTGGCGCGCAGGTTCGGCGTCATCCGCACCATCTCGAAGACGATCGCCAGCCGTGGCCGGTGGCGGCCTCGCGAGAGGAGCACCAGCGCGACCTGCTGCGCGATGAAGGTGGACCCGAAGAGCACCACGAAGGTGAGCGCGTCCGCGCGGATCGGGACCATGCCCGTCAGCAGGACCGCCGGGGGCAGGAGCAGGTAGCCCAGCGATCGCCATGCGTCGAACCAGCCGAGCAGGGTGGCAGCGTACGCGGCCCGCTGGCCGAGGCTCAGCCCCCGCCCCGTGATCGGGTGGTCGTGCCGCAGGACCTGCATGGCGCCGGTGCCCCAGCGAAGTCGCTGGGCCTGGTAGGTCTCGGCATCCGCGGCTGCGAGGCCCCTGGCCAGCACCTCGTTGTGGTAGACGGTTCGCCAGCCGCGCCGATGGAGGCGGATCGTGGTCTGGATGTCCTCGGTGATGCTGTCCGTGGCGACACCGCCGACGTCGCGAAGCGCGGCGGTCCTCACGACCGCACCGGTCCCGCACCAGAAGGCCGCGCCCCACCGGTTCTTGCCCGGCTGGATCGCCCGGTAGAAGAGCACCTGCTCGTGGAAGCGGTCGTCCTCGAGGTCGTGGACCTCGTGCTCGAACGAGCTCCGGTTGTAGAAGTCCTGGGGCGTCTGGACCAGGGCGAGCAGCGGGTCGTCGAAGTAGCCGAGCGTCCGGACCAGGAATTCCGGGCTCGCTACGTGGTCGGCGTCGAGGATCGCCACGAGGTCCGCCTCGACGATCCCGAGCGCATGGTTCAGGTTGCCGGCCTTGGCGTGCTCGTGGGTTGGACGGGCGAGGTACCGGGCGCCGAGCTCTTCGGCCATTCGCCGCACGTCCGGGCGGTCGCCGTCGTCGAGGACCCAGGTCTCGTGGTCGACGCGCATGGCGATCGCGGCCGCCACGGTGGGCAGGAGGATCTCGCGACCCTCGTTGTAGGTGGGAATCAGGACCGCGACGCGGTTGGCGGTGGTGAGTGTCGGGGAGATCGTCGGTCGCACGTCGACATCCCAGAGAGACAGCGTGAAGAGGAACAGCCCGAAGGCGGCGTGAATCTCGAGGAGATAGAGCGGCACGGAGAGCCACGGAGCGCCGGCGTCCAGCGTGAAGAGGCCACGCCAGGCGAGGTAGGCCGCGCTCAGGGCGAGCGCGCCGACAGCGAACGAGCGGATGGCCGCCCGGCGGCGCGGCGACTCGGGGGCCGGGATTGCCGCGTCGGCGGCGGACGCGGCACGACGCAGTGCGGCGCTGGTCGATTCCATGCCAGGAGCGTCGCCGTCGGTGCACCCACGCGCCATGCCCCGAATGTCGGGCGGGGTGGGGGACGATCGGGTACCGGGCGCGCGGACCCACGGGACCGACGCCGCGGACGCTCCCCGCCGGCGCGGTATCCTCCACCGATGGCTCGCTCAACCACGATCGATCTCGCGCAGCCCGCCGAGAAGGCGTTCCTCGTCGCCGTCGACACCGGCGACGACCCCGGCTGGAACGCCTCCGACTCGCTGGCCGAGCTCGCCTCGCTGGCCGAGACGGCCGGCGCAGCCGTCGTGGGGGCGGAGTGGCAGAACCGCCGCCACGTCGACCCGAACTGGTACGTGGGCAAGGGCAAGGCCGAGGAGCTGGTCGCGGCGAAGGCGGAGACCGGCTTCGACCTGCTCGTCGCGGACGACGAGCTCTCGCCGGGCCAGCAGAAGGCGCTCGAGGGGCTGCTCTCGGTCAAGGTCATCGACCGCAGCCGGCTGATCCTCGACATCTTCGCCCAGCATGCACGCACTCACGAGGGACGGCTCCAGGTGGAGCTCGCCCAGCTCGAGTACCAGCTGCCCCGCCTGACCCGGCTGTGGACACACCTCTCGCGGACGGGCGGAGGGATCGGCACCCGGGGTCCCGGCGAGAGCCAGCTCGAGACGGACCGGCGGTTGATCCGCGAGCGGATCAAGAAGATGAAGGAGCGCGTCGAACAGGTCCGCCAGCAGCGAGCCACGGCGGCCCGCGGCCGGGACCGGCGGCTCTACCCGACGGTCGCCATCGTCGGGTACACGAACGCCGGCAAGTCCACGCTCCTCAACACGCTCGTCGGCAGCGAGGTCGCGCTCGCCGAGGACAGGCTCTTCGCGACGCTCGACCCGACAAGCCGGCAGGTCAAGCTGGGCGACGGCCAGACTGCCATCGTCACCGACACGGTCGGCTTCATCCACAAGCTGCCCCACCAGCTGGTCGATGCCTTTCGCGCAACCCTCGAGGAAGTCACCCGCGCGGACGTCCTCATCGAGGTGGTGGATGGCTCCGACGCCCACTTCGTGGAGCACCGGGCCACGGTCCAGACCGTCCTCGACGAGCTGGACGCGGGGACGAAGCCGCGGCTCGTGGCTTTCAACAAGGCGGACCTGCTGGTCGCGGACGGCGCGGTGACGGCACAGGCGCCGATCGTCGCCGGCAGCGTGCTGGTCTCGGCGCTCACCGGCTTCGGGCTCGACGCGCTGCGCGACGAGGTCGCAGCCCTTCTCGCGTCGCTCTGGGAGGAGATCGACGTCGCGGTCCCGTACGCCGCCGGCGAGCTGCTGGCCCGGGTCCGCGAGCGTGGCACCGTGGAGGTCGAGTACGGCCAGCGTGACGTGCATGTCCGCGGCCGGGTCGCCCCCGCGCTCGGCGGCGAGCTGTCGGCGGTGGCCGCGCGCTGGGCGGAGTCGCTCCGCGAGGCCGAGCACCCGGAGGCCTGATCGCGCCCGTCGCCGATGGCGGCCGGCTGGTCCCCGCGAAGGGTCCATCCGGACCCTAGACGTCCCTCCCGCGCCCACCTAGCATCGGCGCAGGGGCCATCACACGCGGGCGTGCCGTTCCAGCCGAGGGTGAGCTGATCATGGATGGATGGACCGGGCAGTTCCTGCGGGTCAACCTGACGTCCCGGACCTCCAGGATCGAGACGTTCTCGGAAGAGTTCGCCCACACCTGGATCGGCGGCCGCGGCTTCGCCGTCAAGATCCTCTACGACGAGCTCGCCCCGGGGATCGATCCGCTCGGGCCCGACAACAAGCTCGTGGTGGCCGTCGGGCCGATCTCCGGCGTCCCGGCCCCCAACACCGGCAAGACGATCGTCGCCGCCAAGTCGCCCGCCACGGGTGGCTACGGCGACGGGAACCTCGGCACCCGCGTCACCGACCAGCTCCGCAAGGCCGGCTACGACGCCCTGATCGTCGAGGGGCGGGCCGACCGCCCCACGCTGCTCTCCATCGACGACGACCGCGTCGAGTTCCTCCCGGCCGACGAGGTCTGGGGCAAGGGCACGATGGACACGAACGACTGGATCTACGCCCGTTACGGAAAGGGCGTCGGGGTCCTGAACATCGGCCAGGGCGGCGAGAACATGGTCAACTTCGCGGTGGTCCGCAGCCTCGAGGGCCGCTCCGGTGGCCGGCCCGGCATGGGCGCGGTGATGGGCTCGAAGCTTCTCAAGGCGATCGTCGTGAAGGGCAGCAAGCCGATCCCGCAGGCGTTCCCCGCCGCGATGAAGGTGCTTGGCCGGGACGACCTGCGGGCGGTCCACGCGATCGACAAGGAGACTGCCTGGTCCACCCAGGGCACGACGGGCGTCCTGCCGTGGTGCAACGAGGTCGCCGCGCTCCCGGTCCACAACTTCCGGGGAACCCACCACCCGGATGCCTGGCAGGTGGACGGCGAGCGTGTCAACGCTGCGCGGGTCGCCACGTACGGCTGCCCGAACTGCACGATGCGCTGCGGCATCGGCATCCTCGACGACGAGGGCCGCGAGGCCGAGGTCGACTACGAGAACATCGGCCTGCTGGGGCCGAACCTCGATCTCTACGACCTGTCCCAGGTCGCTGCGCTCAACTACCTGTGCGACGACTACGGGCTCGACACGATCTCGGCCGGCGGCGTGCTCGGCTTCTACGCCGACGCGATCGAGCGCGGGGCGGTGGCGGGCGACCTCCGCTTTGGCGACGCGGCCGGCATGAAGAAGGTGCTCGGCATGATCGCCCGGCGCGAGGGCGAGATCGGCAACCTGCTCGCGGACGGGACGCTCCGCGCGGCCCGGGCGTTCGGCCACGGGTCCGAGGACTACGCGATGCAGGTCAAGGGCCTCGAGATCTCGGCCTACAACTGCAAGTTCATCCCCGGGATGGCCCTCGCCTTCGGGGTGAGCCCGATCGGGGCCCACCACAAGGAGTCGTGGATCATCACCTTCGAGGTCAAGCAGACGACCCGGGGGTCATACGGGCGCGACAAGGCCCAGAAGATCGTCGACCTCCAGCGGATCCGCGGCGGCCTCTTCGAGTCGATCGTCACGTGCCGCTTCCCCTGGGTCGAGCTGGGCTGGGGCGTGGAGCACTACCCGACCTACTTCAACACGATCACGGGGAGCGACTGGAAGCTCGAGGACTTCTGGGCCATCTCCGACCGGATCTACGCGCTCATGAAGCTGTTCTGGCTGCGCGAGCATCCGGAGACGGACCGCTCCGCGGACTTCCCGCCGACCGCCTGGTTCGACCCTGCCAATGTCGACACCGAGGGACCGATCGCCGGCATGATCCTCGATCGCGAGCAGTACGACGGGATGCTGCAGCATTACTACGACATCCGCGGCTACGACACCCGTGGGATCCCGACGCGCGCCACCCTGGAGAGCCTGGGGCTCGGCGGCGAGGCCGCTGCTGTCGAGGCGTACGCGACGCTCCGCTGACGATGAAGGTCACCGTCAAGCTGGCCGGGGGTCTTGTCCACACGCTGGGCTTCAGCGAACGTGAGCTCGAGCTCCCGGCGGGGACGACGGTCGCCGGGCTCCTCGAGGCGATCGGCATC
>DAITNC010000044.1:0-13248 GCA_036834865.1 Candidatus Limnocylindrales bacterium | reverse complement strand
ACGCGAACCGCACCGATCTGCTCGGCGAGCTCGCCCGCGACGCCGCCCTCGAGCGCTCGGATTTCCTCGTTCGTTCGGCCGAGCAGCTCCAGAAGTTCCTGGACGCGAACGCCGACCGGATCCGGGAGATCGGCGGCATGACGCTGATCGACGACGATCCCGACTACCTTTCCGTCGCGCCCGACCTCACGTTCCGCAGCCGGACGCGCTTCCAGGACGAAGTGAGCGGTGAGTGGGTCAGCGAGACCGAGGTCATCGAGAGCGGCGCGGAGCTCGTGGAGCTGTACAACCCGGCCGACATCTACGCGGCATTCTCCGAGGCGGCCCGGGAGGCTGCCGGCCTGGAGCCGGAACCGACCGCCGCCGACGATCTCCTCAACGTCGCCGGGATCGGGCCGGAGGAGTCCGTCTCGCCGGAAGCCGACGTCGCCTACGCGGCGGCCGCCGACGACTGGGCAGCGGGCCAGCCGCTGGACGCCGACGACGAGACGTCGGCCGCGCACAAGCTCTACGACCTGGCGCTCACGTTCCAGGAGCGGAGCCAGCTCTCCGAGGCGCGCCTGATCGAGCAGTTCCAGCACGCGGCAGGCGGCCTCGCCGAGCAGGTCGGCGACCTGATCGTCATCGACGACGACGATGAGCGGCTCTCCATGTCGCACACCGGGCAGATCCACGCCGAGGTGGAGCCGGAGGGCGACGAGGGCGAGTGGCGCAAGCTCACGACGCCCGAGGAGCTGGTGGAGTTCTACGACCCGACCGACGTCTTCGGCGACATCGCCGATGCGATCGCGGAGGCCTACCCGGCGGTCGCTCCCGAGCTGGACGAGGCCGATGAGGACGACGAGGCCGATGAGGACGACGAGCCCGCAGCGGACGAGACGGCGCGCCCGGGGAAGGACCGCTAGCCGCCGGCTGCGGGACGGCCGCCGTCCCGCCGGGCAGTCGCACGCCGCCATCACCTCCGAGCTCCCGGATGCAGCTCGTCGACGCAGAGCTCCAGGAGAGCCGGCAGGTTCTGCCGGGCCAGTGGCTCCAGCAGTACCACGCCCCGGCACTGGCCGTCAGCGCCCGGGCCGGGCAGTTCGTCCACGTCCGGACCGGTGACTGGTCGGGGCTGGTCCTGCGCCGGCCGTTCACCATCAACACCGCGGACCCGGCGACCGGTGCGATCTCGCTGCACTTCCGGGAAGTCGGCCGGGGGACTGCCTGGCTGACCCACCTTCGACCGGGCGACACGGTCGACATGCTCGGACCGCTCGGCCAGGGGTTCCAGGTCGATCCGCGGAGCCGGCACCTCCTGCTGGTCGCCGGGGGCCTCGGGATCGCCGACCTCCGGCTGCTCGTGGACGAGGCCCTTCGCGACGGACGCCAGGTGGTCCTGCTCTACGGCTGCCGCGATGCGTCCGAGGTCTACCCCTCGTCGCTCCTCCCGGACGAGGTCGAGTACGTGGTCGCGACGGACGACGGGTCGGTGGGCCACCACGGGTTCGTCACCGATCTCGTCCTCGACTACGAGGCATGGGCCGACCAGGCGTTCGCCTGCGGCCCGCTGCCGATGCTCCGCACACTGGCGGGCCTCGTCGCCGGGCGAAAGGGTCGGCTCGGCGTCGCGACGCTCGGGCGGAAGCGCGGCGGCGGCAGGCCGGTCCCGCCCGGGTCGTCGGCGGCCCGGAAGAAGGCGTTCCTGCAGGTCGCGATGGAGCAGACCATGGGCTGCGCGGTGGGCGCCTGCCTGGGCTGCGTGATCTGGGGCGTGAACGGGCCCCAGCGCGTCTGCCGCGAGGGCCCCGTCTTCGCCTTCGACGAGATCGACTGGGAGGCGACGGCGGGGGTGGGGACGCAGGCGCGATGAGGGCGAAGAAGCGGGTCGTGACGTACGGCAAGGCGACGCCGCCCTCGCGGGGCGCGTCGGGTGGTCCCGCGCCGAGCACGCGCCGGACGCCCACCGTCCGCACGATCCGGAGCGCGATCGTGGAGCCGAGGCCCGGGTCCCCCCAGCGCCAGCCGCCGACCGCCGTCGCGCCGCCCGTCGCCGGCCGCACCCGGCCCGCCGTGGACCTCTCGATCGACCTCGGGCGGGGCCTGGTCCTGCGCAACCCGATCCTCGTGGCGTCGGGGACGTTCGGATATGGGGTGGAGTATGCGGACGTCGTGGACGTCGACCGTCTCGGGGCGATCTGCTGCAAGGGGACGACGCTGCGGCCGCGCCAGGGCAATCGCCCGCCGCGCGTCACGGAGACCCCGGCCGGGATGCTCAACTCGATCGGCCTGCAGAACCCGGGCGTCGACGCGGTGCTGGACCGGTACGCGACGCAATGGGCCGGCTGGCACGTTCCGGTCATCGTGAACGTTGCAGGTGAGTCGATCGAGGACTACGTGGAGGTGGTCCAGAAGCTCGACCTCGTGCCGGGGATCGCCGGAATCGAGCTGAACATCAGCTGCCCCAACGTCGGCAAGGGCGGGCTCCAGTTCGCGATCGACCAGGAGGCCGCCGCGGCTGTGACGCGCGCCGTCAGGCGTGCCACGGAGCTGCCGCTCATCGTCAAGCTCTCGCCGAACGTCGCCGACATCCGGCCGATCGCGGCGGCGATCGCGGACGCGGGGGCCGACGCCCTCTCGGCGGTCAATACGCTCTCCGGCATGGCGCTCCGCGCGGACCGCACCGGCCCGTTCCTGGGCAACACGTACGGCGGGCTGTCGGGCCCGGCGATCAAGCCGGTCGCGCTCCGGATCGTCTACGAGGTCGCCCAGGTGGTGGGCATCCCGATCGTCGCGATCGGCGGCGTGACCGGGCTCGACGACGTCCTGGACTATCTCGCGGCCGGCGCGGTCGCGGTCCAGGTCGGGACGGCGATCTTCGCGGATCCGACGCTGCCCATCCGGCTGATCGACCAGCTGGCGGACGAGTGCGGGCGCCGGGGCCTGGCCTCGTACCGGCCGCTCATCGGGACGGCGCTCCCGAAGCGGCCGAACGCAGCCTCCGCGAAGGGCGTCGAGTACCGGCCGTAGCGAGGCAGGGCGTCGCGGTGGCGGATGCGGTCCGGTTCCTCGATGATCTCGCGGGGATCCTCTGGATCGCGCTCGCCGTCGCGATCGGGGTCTTCGTCGTCGCGGGTGCGTGGAGGGTCCTGACTCCGGTCGGTCGCTGGATCGAGGTCCGGGCGCTGCCCATCGTCACGCGCCGTGCGCGCGTCCACTACGGCCTTCCATCCGACGCGCCCCCGTGGGCCTGCGAGCTGTGCGGCTCCGTGAACTTGCCGACGGCGACCGCCTGCTACCGCTGCGGCCTGCCACGGCCCGTCGACGCGCCGGAGCTCCGGGAGGCCGCGAGCGACCCGGGCATCTTCCATCCGCGTGAGCCCGTCAACCGGTTCGACCCGTCCCGCTACCGTGGTCCCGGGGCACCGCCGTCGATCCCGTCAGATCCCGCCCAGCCGCCGCCGGGAGACGAGCGCTGAGTAAGATTTGCGCATGACCACGATCCGCCCGGCCCTGGACGCGGCCGCGCGCGCCGCGATGGGCGCCCGCACCGAGTCCCTCTTCGCGCGCGCTGGCGCCCTACGGGAGGGCCACTTCCTCCTCAAGTCCGGCCGCCACAGCGAGCGCTACCTGGAGAAGTTCCTGGTCCTCCAGGATCCGGCCGTCACGAGCGAGCTCTGCTCGCTCTGGGCCAGCGCCGCGCGTGGGAGCGATGGACGGCCGATGGTGGACGTGGTGGCCGGGCCCACGACCGGCGGCATCGTCCTGGCCTTCGAGACGGCGCGCCAGCTGGGGGTCCGCGGCATCTTCGCCGAGGAGGTCCGGGCGCCCGATGGAGCGACGAGCCGCGAGTTCCGGCGAGGGTTCACGATCGCCCCTTGCGAGCGCGTCCTGCTCGTGGACGACATCCTGACCACCGGCGGCTCGCTGCTCGCGATGCTGCCGCCCGTGGAGGCGGCCGGCGGGGAGATCGTGGCCTGCTTCGTGCTGGCCGACCGCTCGGGCGGGACCGCCGTCCTGGTCTCGCCGGCCACGGGGCGCCGCTACCCGGTCCAGGGCCTCTGGCAGCTGGAGATCCCCACCTTCGAGCCGGGTCCGGGGAGCTGCCCGGGCTGCGCCGCAGGCACGCCGATCCACGCGCCGGGGAGCACGGGCGCCGCGGGCGCCTGACCGGGTCGGACGGTGCGGCCGACGGAGCGGCCGCACCCGATGTTGCCGGGTGCCGCGTTCAGCGGGTGGCGGCTGTCGGCGTCTTCGGCTTCTTCGGCTTCGGGGGTCGCTTCGGTGTCTTGTCGCCCATGAGGTTCCTCCTTGCCGCGGAGTGTACGGGGCGCGCGCCCCGGCTGCCAACCCACCGTCGTGATGTCGCGCCCGTCGGCCCTCGCGCCACGTCCCCGAGGCGCATCATCTCCCCATGCGGCGCTGGAACGGCTGGGGCGATGCATCCACCGTCGACGAGCTCCCGCCAGGCGGAGCCGCCGCGATCGCGCGCGTGGTCGGGCCGGGGACGCCCCGTCGCGACGCCCGCCTTGCCGACGTGCTCGCCGGGGTCCCGGCGAGCCGTCTCGGCCGCCACCGCCTGGTCGTGGACGACCCGGAGGCGCGCGTCCGGCATGCGCGTGGCCAGAGCCTGCCCGACTGGGTGGCCCTCCGCACCGGGCGGCTGGGCGCGGTCCCGGACGGGGTCGCCTTCCCGGCGGACGCGGCCGAGGTCCGCGCGCTGCTCGCGTGGGCCGCGGCGGCGGGCGCCCGGGTCGTGCCCTACGGGGGCGGCACGAGCGTCGTCGGTGGTGTGACGCCGTCGAGTGACGGTTCGCCGTGGCTGACCATCTCGTTGGCGCGCCTGGCGGGGCTGCGAACCCTCGACGAGCAGAGTCTCCTGGCGACGTTCGGGGCGGGCACCATCGGGCCGGACGTCGAGGCCGCCCTGCGCGCCCGGAACCTCACCCTCGGGCACTATCCCCAGAGCTGGGAGCTCTCCACCGTGGGCGGATGGGTGGCGGCGCGCAGCTCCGGCCAGCAGTCCGCGGGCTACGGGCGGATCGAAGCGCTCTTTGCCGGCGGGACCGTCGAAGCGCCGGCCGGGACGCTCCTGATGCCTCCGCACCCGGCGTCGGCGGCGGGCCCTGACCTGCGGCAGGCGATCCTGGGCAGCGAGGGCCGGCTGGGGATCCTGGTCGAGGCCGTCCTGCGGGTCGCGCCGCTCCCGGAGGTGGAGGCGTTCCCGGCCCTCTTCCTGCCCGACTGGGACCGTGCGCTCGCGTTCACGCGGGCCCTTTCGCGGGCGCGCCTCCCGCTGGCGATGCTGCGCACCTCCACGCCCGCCGAGACCTGGACGAACCTCGTCCTTGCCGGCCACGAGCGGACGCTGGCCGCCCTGCGCCACTACCTCACCGCCCGCGGCGCCGGGCCGGGCCGCTGCATGGTCCTGCTGGGTCTCGTGGGGCGGCGCCGGGTGATGGCGGCGACCTTTGCCGAGGTCCTGGGGATCGGCCGCGCGTTCGGCGCGGTGCGGGCGCCGGCGACGCTCGGGCGCCAGTGGCACGCGAGCCGGTTCCGCACGCCGTACCTGCGCAACACCCTGTGGGATGCCGGCTACGCGGTCGACACGCTCGAGACGGCGGTGGTCTGGGATCGCGTCCCGGCGATGGCGGCCGCGCTGGCACCCGCGATCCGGCGCGGCCTTGCCGACGAGGGCGAGCGGGTCCACGCCTTCACCCATCTGTCGCACGTCTACCCGACCGGCAGCAGCCTCTACACGACGTTCGTCTTCCGCCTCGCGGACGACCCGGATGCGACGCTCGCGCGCTGGCGCCGCCTCAAGACGATGGCGTCGGAGGCGATCGTCCGGCTGGGCGGCACGATCAGCCACCAGCACGGGGTGGGCAGCGACCACGCGGCCTACCTCGCGGCCGAGAAGGGGGAGCTGGGGATGGCAGCCCTCGGCGACCTGGCGCGCCGGTTCGACCCGGCCAGCCTGATGCACCCGGGCGTCCTGCTGCCGGACAGGCCATGAACGCGTCGCCCGATGCCGCGCGCCCTATGTCCGCCCGGATGGACCGCGGCTGGCGCGATCGCGCGTGGGCCCGTCTCGCGGCAGGCCCGTTCGACGTCCTCGTCATCGGCGGCGGCATCACGGGGGCGGGGATCGCCCGGCGCGCCGCGCAGGCCGGCCTGCGGACAGCTTTGGTGGACAAGGGGGACCTGGCGGCCGGCACGAGCGCCTGGTCCAGCAAGCTCGTCCACGGGGGCCTGCGCTACCTCGCCCACCTCCAGGTCGGCGTCGTCCGGCAGAGCGTGCGCGGCCGCGAGGCGCTCCTCCGTGCGGCGCCCGGGCTCGTCGAGGAGCTGGGCTTCCTCATGCCCGTGCCACGCGGAAGCTCGCCGGGCGCGGCGGTGATGGCGGGCGGCCTGGCGGCCTACGACATGCTCGCTCGCCGACGGACGCACAGGCGACTGCGCGCCGGCGAGCTGGAGCTCCTTGCGCCGCGTGTCCGGTCCGCGGGCCTCGCCGCGGCGTTCCGCTACGGCGACGCCTGGACCGACGACGCCCGCCTCGTCTTCCGGGTGGCGGCGGACGCGGCCGCGGCCGGCGCCGTGGTCCTGACGTACGCGGAGGTCGAGGAACTGCTGCTCGGCCCGACCGGCGCCGTCACGGGCGTCCGGGTGGCGGACCGGGCTCCTGGGGCGGGGGATCGCCGGGTGGATGTCCGGGCAATCGCGGTCGTGAACGCGACCGGGGTCTGGGCGGACCGGCTGCGGGCGCCCGTCGATGGCGCGGCCCGGCTCCGGCCGCTGCGGGGGAGCCATCTCCTCTTCCCGGCGTGGCGCTTCCCCGTCGCCCAGGCGGTGAGCTTCCCGCACCCGTCGGATGGCCGCCCGGTCTTCGCTTACCCGTGGGAGTCGGTGACGCTGGTCGGGACCACCGACGTCGATCACCCGGAGGACCCGGACGCGGGTGCCCGGATCTCGGCCGCCGAGGTCGACTACCTCCTGGCGTGGGTGCGTCACGTCTTTCCGTCCCTGGACCTGGCGGGGCACGACGCCCACGCGACCTTCGCCGGCATCCGTCCCGTGATCGGGTCGGGCAAGGTCGATCCCTCGGCCGAGTCACGCGACCATGCCTGCTGGGAGGACGCCGGCCTGCTCACGGTCACCGGTGGGAAGCTGACCACGTTCGACGCGATCGCCCAGGACACGCTCGCGAGGGTGAAGCCGCGCTTCGCGGGGCGGACGACGGGCGAGGTGGGCCGTGGCGGGCGCACGCCTCCGCTCGACCCGCTCCCGGACTCGCATGCGGGGTTCGACGACGAGCTGGCGCTGCTGCCACCATCGCTGCGACGTCGCCTTACGGGACGCCACGCTGCCGACGCGGCCGCGCTGGTCGAGGCGGCGGCCGACCGAGCCGAGCTGGCTCCCATTCCCGGCACGCCCGAGCCGTGGGCCGCCCTCCGCTGGGCCGCCCGCGCCGAGGGTGTGGTGCACCTCGACGACCTGCTCCTCCGCCGAGTCCGCCTGGGCTTGCTCCTGCCCGGCGGCGGCGCGGCGCACCTCGACCGCATCCGCGCGATCGTCGCGCCCGAGCTGGGCTGGGACGATTCCCGCTGGACAGCCGAGGAGGCAGCCTACCGGGCACGCTGGGCGCGCGACCACGCGCCGCCGGGCCAGGCCGTGCCGGCATGAGCGCGGACCACCTCCTCGCGATCGACGTGGGGACGCAGAGCGTCCGCGCGCTCCTGTTCGGGCCGGACGGGACGCTCGCCGCGAAGTCGAAGATCCCCATCGAGCCCTACGTCTCGCCGCGGCCCGGCTGGGCGGAGCAGGACCCGGAGCTCTACTGGACCGCGATCGGCGAGGCGTGCACGGCGCTCTGGGCGGACCCCGCCGCGCGCCGCGACTCGGTGGCGGGCGTCGCGCTCACTACCCAGCGCGGCACCGTGGTGGTGGTGGATCGCGACGGCCTCCCATTGCGGCCGGCCATCGTCTGGCTGGACCAGCGCCGGACCCTGGGCCTGCCGCCGGTCGGCGGGATCAATGGCCTGGCGTTCCGCCTGCTCGGCGTGCGCGACACCGTGGCCGCGTTCCAGGCCGACGCGGAGGCGAACTGGCTGCGCCTCAACGAACCGGACGTCTGGGCGCGAACCGCGAGGTTCCTGCTCCTGTCGGGGTTCCTCGTCCATCGGCTGGTGGGCCGCTACGTCGACGCGGACGCCGCCCAGGTCGGCTATCTCCCCTTCGACTTCAAGCGTCGCTGCTGGGCCGGGCGCGGCGACTGGAAGTGGCGCGTCGCGCCCATCGACCCGGCCATGCTGCCGGACCTCGTGGCGTCCGGCGAGCAGCTCGGCGCGCTGACGCCGGCCGCCGGGGCGCACCTGGGGCTGCCGGCCGGCATGCCGGTGATCGCGGCCGGTGCGGACAAGGCGTGCGAGGTGCTCGGCGCGGGCTGCCTCACCCCGGAGATCGGGGCGCTCTCATTCGGCACCACCGCAACCCTCAACACGACCCACCGGCGCTACGTGGAGGCGGTCCCGCTCGTGCCGCCGTACCCTGCGGCGATCCCCGGCGCGTACAGCCTGGAGATCCAGGTCTACCGCGGCTTCTGGCTGGTGGACTGGTTCCGGCGCGAGTTCGGCCAGGCCGAGCAGGCCGCCGCCGAGGCGCGCGGTGTCGCGCCCGAGATGGTCCTCGACGAGCTCCTGGCGACGACGCCGGCCGGCGCGATGGGCCTGATCCTCCAGCCGACGTTCTCGCCGGGCGTCCGGATCCCGGGGCCCGAGGCAAAGGGCGCGGCAATCGGGTTCGGCGACGTGCATGGTCGCGCGCACCTGTACCGGGCCGTCGTCGAGGGGCTGGCCTATGCGCTCCGCGAGGCGAAGGAGCGGACCGAGCGGCGGACGAAGACCCCGATCACCGCGCTGCGCGTCTCCGGCGGCGGGGCGCGCTCGGACCGCGTGGTCCAGGTCACGGCGGACGTCTTCGGGCTGCCCGTGGGTCGGCCGCACACGTTCGAGACGTCCGGCCTGGGCGCGGCGATCGACGCGGCCGTGGGCCTCGGCATCCACCCATCGTTCGAGGCGGCAGTTGCGGCGATGACGCGACTGGCCGAGGTCCGTGACCCGGATCCGGTCGCCCAGGCCCGCTACGACGCGCTCTACCGGCGCGTCTACCTGCCGATGTACGACCGGCTGAAGCCGCTCTACGAGGAGATCCGGGCGATCACCGGCTACCCGGAATAGTCGCCGCCCGATCCGCCGCGCGGGCGCGCTCCGGGCGTGGGCTCCGCCGCCGCGGGCTCAGCCGGTCTTCGCCGCCTTGATGGCGGCGGCCAGCTCCTCGGGCGCGACGACGGCCTCGAACGAGGCGACCACGCGCCCGGAGGCGCCGATCACGAAGATCCAGGGCTCGGTCGGGATCCCGTATGCGTTCGTGGCGTCGACCGGCACGAAGTTGCCGCCCTGGAGCACCGGCTGGAGTCGGCCGTTGGTCCAGGTGAGCTGGTACGGCTCCACGTTGATGGCGCGGATCGGGTTGGCCTTCACCGCAGCCTTGACCATGTCCAGCGTCGGGCCGCACTCAGCGCTCGTGCAGAACGCGGGCGTCGCGAACGCCAGGACGAACGGCTCGTGGGCGGCGAGCGCCTGGTCAACGGACTCGCCGTAGAGCGACGGGTCGGGGTTCGGGTCGGAGCTGATCTTCCGGACGTCGCCACCGACGTCGGCCAGCGTGAGCGTCTTCACCGCCGGCGCGGCGGCCCCGACCAGCGGGGTCGTTCCGGTGGCGGAGACGGAGAACTGCATTCGCGCCGTGGCCTGCTTTCCGGTCGCGTCCGTGGCGTCGATCGCCACGCCCCAGGTGCCGGCCCGTGTCAGCGTGGGCGTCGCGATGTAGAAGCCGCGCTGGCCCACGATCCCCCAGGCGAAGACGGGCGCGAGCGTTTCCGTGGGCTTCGTGGGGCTGGAGCACAGGTCGAAGAACGCCATCTGGAGGTGGATGTCAGGCGATGCCACGGGCTGGTCGTTCTGGTCGATCAACGAGAAGACGAGGCGGCTCTTCCCGACCACCTTCTGGGAGCTGGCCAGGACCGGGATGATGCCGCTCGTGGTGACCTGCCCGGCCTTCGGCCAGCCGGGCAGCGCGTCCGTGTTGCATGCCGTCCCGTCCGACGCGGACGGCGCCGCGTCCGATGCCGCGGGCGCGGGGGTCGTCGAGACATTCCCGGCGCATGCCGCGAGGAGCGCAGCCGCGAGCAGCACGGTGGCGAAGACGCGGACAGGTGCATGCACGGCAGGAGGGTACCCTCCCCGGTCGGAAGGCGCTCTCGAGCTGGCTGAAGGCCTCCGTGGGCCGCCACGGGGCCGCCACGCTACAATCCGCCGACGCCCCGGCAGGCGTGCGCACCGCACCGCGCACAGGCGCACCGGGAGCTCGGCGGAGGTTCGGTGACCCGGTTCCAGAAGCTGGTCGGCGTGACCCTGGCGACGACGCTCGCGCTCGTCGTGGTCGGGGTCGTGGTGCGTGCGACCCACAGCGGGATGGGTTGCCCGGACTGGCCGTTCTGCCTCGGCCAGGTGGTCCCGCCGCTGGGGGACTTCGCGGCGTGGGCGGAGTGGATCCACCGGCTCATCGCCGCCGTGATCGGGCTGCTCGTGCTCGGCGTCGCGGCGCTCGCCATCCTTGATCACCGGGACCGGCGCAGCATCCTGCTGCCCTCGCTGGGCGCGGTGGCGCTGGTCGGGTTCCAGGCCTGGCTCGGCGAGGAGACGGTTCGCCTCGGCAACTCGGGACCGTCGGTCACCGCGCACCTTGCCACGGCGCTCGCCGTGGTCGGCCTGCTCACGTTCCTGTTCGTCCGGGCCGGGTACCCCGCGCGGATCACCGGCCGCGGCGCCAGCCAGCGCTTCACCCTTTTGGCGGCCGACACCGCCGTCGCCGCCGGGGTTCTCCTGCTCCTCGGCAGCAACGTGACCTCTGTCGACGCCGCGCTCATCTTCCCGGACTGGCCGCTGATGGGTGGCGTGGTCATCCCGCCCTTCGGGGCGATGCCGTCTGCGGCACAGCTGCTGGCATTCACGAACGCGCTCCACCGGTACGTCGCGGTGGTCGTGGGCCTCCTGCTCCTGGTCACCTGGCTGGCTGCGTGGCGTGGGCAGCGCGCGAATCGGGCGCTCTTCGGGCTCGTCACCATCGCGGCGGTGCTCTACCCGCTGCAGGCGATCGTCGGAGCGTTCCAGATCTGGACCCAGCTCGCCGCGTGGACCCAGGTCCTCCACGTGGCATTGGCGGCGTTCATCTGGGTCGCCTCGGTCGCGGCGGTCTTCGTCAGCTACTACGGTGCGCGGGTGCGAGTCTCCGAGGGTGTCCCGAGCCCGGGCTCCGGCCCGGCGAGCGACGGCCATCGACCTGGCGGCGGGCCTCTCGCCACCCCGCCCGCCGCGGCCGGTCCGGCGACGCCGGCCGGCCCGGCGACCCTCGGCGCGCAGGCGACGATCGAACCCGGTGGGCCGACTGACCCAGCCGTGCCCGTCCCGACGGCCCGGCGTCCGCTCTCGGCGACGCTGCGCGCCTACGTCGCGCTCACGAAGCCGCGCATCATCGAGCTCCTGCTCGTGACCACGATCCCGGCGATGGTCCTCGCCACGCGCGACCTGCCCGGCGTGAACTGGGCGAACTGGGGGATCATCGTCTTCTGGACGCTCCTCGGCGGGACGCTCGCCGCCGGCGCGGCGAACGCGATCAACCAGTACCTCGACCGCGACATCGACCTGCTGATGACCCGGACGCGCCGCCGGCCGCTGCCGGCCCACGCGGTCGAGCCTGAGCAGGCGCTGGTGTTCGGGATCGCCCTGGGCGTCTTCTCGGTCGCGCTGCTCGCAGTCTTCGTGAACCTCGTGGCGGCCTTCCTGACCCTCCTGGCCATCGGCTTCTACGTCTTCGTCTACACGCTGCTCCTCAAGCGGACGACGACCCAGAACATCGTGATCGGCGGAGCCGCCGGCGCGCTGCCGCCGGTGATCGGCTGGGCGGCCGTGACCGGCCACGTGGAGCTGCCCGCGATCATGCTGTTCGCGCTCGTCTTCTACTGGACGCCGCCCCACTTCTGGGCCCTCAGCCTGCGGATCGCGAAGGACTACGCCGCGGCCGGGGTGCCGATGCTGCCCGTGGTCCGCGGCACGGCCGAGACGACCCGCCAGATCTTCCTCTACACGGTCCTCCTGGTGGCCGTCAGCCTGGTCTTCTTCGCCGTCGCGCAGATGGGCCTGATCTATCTCGTGGCGGCGGTCGCGCTCGGGGCGATCTTCCTCTGGAAGTCCGGCAGGCTTGCCCGGGAGGGCACGCTCGAGGGCACCACCGCCGGCGCGATCCGGCTCTACAAGTTCTCGATCAGCTACCTGACCCTGCTCTTCGTGGCGGTGGCGGTGGACGCGCTCGTCAAGATCCCGTTCCGGTAGGGCCGCCCGCCGCGGGGCCGTCGCCGCCTGCCGGGGGACCGCTGCCGGCCGAGGTCCGCGCTACTCGCCGACCGTGCCCGGCGAGTCCAGCTCCTCGGCGATGTCCGGCCGACGCACGCGCCCGACCCGACCCTCCCGGTCGAAGACCGCGAGCGAGGCCTGGACCACCGGGCCGATCCCGAAGGCGAACAGCAGCGTCCCGATCCCGACCGTGCCGCCCAGCAGGAACCCGGCCACCAGGACCGTGAGCTCGATCGCCGTCCGCGCCCGCCGGATCGACCAGCCGTAGTGCTGGTGCAGGCCCGTCATCAGGCCGTCGCGCGGGCCGGGCCCCAGGTCCGACGCGAGGTAGAGGCCGGTCGCGATGCCGATCATGACGACGCCGGCCACCGTCATCGCGAGCTGGAGGGCCGGCTCGGTCGGCTGCGGAAGGAGCGGCAGCGCGACGTTCGTGGCCGGCCCGATCACGATCACGTTGAGGATCGTGCCGATCCCCGGCTTCACGCCGAGCGGCCACCACAGCGCGAGGATCGGGATCCCCACGAAGATGCTCACGGTCCCGAGCTCCTGGCCGGTGTGGAAGCCGATCCCCTGGTGGAACACCTCCCAGGGACCGAGGCCCAGCCCGGCGTCCGCCATGATCGCGATCCCCAGGCCGAAGAGCACGAGGCCCACCAGGAGGCCGGGAAGCCGCAGGGCGACACTCCGCCCGAACCATCGGTCGTGCATCGGGCGATGGTAGCGGGCGGCGAGACGGCCGCGGAGATGTTGCCGGGGACCGGGCCACGATCCGGCCCGCGGCCCGGATCGGTCGCACCGG
>DAITNC010000043.1:0-13448 GCA_036834865.1 Candidatus Limnocylindrales bacterium | reverse complement strand
CCCGGACGGAGCCCATCCTCTCGACATGCCAAGCGACGTCATCGATCTCACGCGGCGCCTCGTCTCCATCGAGTCGGTCAACCCGACACTCGCGCCGGGGGGATCCGGGGAGGGCGAGATCGCGCGGTTCGTCACCGCATGGGCCGAGGACGCCGGCCTGACCGCCGAGACGATTCCCTACGCAGACGGACGGCCGAGCGTGATCGTGCACGGCCGGCGCACCGGCGACGGACCGACGCTCATGCTCTGCGGGCACCTGGACACGGTCGGCCTCGGCGCGATGACGCGCCCGCTGGAGCCCCGGATCGACGGCGACCGGCTGGTCGGGCGCGGCGCCTACGACATGAAGGGTGGTCTCGCGGCGACGCTCGTCGCGTGCCGCGACGCCACCCGGGCGGGCGTCAACGGGCAGGTGATCGTCGCGGCCGTCGCCGACGAAGAGCACGCCAGCCTCGGCATCCAGGCGGTCCTCGAGCACATCACGGCGGACGCCGCGATCATCACCGAACCCACCGAGCTCGCGATCGGGATCGCCCACCGGGGGTTCGCCTGGGTGGAGATCGAGGTCCTCGGCAAGGCGGCCCACGGCTCCCGCCCGCACCTCGGCGTCGACGCCATCTTCCGGACGGGCCCGGTGATCGCCGCGCTCGAGGCGTACAACGCCGGGCTCCAGGGTTCGGCGCACCCGCTCCTCGGGCCGCCATTGCTCCACGCGTCGCTCATCGCGGGCGGCTCGGAGATCGCCACGCTTCCCGATCGCGTCCTGCTCAGCGTGGAACGCCGGACGATCCCCGGTGAGACGCCGGCGAGGGTCCAGACGGAGATCGATGCAGTTCTGGACGCCTGCCGCGCCGCCGACCCGGCCCTTCGCGCCACCGCGCGCATCACGCTCGCCCGCGACCCGTTCGAGATCGATGCCGCGCATCCCTTCGTTGTCCTCGTCCGTGACGCTGCCGCGACGGTCCTTGGGGCGCCGCCCGCGATCGAGGGCCTCTCCTTCTGGGCGGACTCGGCGTTCACGGCGGCGGCCGGCATTCCGACGGTGCTCTTCGGCCCCGCCGGCGAGGGTGCCCACGCGGACGATGAATGGGTGAGCGCCCGAAGTGTGATCGCCTGCGCGGAGGTGCTGACGGCCGCGGCTCGGGCTTTCTGCCGCTGACGCGCCGGGCAGCCGCCGGGTCGCCCCGCTCCTCGTCTCCGGCGCCACAGTGGTTCAGCCTGGACCTCGGCGACGCGCCGCTCGTGCCGGCCGGGGTACTCTGACCGCGTGATCCCCAGCCTCACGGATGGCCGACACCTCCGACTCCCCGGCACGCGGAACCTCCGGGACGTTGGCGGGTACCCCGCCGGGGACGGCCGCCGGACCAGGTGGCGGACCCTCCTGCGGACCGATGCGCTCGACGTGATCCCGACCGGGTCCAGGGAGGCGCTGCTCGACCTGGGCGTTCGCACCGTGATCGACCTGCGCTGGCCGCACGAGCTGACCGACGCACCGAGCGTCTTCGCCGCGGGCAACGGGGTTCGGTATCGGAGCATCCCGCTCCTCGACGACGACCCAACTCCATTGATCGGCCTCGCGGCCACGTACCGGTACATGCTCGACGAACGCGCACCGCAGCTCGCCGACGTTGCCCGGGCGCTGCTGGAGCCCGGTGGCCTCCCGGCCGTGATCGGCTGTGCAGCCGGCAAGGACCGCACTGGCGTGACCATCGCGCTCCTGCTGTCAGCGGTCGGGGTCCCGACGGACGTGATCGTCGCGGACTATGTGCTCACCGGTCTCGCGTTTGCCGAGCCGGACCCTGACGATCCCCATTTCGTCGACTGGCGCGCGAGCCCGGTCGCGCTGGAGTGTCCGCCGGCCTACATGGAGGCCATGCTGGCGCACCTGGCGGCCCGCCACGGTGGCGCCGGGGACCTGTTACGACGAAACGGGCTGGAGCCGGCCGACCTGGAGGTCCTGGTCGAGCGCCTGACCGAGCCCGCGACCGATTGAGGTTCCCGGGCAGGCCGCCCTCCCCTCCCCGGCCGGCGACACCGGCGGTCGCGGGGTCCCGCGCCGAGCGGTGCTACCCTGAAGTCGCCCGAGTCGCCCTTCCGTTCCTCGAGGCGCGCCCAAGATCGGACACCACCATGGCTCGCACCAAGTTCGCCACCCCTGAAGCATTGATCGTCATCTCGACCGACGGCTACTTCGATGTCTACCCGTCCGGCCAGCGCCCTGCCAACGCCAAGCCGGCATATCGAGGCACGATCGACCTGCTCGACCGCGATGTGCGCGCCGGCAACCGCCTCACGGTCCGGCCGGATTCCATCGCGCTCCGTGTCGCCGTCGGGTCCTGGTCCTCGGAGCACGGTGCGGCCGCGGTCCGCGGTGAGCTGGGCGCGGGTCGCGACGGGAAACAGGTCGTTCCCACCGCCTGACCCGCGCATCCATGCCTGGCGAGGTCCCGCGCGGCCCGGAGGCCGATGACGCCCGAGCACGGCTCGAGGGCATCCTCGCGGGACGCGGGGTGGCATACGAGCTCTTCCCCTGCGATCCGGCGCTCGCGGACACGGCGGCCTTCTGTTCGGCCTACGGGTTCGACCCGGACGATTCCGCGAACACGATCGTCGTAGCCGGCAAGGCGGAGCCCCGTCGGTACGCCGCGTGCATCGTCCTGGCGCCGCACAGGCTCGACGTGAACCGTGTCGTTCGTGCCCGCCTCGGCACCCGCAAGGCGTCGTTTGCGGGGGCCGAGGAGACGAGGACACTCACCGGCATGGAGATCGGAGGGGTCACCCCGTTCGGCCTGCCTCCCGACCTCCCGATCTGGGTCGACGCCGCGGTCATGACCCGGGCACGAATCGTGCTCGGCGGCGGCAGCCGGCGCTGGAAGGTCATCGCGCCGCCCGCGATCCTGCTTGCCGACCCTCGGGTCGAGGTCGTGGAGGGCCTTGCGGTTGATCCGCGGTAGGCCGCGTCGGCGCGCAGCTTCCGGCGTTCAGGCCACGCTATCGTCGGCATGACAGCCCGGCAGTTCCCGATGCGCATCGGGCCACGGTCTCGACCGTTGCTTCGCCTGTTCGGGGTCGGCGCCGGCAACGCGTTCGTCGCCGCGGATGACGACTTCGACGCGCACTTCGGGCACTTCCGCATCCGCACGCCGTGGGCCAACATCGCGGCCTGGCGGATCGAGGGTCCCTGGCGCTGGATCACCGCGATCGGCGTCCGACGGAGCATCCGGCACGGTGACCTGACGTTCGGTGGCTCTCACCGGGGCGGCGTGCGGGTGGACTTCCGCGAGCCGGTTCCACTGGGATTCCTCCGGATTCCGGCACTCTACGTGACCGTGGATGACCTCGAGGGGCTGGCCGCCGCGCTCGCCGCACGCGGCATTCCCGGGGTGGACGCCCGCAGGCGCTGAGGTTGGTCGGTCGTCGCCGACCGGGTCCGACCTAGGTCCCTCCGTGCGCCTCCCCGCCGTCGCGCGTCTGCGCAGCCAGCCACGGGGCCGCGAGCCGCTTTCGGCGCGCGGACGTCAGCAGGTCCGCGGCGTGGACGGCCATCACGGCCCCCTCGATCACCTCCAGCGCCGCTTCTCCGCCCGCCCGATCGTGCGGCGCGAGGTCGTCGGATTCCTCGATCACCGCCCCGAGCAGCGGGATGCGGTCCAGCAGCGGCCCCACGACGTGGGTGAGGTCGCCCCGCTCGTGCTCCGAGAGGGCGATGTCGGCAAGGCGCAGCTCGTCGCGCAGCTCCGGGGTCCAGGCGGCGGCAAGGCGCGGCAGGTCCGCCAGGGTCAGCGCGTCCAGCGCAGCCGACAGCCGGTCGCGCGGGTCGTCGTCGGGAAGGATCGGCGCGTTCGTCATGGATCGAGCGCAGGCGTCGATCAGCCGGCCGCGCGCGCCCGGAGGTGCGCGAGGAGCCGCTCGGCGACGACGTAGGAGCGGCCGCCGCCCATCACGAGGACCACGTCGCCGTGCTCCACGCGTGAGGCGAGCCAGTCGGCCGTAGATTCCACCGACCCCGGCGCCCAGGCGGGCGCGCCTCCCACGGCGTTCACCGCGTCCGCGAGCCCCTGGGCGGAAGCGATCGTGGTATCCGGGTCGCGACCGGCGTGGATGTCGGCGATGGCCACCCGGTCCACCTGCGCCAGGACCGTTGCGAACTCGCTGAGCATCGCGGCCGTCCGGTGGAAGGTGAGCGGCTCGTAGACCGCCCACAAGCGCCGGCCCGGGTACCGATCGCGCACCGCGGCAAACGTCGCCGCCATCGCGGTGGGGTGGTGCCCGTAGTCGTCGAGGACGACGACCCCGTCGACGTCGCCCTTCAGCTCCATGCGACGTCCGACCCCGGTGAACGTCGCGAGGCCGTCGAGGACCGAGGAAGCCCCGGCGCCCGCGGCGAGCGCCGCCCCGGCGGCCACGAGACCGTTCTCCGCGTTGTGACGTCCCGGGAGGCCGATCGTCGCCATGATGACGCCGAGGTTCGAGAGCCCGGCGATCTCGAGGCTCCCCTCCCCCGCCGGGCCGGCCCGCCAGGTGCCGGCGATCGCGGTCGCCGGTCCGCGGGTGGTCGCGTAGATGCCGGCAAGCGCGGCTGCGGCAGCCGCCGGATCCTCGCCGGCGCCGACGACACGCACGACGACAAGCCGGCCGGTCCACTCGCGCAGCCCGACGAGCACCTCGCGGACGCCGAGGTCGCCCGCATTCGCGACGAGGACCGGGTCCTCCCCTCCCCCGTCGAAGCGGCGGATCCAGGCCACGAACGCCGCGACCACAGCGGCGCGGTCCGGGAAGACGTCCGGGTGATCCCAGTCGGCGTTCGTGAGCAGCCCGAGCGACGGCCGATACGGGTCGAAGTTGCCGGCGTACTCGTCCGCCTCCACCACGAAGTGGGGCCCCGCGCCCAGCCGGACAGTGGACGGTCGGACGCCGCCAGCCAGGTCCGGCGGCAGCAGGGCACCCACGAACCCGGAGGGGTCGAGACCGGCGCCGACAAGGAGATGGATCAGCCAGCCGGTGGTAGTGGACTTCCCGTGGGTCCCCGCCACGCCGATGAGCGATGCGCCACGCGTCGCCGCGGCGTCGGCGATCAGCTGCTGGACGCTGATCGCGAGGACGCCGTGAGACCGGGCCGCAAGGAGCTCGGGGTGATCGGGCTCGACCGACGTCAGTGCCTTCGTGACCGCGATGCGGTCAACCAGGAGCGACCCGTCGTGAACGATGTGCCCGGGGTCATGGGTCCAGTCGAGCGGGATGCCGGCATCCTGGAGGGGCGGCGTGTACGGCGAGGGACCGCCCGCGTCGCACCCGGACGCGCGCGCGCCGACGTGATGTGCCAGGAGGCACGCTGCGGCGGCGGCGGCACCGGCGGCGCCGACGACGTGGATCCGCTCGCCGGGAGGGATCGGCCGTGCCGCGCGGGCGGGTTCCAGGCCGGCGCCGATCTCCCCGGCGTCGCGGTGGATCACGGCGCCGCTGGTGTCCCGTCTTCCGGCGTCAACGGCGACACCTCGAGATCGTGCGCCGTTTCCGGCTCGGCCGATTCCGGCTCGTGAGCTTCGGCCTTCTCGGGCTCGGGCGTCGGCTCGGGCGTC
Organism: Candidatus Limnocylindrales bacterium; assembly: GCA_036834865.1. Lineage (GTDB taxonomy): Bacteria > Chloroflexota > Limnocylindria > Limnocylindrales > CSP1-4 > CTSoil-043. The sequence continues at coordinate 7,869 of DAITNC010000043.1, read as the reverse complement.
GGCTCGGGCTCGGTCGCCTCGACCGCCTCGGGCTCGGGCGCCTGGGACTCGCCGGGCTCGGCCGTCTCGGGCTCGGGTGCCGGCTCGGGCGCGAGCGCTGCTTCCGGCTCGCCCGCCTCGGCCGGCTCGGGCTCGGGTGCCGGCTCGAGATCGGGCGCCGCCTCGGGCTCGGGCATTGCCTCCGGACTCGCGGTCTCCGCCTCCTCGGGCGCCAACTCCGGCTCAGGGGACGGCGCGGCAGGGGCGGGAAGAGCGTCCGCGAAACGGTCGACCGAGACCCATCGGCGATCGACAACCAGGTGGAGGACGGTCGGCCGGGCCGCGGCGAGCGCAGCCCGGAGCGCCGGTTCGAACTCGTCGTCCTGGTCGATCCGAGTCCCAAGCGCGCCGTACCCCTCCGCGACGCGGACCCAGTCCACCGGCCCGAGGTCCGTGGCCACCGGCTGGAGGCCGCGGCGAACCTGGTGGTCGTGGATCGTGCCGTAGCGTTCGTTGTCGAAGACCAGCACGACCGGGTGGACGCCGACACGGACGGCGGTCTCCAGCTCCGCGATGGTCATCCCGGCTCCGCCGTCCCCTGCAAGGGCCACGACCGGCCGTCCCGGTCCGGCCAGCGCCGCCGCGACGGCGGCCGGGATCGCGAAACCCATCGCGCCTGCCGTCGTGCCCACGAATGTGCCCGGCCTCCGCATGACCAGGCCGCGGGCGGCCCAGCCGCCGAAGTTGCCAGCGTCCGTCGTGATGATCGTGTCGGGCGAGAGAACGCGGTTGAGCGTGGCCACGACCCGGCCCGGATGCACGCCCGGTCCGTCCCAGGCAGTCTGATCGACCCGGCGGGCGTCCTCGTAAGCGGACCGATCGGCGGCCATCGAGGCACGCCGCCGCTCCAGGCCCGCGGCATCGAGCACGCCCGCACCGAGGACGCGTCGCGCTTCCCGCAGGAACGTGCGTGCGTCGGCCGCGAGCGCGATGGTCGGCGCGTCAAGCCCGGGCCGAGATCCGAGCGGCTCCGCGTCCACGTGCGCCCATCGCGTCCCGGCAGCCGGGATCGCGTGGCCGTACGTGGCGACCTCGTTCAGGCGGCAGCCGATCACGAGGATCGCATCGGCATCCTCCAGCCGGCCGCGGACCGTCGGAGCGGAGAAGTAGCCGCTCATCCCGAGGTAGCGGGGGTTGTCGTTCGGGAAGACGTCCGGGCGGCGCCATGCCGCGATGACGGGGACGTCCACGAACTCGGCCAGGCGGACCAGATCGGCTGTCGCGCGCGAGCGCAGGACGCCACCGCCGGCGAGGATGACCGGCCGCTCCGCGTCGAGCAACAGGTGGAGGATCCGGCGCACGTGGATGGGATCGGGCGTTGGGGTGCGGGAGGGCCCAGGCGTCGCCGCGCCCCCGGGCCGCACCGGCGCGTCGGCGACCTCCTCGGCCAGGAGGTCCTCCGGCAGGGAGAGGAGCACGGGGCCCGGCCGGCCGGCCGTGGCGCGCCGAATTGCCTCGTCGAGGATCGCCGGCAGCGCAGCCACGTCGCGGACCTCGCGCGCCCAGCGGCAGAACCCCCCGACGGTTGCCGCCAGGTCTGCCTCCTGGAACCCTTCGCGCCCGCGGGTCGGCCGCGCCACCTGGCCGGTCAGCGCGATGACCGGAAGCGAATCCGCGTGGGCAACGTGGAGGCCGATGGCCAGGTTCGCCGCCCCGACCGCCCGCGTCCCGAGGACCACCGTCGGGTGGCCGCTGAGTGCCGCCGAGGCGGCGGCCATGAACGCGGCTCCTCCCTCGTGACGGGTTGCCACGACCCGGATCCCGGCGGCCGCCAGACCGTCCAGGAGGGGCAGGAAGCTCTCTCCCGGAACGGTGTAGGCGACCCGCACTCCGGCCGCGGCGAGCGTGTCGGCGATGAGGCGGCCGGCTGTCCGCGGTGTCGCGGTCACGGGCTTCCCTTTCCTAGCGGTAGTTGGTGAACTGGAGTGGGACGGTCTCGTCGAGCTCGCGCAGGCGCGCGATCACCTTCTGGAGGTCGTCCTTGCTCTTGGCGCTCACGCGGACGGCGTCGCCCTGGATCTGGCCCTTCGCCTTCGGGAACTCGTCACGGAGGATCTTCGTGACCTTCCTGGCGAGGTCGTCCGGGAGCCCGCTCCGCAGGCCGACGTGCTGGCGCACCTTCATGCCGCCAGCCTGCTCGACAGCGCCCCAGTCGAAGATCTTGAGCGAGAGGCTGCGTCGGACGGCCTTCGACTCGACCAGCTCGCGGATCGACTTCGCCCGGAGCTCCGAATCGGCCAGGATCGCGAGTGCATCCTTCTCCTGGGTGATCTCCGCGGTGGCTCCCTTGAAGTCGAAGCGCGTGGCGATCTCGCGCCGGACCTGGTCCAGCGCGTTCCGGAGCTCCTGGGCATCGAATTCGGAAACCACGTCGAAGGAGAACTCGCCGGCCATCGGTTCCTCCGTGTCGCCCGGCGCGCACGCCGGGACGCTTCGGTCGTTGCGCCAAGTATGCCGAACGCGAGGGCGCCGTGTCCGTCAGTCGACGCTGCCGGATCCGGCCGCTCCGCCCGAGGCCGCCGTCCCGACCGGTCCCGCGATCCCCGCAGCAACCGCGGCGGCCCGCTCCAGCAGGAGCTCGAGCGCCGCCCGTGCGCTGGCCGCCTTGTTCGCCTCGCGGTCGCCGGGCCAGGTGAACCTCCGGATCTCCACGCCGGCCGGGTCGGCGACGGCTACGTAGGCGAGACCGACCGGCTTCCCCTGGGTTGCCCCCGACGGGCCCGCGATCCCCGTGACGGCGACCGCGATATCGGCGCCGAGCCGCGCCCGCGCTCCCGCTGCCATCGCCCGCGCAGCCTGCGCGCTGACGGCGCCGTGCTGGGCGAGCACGATCGCCGGCACGTCGAGGAGCGCCTCCTTGACCGAGTCGGCGTAGGCGACGACGCCGCCCCGCACGTAACCAGATGCGCCGGCCACGTCCGTCAACGTGTCCATTACGCGCCCGCCGGTGCACGACTCGGCCGTCGCGACGGTCAGCCCCGCGCCCAGGCATATCTCCTGGAGGTGTTCCGCAAGGCCACGCAGCTCGTCCCGCTCGATGCTCGCCATCAGGGGATCCGGTTGGTCAGCTTCGGCGGATCGGGCGGCTGGAAGAGCCACGTCTCCGGCGAGCCCCCCTTCCCGAGCAACCCGAGGTTCGTGCCGTTGACGCTGTACGAGGTGACGCTGGCGTTGCCCGTGCGGACCTCGACCGACGTCGTCCCGCTGAAGGTGAGCGTCTGGCCGTCGTTGACGACGAGCCCGCCGCTCCCGGTCGCCGTCGACACCACGCCATCCACCCATACCTTGAGCCACGCGCGACCACCCGAGACAGACACGACGACGTTCACGCCCCGGTAGACGACCGTCACGTTCCGCGTCAGCGTCGTGGTCTTGCCTTCGCCGCTCTGGGCGGCGATCGTCAACGTCCAGCGGCCGGCCGTCAGGTCGAGGCTGGTCGCAAACGACCCGTCACTTCCGGGCGTGACGTTGACCGCCGGGGGGGCGGACGGAGCGGGCGCACGCGACGCCTTGGGCGGTGACGATGCCGCGGGCGCGGCCGACGCCGTCGGCGCGCCTGCCGACACGGGGCCCAGGTACGTTGCCGCGACATTGACGGTCGTGGCATCGGTGGCCAGGCCCGCAACCGGGATCGCCCCGTTCTGGAACGTCGAGCCGTCCGCGGGCGAATCGAGAGAGAGCGTGGGGGCGATGACGGGGCTGAAGGGGACGGTGATCAGGAGCCTGATCGTGTGATCGGACGGCTTGCCGGTCTTCGGATCGACCGCGCTCACGTCGAACTGGTTCTTGCCGCGCCGAAGCTCCACCGTGGCCACCCACCCCCCGTCGCCGGCCGCGGTGATGTTGAGGGGGTCGCGCCCGGGCGCATCGATCGTCACGAGGCCGCCGGCGACCGTGGTCCCGAGGAGCGCGTACGTCGTCGTGTTCTCGGCGACGTCGATCACCGCCGTGGGCGGCTGGACCACGGCGAGCGGCGGCGGATCGGTGAAGCGGACCAGCTGGAAGCCGATGTAGGCCAGGATGGCGAGCACCACGACCGTGACGACGGCCGCGACCACCACGCCCGAGGACAGGACGAGGCCCTTTCGTGGGGCCACCAGCGGGCGCCGCATGACGATCACCGGCTCGGGCGCGTCCTCGGGCACCTCGCGGTGCCACTGGGCGACCGCCTCGTCCGGGTCGAGGCCCAGGTACTGGGCGTAGTTCCTGAGGAAACCGCGGACATAGACGCTTCCCGGGAGCGACGCGTAGTCACCGCGTTCGAGCGCGGCCAGGTATCCGCGCCCGATCTTCGTCTCGCGCTCGGCGCGGAGCAGGTCGATCCCCTTTGCCTCGCGGGCGGCGACCAGCCGCTCGCCCAGCGGGTCGGCGCTCGGGCGCGGGTGCCAATCCTCAGCCGGGGGGCGCTCGGGCTCCGATCCGGCCGGGCGGGCATGGTGGCGCGTCGTCACCGCTCGTCTCCGACATCGCCGTCCGCCGGCGCCACGGCGCCGCTCACCTCGCGCCGCAGCACCTGGCGCGCGTTCGAGCCGTCGAACGCCCCGATATAGCCGCGCGCTTCCAGCTGGTCGATGATCCGCGCCGCCCGTGCATACCCGATCTTGAGGCGCCGCTGCAGCAGCGATGCCGAGGCGCGATCGTACTCCTGGACAACGCCGACGGCGTCCCGCAGGAGCCGGTCCGCGTCCTCGTCGGCAAGGTCGTCCACCGATCCCGTGGATTCCTCGTCGTCCTCGATGATCCCCAGGTCGTAGTGCGGCTCGGCCTCCGCGCGCCAGTGTGCCGTCACCGCCCGAATCTCCCGGTCGGCCACGAAGACTCCCTGGAGGCGGATCGGGCGCGGGAGGTCGGAGGGCTGGAAGAGCATGTCGCCGCGGCCGATCAGGTCCTCGGCGCCCGGTGCGTCGAGGATCGTCCGGGAGTCGATCTGGGACGCCATCGCGAACGCGATCCGGCTCGGGAAGTTGGCCTTGATGAGGCCCGTCACCACGTTGACGGACGGCCGCTGCGTGGCGAGCACGAGGTGGATGCCCGTGGCGCGCGCCTTCTGGGCGAGCCGGACGATCGGGTCCTCCACCGTCCGGCCGTCTCGCATCATGAGGTCGGCGAGCTCGTCGACGATGATCACGATGTACGGCAGCCGGTCGGCCGCGTCGATCCGGGTCTCGTTGTACGAGTCGATGTTCCGGGCGGTGGCGCCGGCGAACTTCCGGAAGCGCATCTCCATCTCGGCGACGGCCCACTTGAGCGCGGCCTTGGCCCGATCGGCCTCGGTGATGACCGGGACCAGCAGGTGCGGCATCCCGTTGTAGTCGGCCAGCTCGACGCGCTTCGGGTCCACCAGGATCATCCGGACCTCATCGGGGGTCGCCCGCATGAGCAGGCTCGTGATGAGCGCGTTGACCATCACGCTCTTGCCGGAGCCCGTGGCGCCGGCGATCAGGAGATGCGGCATCTTCGCGAGATCGGCCGCCCGGGCGTGGCCCGCCACGTCGCGGCCCAGGGCGAATGCGAGCTTCGACGGGATCGCGACCACTTCGGAGTCCTCGAGGATCCGCCGGATCGCGACAACGTTGAAGTCCATGTTCGGGATCTCGAGGCCCACCACGGTCTTGCCGGGGATCGGCGCCTCGATCCTGATCGTTCGGGCGGCAAGCGCCATCGCGAGGTCGTCGGCGAGCGCTTCGATCCGGCTCACCTTGATGGAGGGGTCCGGCTCCACCTCGTACTGGGTCACGACGGGGCCGGCGCTCCAGCGGGTGACGCGGCTGGGGATGTTGAAGCTGGCGAGCTTGCCCTCGATGATCTTGGCATTGCGCGCGTGGTCCATGCCGGCGTTGGACGTCCTCGGCGCCAGGTCCTCGAGGAGCGACATCGGCGGCAGGCGATACTCGCGGCGGGCAGGGGCCGCGTCCGTCCCTCCTGGCGCCCCGTTGCCGGGCGCGCCGCCGGGAGACGCCCCTTGCCCGGGCCCCGTCGCAGCCGCGTCCGGGAAGAGGGTGAGCCGCTCCCCGGTGACGGGCGCCGGCGGCGGCCCCGAGAAGACCGATGACGTCTGGGCGGGTTGCTCGAAGGGGGACGGGATCTCGGGTCGCGTCATGTCGCGGGCGCCTCGCCCCGACCGGAGCGGCGTACCGGCGCCGGAGGCCGGCGTCGCATCGGCGCGCGCCCGGCGGACCTCCTCCACGGCGGCCGCGCCGGCCGTCGCGGCAGGCGCGGCAAGCGCGCTGCCCAGCCCCCGGGCACCGCGCCCGAACGGGGCGAGCAGCTCGCGGACCGGCCGGTCGAGGGCAAGGACGAGCCCGGCGAGGAGCACCCCGATGAAGACGACGAACGCGCCCGGCGGGCTGACCAGTCGTCCCACGAACGTGGCAAGTGCCGAGCCGATTCGGCCGCCCGAGCGCCCGTCGAGCACCCCCGCATCCGCGAGGAGCGCGATCAGCGCGAGCGCCGCGATGTACGCGACCGCGGATCCGGCCAGCGTCCGGGGCCAGCCCGCCCGCACGCTGCCGGCTCGTTCCAGCCAGACCCCCAGGCCGATCAGGAGCAGCGGCAGGAGCCAGCGGCCGGAGCCGAACCATGGCGCGATAACCCGGAGGATCCAGTCCGTCAGGGCCCCGCGGCCCTGGAGCACGAGCCCGATCAGGATGACGGCGCCCAGCACGAGCAGGACCACCGCCACGAGCGAGCGCGTGACGTCCGGCGAGAGGCGCGGGAACGCCTGTCCCGGGGAGGACCGACGGCGCGCCGTCCGGGTCCGGGGGCGGGGGGCCGGCGCGCGTCGACGCGTCGCCACCTAGACCTCGACGACGACTGGGAAGACCATCGGACGCCGCTTCGTCTGCTCGTAGAGGAAGCGCGAGACGCCGTCCTTGATCTGGCTCTTGAGGAGCCCCACCTCGCTGATGTGGTCGCCCGGGTTCTCGATGGCCGCCACGACACGGCGGACGGCCTCCGCCATGATCGGGTCCTTCTCGTTGAGGTGGACGAAGCCGCGGGTGATGATCTCGGGCCGCCCGACGACGCTCCCGGTCTGCTTGTCCACCGTGACGACGACCATGAACATGCCGTCGTTGGCGAGCGCTCGCCGGTCGCGCAGGACGACCTCGCCGACGTCACCCACCGACAGGCCGTCGACATACACGTAGCCCGCAGTCACGGGAGCGCCGCGGCGAGCCGTCCCGTCGGCGAGGATCTCGATCGGCATCCCGTTCTCGATGATGAACACGTTCTCCGGCGGGACACCCGTCTCGATCGCCAGGCGCCCGTGCTGGACCTGCATCCGGAACTCGCCATGCATCGGGATGAAGTAGCGCGGCTTGGTGAGGCCGAGCATCAGCTTGAGCTCTTCCTGGCTGGCATGCCCGGAGACGTGGGCGCGCTTGATGGCGTGGTAGTAGACGTTGGCGCCCGCCTTGAAGAGGTTGTCGATGGTCCGGGCGACATACTCCTCGTTGCCCGGGATCGGGCTGGCCGAGACGATCACCGTGTCGCCCTGCTGGATCTCCACGAAGCGGTGGTCCCGGTTGGCCATCCGGGCCAGGCCGGCCATCGGCTCGCCCTGGGCGCCCGTGGTGCAGATCACGAGCTTGTCCGGCGCGATCTCGCCGATCCGCTCCTTGGACACGATCCGGTCGGCGTCGTAGGTCAGGTAGCCAAGGTCGCTGGCGATCCGGAAGTTCTGCTCCATCGAGCGGCCGATGACCGCAACCTTCCGCTTGAAGCTGGCCGCCGCGTCCAGCACCTGCTGCACGCGCGCGATGTTGCTGGCGAACGTCGCCACGATGACCCGGCCGTCGAGCGGCTCCATGATCTCGCGGAACGCCTCGC
>DAITNC010000042.1:0-13736 GCA_036834865.1 Candidatus Limnocylindrales bacterium | reverse complement strand
GACGTCGGCATCTCCGACGGCACCAGCGTGATCCCGGCAGTCAGCCAGGGGATCCCCATCCGGTACGTCTTCGCGGTCTTCGCGCAGTTCCCGAACATCGTCTTCTCGAAGTCGACCAGCAGCATCGCGACGGCCGCGGACCTCAAGGGGAAGAAGGTCGGCATTCCGGGCAAGTTCGGGTCGAGCTGGATCCAGCTCGAGGCGCTCCTGGCAGGCGTCGGGCTCACGACGGCCGACCTGCAGCTGGTGCTCTTCCCCGACTTCGGCCAGCTCGCCGCCCTCCAGCAGGGCGCCGTGGATGCCGCGACGGGCTACGCCAACAACGAGCCCATTCGCCTGGCGCTGGGCGGGCAGCAGGCGAGCGTGCTCGCGCTTCCGCCGGCCAGCCAGCTGCCCGGCCCTGGGCTGATCGTGAGCGCGGCCGCGCTCAACGGCCCCAAGAAGGACGCCCTGCGGGCGTTCGTGGCCGCGACCCAGCACGCGATGCGCGACATCGAGGCCGATCCACAGAAGGGCGTCGACGCGGCTGTCGTCGAGATCCCGGAGCTCGCGACGGACCGCCCGGCCCAGCTTGCGGTCCTGCAGGCGACCATCGCCCTCTGGGAGAGCGACTACACCCGCGCGAACGGCCTGGGGGCGGTGGACCCCGCCCTGTGGCAGCGCTCGATCGCGTTCATGGCGGGCCTGCCGGACAGGCTCCTGGCGAAGTCCGTCACGGCGGCGGACTGCACGAGCACCGCGTTGCTGCCGACGCCCTGACGGCATCGCCCGGACGCGAGACGGCGCCCCCCGGCCGGGGCCGGCCGGGGGGCTCGTGTCAGGGGCAGCGGCGGCTCAGGCAGCGGCGCCCACGAGCTGTCGCTCCGTGGCCGCCGCTGCCAGCTCGTCGGCGGCGACTTCGAGCTCGATGGTCACGTCGTCCGAGACCAGGAAGCCGCCCGCTTCGAGGCCCACGTTCCAGGTGAGGCCCCAGTCGGAGCGCCTGATCTTCGTCGTGGCTTCGAAGCCGGCGTGGCGGCGGCCGTCCATCGCGGTGACGATGCCCAGGTGCTCGGTGTCGAGGACGACGGAGCGGGTGATGTCGCGGATCGTCAGGTCGCCGGTGATCGCCCAGCGGTCGCCGTTCCGCACGACCCTGGTGCTCCTGAAGGTGAGCGTCGGGAAGCTCGCCGCGTCGAAGAAGTCGGCGGAGCGCAGGTGGTTGTCACGCGGCTCCATGCCGGTGTCGATCATCGCGGTCGGGATGGCGACGGCGACGGACGACCCGGTCGGGTTGGCCTCGTCGAACTCGATCGTGCCCGTGACACCCTTGAAGATGCCCCGCGTCTTCGTGATCATCATGTGCTTGGCCGTGAAGCTCACGGTCGTGTGGGCGGTGTCCAGCTGCCAGGTGCTCATCGCGGTCTCTCTGCTCCCAGTGGTCCGGTCGCGCTGCGTCCGGCCCGTATGTAGTTGACAACGCAACCATAACAGAAGATGCTTGCGTATGCAACAACCTAAGGACAAGAAACCTCAACCGTGGATTGGGGTTCACGAATCCCGGCGAACCACGTAGGATCCCGCAATGACCGACACCATCGCCCGTCCCCCCAGCGAGATGCCGGTTCCGCGCGCCGACGACCCGCGCCTCCGCACCTGGCTGGCGTTCCTGCGCGCCCACGCTGCAGTCACGCGCCTGCTCGAGTCGGAGCTCCACGCGGAGCGCGACCTCGGGCTCGCCGAGTACGACGCGCTCGTCCAGCTCGCGCTCGCCGACCAGTGGCGCCTCCGGATGAGCGAGCTCGCGGAGCGGGTCGTCCTCTCGCGCAGCGGCGTCTCTCGGCTGGTCGACAGGTTGCAGGCATCCGGGCTCGTGACGCGCGCCGCCTGCGCGGAGGATGCCCGCGTCTCCTGGGCAACCTTGACGGACGCGGGCTACGAACGGCTCCGGGACGCCACGCCGGTGCACCTCCGCGGCGTCGAGACGCACTTCCTGGCCCAGATCCCCGAAGACGACCGCGACGCGCTGGTCCGCGTCCTCGAGGGCGTGGTGCGCGGCCTCGGCGCCCGGGTCCGGACGGCGCCGGACGCCTGCTTGCCGCCGGACGCCTGACGGCGCTCCCCTGCCCGACCGATCCGCCGTGAGCGGCGGGACTCTTCGCGTCGGGACCAGCGGCTTCTCGTACCCCGGGTGGGCACCCGCGTTCTACCCGGCGGGCACGCGTGGAGAGGCGATGTTGCCCGCGTACGCGACCCGCCTCTCGACGGTCGAGCTGAGCACCTCCTACTACCGCCATCCATCCGCGGACCAGGCCGCCGCGTGGGCGTCCCGGACGCCGCCGGCCTTCCGGTTCAGCGTCAAGCTGCTGCGAACCGGCGTCCTCCGCGCCTACTCGGCCGACCCGGCGGCGACCCTTGCCTGGCTCACGGCGCCCCTCGCGGCCTTCGGCAGCCGCCTGGGCGCGGCGCTGGTCCGCATCCCGGCTGACCGTCGTCGCGACGACGTGCGCCTGGCCGCGCTGCTGGCCGCGTGGCCGCGGGCCGTGCCGCTGGCGCTGGAGCTCCAGGACGCGACCTGGCACGTGGACGAGGTCTTTTCGATCGCGGACGCGGCCGGCGCCGTGGTCGTCTGCACCGAGACCGACGACGCGCCGGACCCGCCGCTCACCGTGACCGGGCCGTTCGTCTACCTGCGGCTGCGTCGAGAGCGGTACGGGACGGCGGACATCGACGCCTGGGCGGCGCGCCTCGAACCGTTCCTGGCCGATGGGCGCGACGCGTTCGTCTTCTTCCGCCACGACGCTCATGGCGCGACGCCGGCCTACGCGGCGTCGCTGGCCGCCCGGCTCGCGGGGTACGGTCCCGACACCGACGGCGCGCAGGCGAGCTCCTGACCTCCCGGCACTCGCGTGTCCCGGGGCGGCCCACGGTCAGGTGCGGAGCGTTCCCTCGATCCGCGTGATCGCCCGGCCGGCCACGCCCACGCGGTCGCCGCGGACCACGACGTCCAGGACGCCACCGCGCTCCGACACCTGGTGCGCCCGGAACGATGGCCCCAGGCGAGGCGCCCAGTACGCCGCGAGCGCGCAATGCGCTGAGCCCGTGACCGGGTCCTCGGGGATTCCCGCGGCGGGGCAGAAGTAGCGGGACACGATCGCGGCGTCCGGGACGTCCGCTGGTGCCGTCGCGATCAGCCCGTCCGGGATGCTCGCGGCAAGCCAGGCCTGGTCGGGCGCGAGCCGGCGGACGTCGGCCGCAGACGCAAGCTCCACGAGCACGTCCGTGGCACCGCGGCCCACGAAGACCGGCTCACACCCCAACGCCGCGAGGAGGCCGGCAGGCGGTTCGATCGGCCGGACTGGATCGACCGGCAGGTCCAGCTCGATCCGACCGTCCCGGAGACGCAGGGCAGTGAGCTCGCCGCTCCGCGTGGCGAAGCGCGCGGGCCTGCCCGCGGCCAGCCGCCCGGTCTCCCACAGGACGTGGGCGGCAGCGAGAGTCGCGTGGCCGCACAGGACCACCTCGATGGTCGGAGAGAACCAGCGCAGGCTCCACGCGCCGCGGTCGGCTGGCTCCAGGAACGCCGTCTCGGAATGGCGCAGCTCGGCGGCCACCGCGTGGCGCCACGCGTCGTCGCGCGGCTCGTCGAGGAGCACGACGCCGGCCGGATTGCCGGCGAACCGAGGGCCGGTGAACGCATCGACGATGAAGACGGGTAATCCTGCGGGGAGTGGCACTCCCCGCAGGATAGCGAGCCCTCGAACGGTCAGGGGATCAGGTAGACCACGCTCACCGAGACGTCCACCTCGTTCGTGCCGACCGCGATGGGCGTGGAGGCGGCCTTGTCGAGCGCGGGGCCCGCTGCCGGGTAGGCCATCGGGACCGGGGTCGATCCGGACTGCTCGGTGATCGACGAGACGCCGGTGATCGAGACGCCCGCCGCCTTGGCGAGCGCGTCCGCCTTCGTCAGGGCGTCCGACATCGCGGCGGTCCGCGCCTGCGCCTCGGCCCCCGACGGGTCGTCGACGCGGAAGGTGATGCCGTCGAGGGACGTGGCGCCGGCCGCCAGGGCGCCGTCGATGACGTCCGAGAGCGTGTCGAGCTTCCGCACGGTCGCCTTCACCGAGTTCACGATCTGGTAGCCGGTGAGGCGCGGAGGCGTGCCGCTCGACGAGTAGTCATAGACCGGCTGGAGCGAGAGCTGGGTCGTCTGGATGTCCTTGTCGGCGACCCCAGCGGTCCGCAGGGCGGCGAGCACCGCGGCCATCGCGGTCGCGGCCGCGGCCTGGGCGTCGCGAACCTTGGCGCGGCTGAGCGTCACGCCGACCTGGACGTCGGCCACGTCCGGCACGGTGGTCACGCGCCCGAGGCCGCTCACGCTGATCGTGTGCTCCGGTGTCGTGGTCGCGGGATCGACGGCGCGGGCGCCGGGCGGCATGAGGGCGGGGCCAAAGGCCACCGCGGCGGCAAGGCCGGCGAACGCGCCCGCGGCGAGCCAGCCGAGGCGGGGTCGGGCCACAGGATTGGTGAGCGATGTCATGGTGGGGCTCCTTCAGGCCGGCTGCCGGGCGGCAGGCAACGGGTCCGGACCCCTGACGTCCCGGGCCGGCGCCCGGTTCCCCGTGTCAGAACGCGAGCGGGTCGATCTTCTCCGGGTCGATGCCGAGCGAGGCGATCGCGGCGGCCACGTCCGCTGCCGGTAGCTCGCCACGCCGCGAGAGTGCCGTCAGCGCTCCCAGCGCGACGTTCGGGGCGTCGATCTCGAACAGTGCCCGGAGCGCCTCGCGGGTGTCGCTGCGGCCGAAGCCCTCGGTTCCCAGGGACACGTAGCCCGCCGGCAGCCAGCGGCCGAGCAGGTCCGGCAGCGCCTTGACCCAGTCAGAGACCAGCACGACCGGCCCGCCGTCAGGTCCCAGCACCTGCGACACGTACGGGGTCCGGGCCGGCTCGCCCGGGTGGAGCCGGTTCCAGCGCTCGACCTCGAGCGCGTCCACGCGGAGCTGCTGCCACGACGTGGCGCTGTAGACCTCGGCGGCGACCCCGAACCGTTCCGCGAGGAGCGCCTGCGCGGCGACGGCCTGCTGGAGGATCGCGCCCGACCCCACGAGGCGGACGCGCGCCTTCGCGCCGCCGGCGACCTCCGGGGCGGCCAGGACCCGGTGGATCCCGCGCACGATCCCGTCGGTGGCACCCTCGGGCGCCGGCGGCATGAGGTAGTTCTCGTTGTAGAGCGTGACGTAGTAGTAGACGTCCTCGCCCCGCCCGTACATGCGCTCGATGCCGTCGCGAATGATCGTCGCCAGCTCGTACGCGTAGGCCGGGTCGTAGGCGCGGATGCTGGGGATCGTCGAGGCGAGCAGCTGGCTGTGCCCATCCTGGTGCTGGAGGCCCTCGCCGTTCAGGCTGGACCGGCCGGCCGTCGCGCCGAGCATGAAGCCACGGCCGCGCGCGTCGGCCAGCGCCCAGGCCTGGTCGCCGGTCCGCTGGAACCCGAACATCGAGTAGAAGATGTAGAAGGGCAGCATCGGCTCGCCGTGCGTCGCGTACGACGTGGCGGCCGCCTGGAGGGACGCCATCGAGCCCGCCTCGGTGATCCCCTCCTCCAGCACCTGGCCGTCCTTCGCCTCGCGATAGGAGAGGATCAGCTCCGAGTCGACCGGCTCGTAGTGCTGGCCCCCGCTGGCGTAGATCCCGACCTCCTTGAACAGCGGATCCATGCCGAACGTGCGCGCCTCGTCGGGAATGATCGGGACCACCCGCTTGCCGAACCCAGGGTCGCGCATGAGGTTCCGCAGGAGCTTCGCGAAGACCATCGTGGTGCTGACGGCGGACGTCGAGCCGGCCGAGAACTCCCGGTCGGTCTCCGGGACTGGAGCGGGCAGCGGCCGGCTCCGGACGACCCGCTTCGGGAGCCCGCCACCGAGCGCCCGGCGGCGCTCGAGGAGATAGCGGATCTCCTCGGAGTCGGGGCCCGGGTGGTAGTACGGCGCGTCCGCCAGCTGGTCGTCCGGGATCGGGAGCTCCAGCCGATCGCGGAAGACCCGCAGCTCGGCCTCGGAGAGCTTCTTGGTCTGGTGGGTGATGTTGCGCCCCTCCACGCCCGCGCCCAGCGTCCAGCCCTTGATGGTCTTGGCAAGGATCACGGTGGGCGCGCCCTGGAACTCGGTGGCTGCCTTGTAGGCGGCGTAGAGCTTGCGGTAGTCGTGACCGCCCCGGCGGAGCCGGATCAGGTCGTCGTCCGACAGGTGCTCGACCAGCCGGCGGAGGCGCGGGTCCGGGCCGAAGAAGTGCTCGCGGATGTAGGCGCCGCCGGCCACCGAGTACTTCTGGAACTCGCCGTCCACGGTCTCGTTCATCTTGTTGACGAGCGTCCCGTCCGTGTCCCGGGCCAGCAGGTCGTCCCACTCGCGGCCCCAGATCACCTTGATGACGTTCCAGCCGGCGCCGCGGAAGATCCCCTCCAGCTCCTGGATGATCTTGCCGTTGCCGCGGACCGGTCCGTCCAGGCGCTGCAGGTTGCAGTTGACGACGAAGGTCAGGTTGTCCAGCCGCTCACGGCCCGCAACCCAGAGCGCGCCGAGCGCCTCCGGCTCGTCCATCTCGCCGTCGCCGAGGAATGCCCAGACGCGCGAGCCGCTGGTGTCGGCCACGCCCCGGTGGAGCAGGTACCGGTTGAAGCGAGCCTGGTAGATGGCGGCGATCGGTCCCAGGCCCATGCTGACCGTCGGGAACTCCCAGAAGTCGGGCATCAGGCGCGGGTGCGGGTACGACGAGAGTCCCTGGCCGGGGCGCACCTCGCGCCGGAAGTTGTCGAGCTGGGCGGCGCTCAGCCGCCCTTCGAGGAACGCGCGGGCGTACATCCCCGGGGCCGCGTGCCCCTGGTAGAAGACCTGGTCGCCGGCGCCCTCGTCCTTGCCGCGGAAGAACCAGTTGAAGGCGACCTCGTAGAGGCTCGCTGAGCTGGCGTACGTCGAGAGGTGGCCGCCGATCCCGGGCGAGACGCTGTTGGCGCGCAGCACCATCGCCATCGCGTTCCAGCGGACCAGCCGCCGGATGCGACGCTCGAGCGCCTCGTCGCCGGGGAAGTACGGCTCCTGCTCCGGGCTGATCGTGTTGATGTAGCGGGTCTGCGTGAGGGGAGGCAGCCCGACGTGGAGTTGGCGAGCCCGCTTCAGCAGCTTGTACATGACGAACCGGGCGCGGTCGGCGCCCGCCTGGTCCACGAGGTCATCGAACGAGGCAATCCAGTCGGTGGTCTCGTCCGGATCGACGTCCGGCAGCTGGTGCTTGAACTCGTCCGAGTACATGAGCGAGCACTCCTGGCATGGACCCGGGTCAGGCTGGGGTGGCTCCAGCACACGGCCGCGAGCCCCGATTGGTGCTCCGAGCTGGAGCGGGTCGGCAGTGCCCGGAGCGTAGCCCATCGGACCGCCGGACGCTGGCAGAGTGGCTGGGGTAGAGTCGCCTCATGCAGCCGGACTACGATGCGGAGACCGCGCTCATCGTCGTCGATGTCCAGAACGACTTCGCCGACCCGGCCGGCAGCCTGCGTGTTGCCGGCGCCGACGCGATTCTCCCGTACCTGAACCGGCAGATTGCCGCCGCGCTGGCCGGGGACGCGCTGGTCGCGTACACGCAGGACTGGCACCCGCCGTCCACCCCGCACTTCGCGAAGGACGGCGGTCCGTGGCCGGTCCACTGCGTGGCAGGGACGTGGGGCGCCGCGCTCCACCCGGCACTCACCTCGGGCGCCGGGCCGGCCGTGCGCAAGGGCTCGAACGGGGAGGACGGCTACTCCGGCTTCACGATGCGGGACCCCGGCAGCGGCGACCTCGTGCCCACGGAGCTCGCCGCGCTCCTGCGGGCGCACGGCGTCGGCCGGGTGGTGATCTGCGGGCTCGCCACCGACTACTGCGTCCGGGCCACGGCGCTCGACGCGGTCGCCCTGGGCTTCCCGACCAGCGTGCTCGTCGAGGGCGTCCGGGCCGTGGACCTGCACCCGGGCGACGGCGCCGCCGCGCTGGCCCAGCTTGCCGACACCGGCGTAGACCTGGTGGCGCCGTCCGTCGTGGCCGTCGCCGGAGCGACGGCGTGACCAGCCTGCGGACCGTCGCCCTGTTCGGGGTCGTCGCGGCCGGGGCCGTCGTGGCCGCCGAGCGCTGGCTCGGGTCGGTGATCGCGTCCGGCGATGGGCCGGATCCCACGATGAAGATGGCGATCGCGATCGACGCGCCCATCGACGCGGTCTGGGAGGCGGTCTCCGACATCGAGCGCCAGCCGCTCTGGATGCGCGAGATGCGCTCGGTGCGCCTGCTGACCGCCGGACCCGTCGGGATCGGGACGCGGGGCGAGGCCGACGTCCGTATCTTCCTGGTCGGCGTCGTGGACCCGGTCGAGATCGACCAGTACGACCCCCCGGTCGCCTTCGGGATCCGGCACGTGGGGATCTTCGCGGGGTCCGGGCGGATCGCGCTCGAGGCGCTCGACGCGCGGCGCACGCTGGTGCGCTGGGACGAGCGGCTGGTGCCGCCGGTCTTCCCGAACCTGGGCCAGCTGGTCCAGAAGCCGATCCTCGGCGCGATCTTCCAGGCCGACCTCGAGCGGCTCAAGGAGATGGTCGAGGCGCGCCACGCGGAGGCGATCGGCGGCGCCGGCGCCGGCGCCGACGCGGGCTGACCGTCAGCCGCCGACGCGCACCACCCACGCGGGATCGCGGGTCGCCAATGGAGCTCCACCTGGTCGATGCGACCTATGAGCTGTTCCGCGCCCACCACGCCCCGCGTCCACCGGTCCGCGGCCGCGACAGGATTCCGTTGACGGCAGTCGCGGGCCTGGCCGGCACGCTGCTGGCGCTGGTCCGGGACGAGGGCGCGACGCACGTTGGTTGCGCCCACGACCGCGTGATCCGCTCGTTCCGCAACGACCGCTGGCCGGGGTACAAGAGCGAAGCGGGCGTGCCGCCGGAGCTGCTGGCCCAGTTCCCCATCGCCGAGGAGGCGATCACCGCGCTCGGGTTCGTCCTCTGGCCTATGGTGGAATGGGAGGCCGACGACGCGCTCGCCACGGCCGCCGTGCGCTGGGCGAACGCGCCGGGCGTGGACCGGATCCTGGTCTGCACGCCCGACAAGGACCTTGCCCAGGTGGTCCGAGCCGATCGCGTGGTCCTCCGTGACCGGCGGCGCGACATCACCTACGACGAGGCGGGCGTGCACGCCAAGTGGGGCGTGCCGCCCCGCGCGATCCCCGACTACCTGGCCCTCGTGGGCGACGCCGCGGACGGCTTCCCCGGGATCGCGGGCTTCGGGTCGAAGGGCGCGGCCGCGCTCCTCGCCGCCTTCGGGTCCCTGGAGGGGATCCGCGATGCGGCGCCCGGGACGTGGCCGCGCTCGGTGCGCGGCGCCGACCGGATGGCCGTGACGCTGCGTGACTGCTGGCCGGACGCCGTCCTGTTCCGCGATCTCGCCACGCTCCGCACGGAGGTGCCGCTGGGGACGCCGGGGCCCGACGCGCTGCGCTGGCAGGGCGCCGATCCGGAAGCCTGGCCGGCCTTCTGCGAGCGCTGGGGGCTACCCGGTCTCCGACGGCGACCGCACCGCTGGCGCCCGGCCGCCTGACCGTCGGGCGGGCGCCACGGCCCTCTCGTCGCCGAGAAGCGCGAGCAGGCGGGCGTGGTGGGGCGCGGGCGCGGCGAGGATGCCCATCCTCCCGACCGGGGCCGCGAGGTCGAACCAGGGACCGCCGGCGAGGTCCGTCACGATGGCGCCCGCTCGTTCGGCAATGAAGCCGGCCGCGGCCACGTCCCACGCGGAGAGCCCGACGGTCTGGCTGAAGGCGTCGAAGCGGCCGTTCGCGACGTAGGCCAGCGCGAGCGCGGCGGAGCCCATCGTGCGCGAGACCCGGATCTCGTGGCGCACCCGGGCGATCCGGCGGGCCGGCGCGCGACCCCCGATGGTGAGGGCCATCACCGCGTCGGAGAGGCGCTCCTTGGCCGACGCGTGAACCGGCCGGCCGTCGAGCGTCGCGGGGCCCCCGGCCGTGGCCGCGAAGGTCTCGAGCCGAAGCGGGTCGTGCACGACGCCCACGACCGGCCGGCCGTCGGCGACGAGCGAGAGCGAGACGCAGAAGAACGGGATGCCGTTGGCGTAGTTGATGGTGCCGTCCACCGGGTCGCAGACCCAGACCCGCGCCGCGACCGTCGCGTCCCGGCCGGATTCCTCGCCGTAGAACGCGTCCGTCGGGAAGCGCTCGGCGAGACCGGAGCGGAGCAGCGCCTCGGCGGCGTGGTCCACCTCCGTGACGATGTCGTGCGCCCCCTTGTACGCGACGGGTCCGCTGTCCTCGAAGCGGGCGGCGACCAGGCGGCCGGCCCGCTCGACGAGCTGAACCGCGACCGTGAGTTCCGTGCCCCAGCTCCCGGCCGTCACCGGGTGCAGTCCACGGCGAACGCCCGGGCTTCGGTCCCCAGGTCGACCACGCGTTGCTGGAACGTGAGCGTCCCGCCGGCGGGGATCGAGGGCGTGCGCACGTAGGTCTCGATGGGTGGATCGCCGAGGTACGCAGGGTCCCAGACCCGGCAGGTGGCCTGCCCGTCGCGACCCCCGGCGTTGGTGACCGCGAGGGTCAGCGCCAGTCCCCCGCTCACCGGAGACGCGGCGGTCAGCTGCGCGGTGAACGG
Organism: Candidatus Limnocylindrales bacterium; assembly: GCA_036834865.1. Lineage (GTDB taxonomy): Bacteria > Chloroflexota > Limnocylindria > Limnocylindrales > CSP1-4 > CTSoil-043. The sequence continues at coordinate 3,082 of DAITNC010000042.1, read as the reverse complement.
GCCCACTCCGCCCACGAGGAACGTGGCTCCCACGAGCATCGCGACGACCGTCAGCGCGATCCCCGCGAAGACGGTTCCGTGTGCCTGGGAGGCGGCCGGCTGCTCCAGGCCGCCCGGGTTGCACTCCGCGCACAGCGCGTCCGAAAGCGGGATCGGGGCGCCGCACCGAATGCAGCCGTGCGTCGGCACGGGACCGTCGGCGCGGTCGGGACGGTCGGCTCGGTCGGAGCCCGGGATCGAGGTCATGCCCGCGATCTTCCCATGCGCGGCCGCTCAGCGCCGCGCCGCGGCCTCCACGAGGAGGTCGACGTCGTCGGCCGTCCGCGCGCCCACCACGGCGCCGTCGGTGCCGGCCGCCCGCCAGCGCGACGCCGTCCCGGCTGGATCGTCCACCCACGGGCTCCCGGCCAGCGATTCACCCGTCCCGAGATCGAACGCCGCGAAGACGCTGGTCGTCGACCGGTCGCGCCCGGCTCCGGCCAACGCCCCGAGGTAGACGGGCAGGCGCGCGGCGAGCAGGGCCGCGGGCACCGTCCAGCCGTCGCCGATCCGCCCGGCGAGCGCGGCCCCGGCCGCGGTCTCTCCGCCCACGATGATCGGCGGAGCGGGATCCGGGACGGGGAACGCGTACGCGTCGCGGAGCGGGTAGAACGGCGATTCGCGGGTCACCGGCCCGCCCGACCAGAGCGCACGGAGGACCGCGACCGCCTCCTCCAGCCGCGCGACCCGCTCGGGCGCCGCCGGGAAGGGGATCCCATAGGCCAGGTGCTCCGCCGGATGCCCGCCGATGCCGATCCCCAGCACCAGGCGGCCGCCGCTTGCCTCCTGGAGGGTGGCTGCCATCCGCGCCACGACTGACGGGGGCCGGTTCATCACGTTGAGAACGAACGTCATGAGGCGCAGCCGGCTCGTGCTCCCGGCGAGCGCCGCGAGCGTCGTCCAGGACTCCAGGACGGGATCGCGCCGGACTCCACGGCTGACGAAGTGGTCCCAGATCGCCACCCCGTCGTAGCCCGCGGCCTCAAGGCGCCGGGACTGCTCGCGGAACCAGGCGGACGTGACGCCGATCGCGCGCAGGTTCACGAAGACCGGGAACGGCGCCGGCCGCCCCGTGGCGTCGTTCAGAGCCCGGCCGTGACGGCCGGCGACGTCGCCGCCGCGAGGGCGACCCGGATCATCGACGCGGTCCGCCGCTCCAGCTCGTCGAGCGAGAGGTAGGAGTCTTCCGAGGTGACGTTCGGGCCCAGGACGTCGCTCACCGTCAGGATGCTCGCCGCGCGCACGTCGCCACCGGTCGCGCCTGCTCGGGCCGCCAGGTAGAAGAGCGCGGAGCTCTCCATCTCGAACGCCAGGACGCCGCGCGCCGCCCAGCGACTGAAGTAGTCCTCGTCGGGGTTGTAGAAGACGTCCACGGTGCAGACCGGACCCACGTGGTACGTCGCGTGCCCGGCCTCCGCGGCATCCACGAGCGCCCGGACCAGGGTGAAGTCGGCGGCCGGCGCGTACGGCTCGCCGTGGAGGTAGGTCGCGGTGGTGCCGTCGAACGGCGTCGCTGCCGAGGCGATCACCAGCTCGCCGGTGCGGATGCCACGCCCGATGCCGCCGCACGTCCCGACCCGGACGAGGCGGCGCGCGCCCAGCCGCAGCAGCTCCTCGACGACGATCGCCGCGGCAGGGGCGCCGATCCCGGTGGTCTGCACGCTGACGGGCACCCCGCCGTACGTGCCGGTGTAGCCGAACAGCAAGCGGTGGTCGTTGACCTTCCGCGACGCCTCGAGGCCGCCGTCGAAGAGGGACGCGATCGCGGTCGCCCGGTTCGGATCGCCGGGCAGCAGGACGATCGGCGCGTAGTCGCCTGGCTCGGCGCGAAGGTGGATCTGGGGCATCAGCCTGGCTCCTGGTTCTGTGGGGGCTGCCCGGTGGGAGCCGGGCAGCCGCGGACGCGGCCCCGCCACCGCGAGGATTCCCGGCAGCCGGCCCGGCGAGCGTCGCCGTCAGGCGCGGGGCCGGGGCTCCCTGTTCACTTGCGGGAAAGCGAATCGACGCTCACGGCGGCGAGGAGGACGAGTCCGGTGACGATCAGCTGCCACTGGATCTCCAGTCCCAGCAGGTAGAGGCCATTGTAGATGGCCCCGATGACCAGGCCGCCGAGGAGGCCGTGGATCGCCCGCCCCCGGCCGCCGAAAAGGCTCGTCCCGCCGATGACCGCTGCCGCGACGGCGTACAGGACAAGCTGGCCGCCGTTGATGTTGGTGGTCATGCCGCCCAGCGTCGAGCAGTAGATCACGCCCGCGATCCCCGCGGTCATCGAGCAGAGGATGAAGCAGATCGTGCGCAGGCGGGGCACGTTGATGCCGGCGCGCCGCGCTGCCTCCGGGTTGCCACCGACGGCGTAGATGTGGCGGCCGAACTGCATGCGCTCGAGCAGGACCGTCCAGACCGCGAGCACGATGAGAACGAGGGGCACCACCAACGGCACGCCGATGATCGGCAGGAAGCTCCCCCGGTTCAGGTTGCAGATGGCGACAACGATGATCCCGGCGGCCGCCACGAACGCGATCTTCGCGACGGTCAGGCCCATGGGCGGGGCAACCAGGCCGTTGCGGCGCCGCCCGGCGTCGCGCCGCCACATGATCGTGCCCAGCACCCCGACGATGGCGATGAGCCCGATCCAGGCCACCAGCGGATCGAGGTAGCTGTAGACGATGCCGTACAGGCCCACCTGGCCTGCCCACAGGGTGCTGGTGATCCCGACGCCGCCGGCGGCGCCCAGCATGTAGATCATGACGCCGAACCACATCAGGTACCCGGCGAGCGTCACGATGAAGGCGGGCATGCGCAGCCGGGTGATGATGAGCCCCTGGATGCCCCCGATCGCGCCGCACACGACGAGCGCGGCGATGATCGCCGCCCACCAGGGCCAGTTGGTGTTGGGCTGGACGAGCTGGGCCGCGACGATCCCGCCGATCGCCGCGACGTAGCCGATCGAGAGGTCGATCTCACCCAGGAGCAGGACGAAGCCCTCGCCGATCGCGAGCACGATGAAGACCGCGCTCTGGTCGAACAGGTTCACCAGGTTGCC
>DAITNC010000041.1:0-13924 GCA_036834865.1 Candidatus Limnocylindrales bacterium | reverse complement strand
CCGACCGAGAGGCGGATCAGCGCCTCCGGCACCTCCAGCGGCGAGGTCGCCACCGACGCGTGCGTCATCACGGCGGGCAGCTCGATCAGCGACTCCACCCCGCCCAGCGATTCGGCCAGCGTGAAGAGCCGGGTCGCCTCGCAGACCGCGACGGCACGCTCCCGCGCGCTTCGGCCGTGGCGCCCGCCCGCCGCCGGGACGAAGCTGACCATCCCGCCGCCGGCCGCCATCTGGCCCGCGGCGAGCGCCGCCTGTGGATGGGCGAACCGTCCCTCCGCGAGGCCCGGGTAGCGAAGCCAGGCCACGTCGTCGCGGGCGGCGAGGAAGCGCGCGATTGCCAGCGCGTTCGCGGCGTGCCGCTCGACCCGGAGGGCGAGCGTGCGCAGGCCCCGGAGCGCGAGGAAGCAGTCCTGCGGGCCGGGGACCGCGCCGATCGCGTTCTGGAGGAACCGGAGCTGGTCGGCCACGTCGTCGCGCGAGGTCACGACCACCCCGAGCACCGTGTCGCTGTGGCCGGCGAGGTACTTCGTGGCCGAGTGGAAGACGACGTCGGCGCCCAGGGCCAGCGGCCGCTGCAGGGCCGGCGAGGCGAACGTGTTGTCGACCACGACGATCGGGGCCGCACCCCGCGCGCCCACGTGGCCGTGAGCGTCGCGCGCCACGGACGCGATGTCGGTCACCTTGAGGAGCGGGTTGGAGGGCGTCTCGAACCAGACCATCCGGGTCCGCTCGCCCAGGGTCGCGGCCAGCCCGCCCGCGGCGCCGCCTGCCAGGTCGACGTACCGCGCGATCGTGCCGCGCGGCCGGGCGACCCGCTCGAAGAACCGATAGGTGCCGCCGTAGACGTCGTCGCCAACGACGATCTCCTCGCCGGGCGCCACCAGCTCCGCCAGGTTCGCGGTGGCCGCCGAGCCGGAGGCGAACGCGATCCCGAAGGTCCCGCCCTCCAGGTCCGCCACCGCGCGCTCCAGCCGGTCCCGGGTCGGGTTCTGGGTGCGCGCGTACTCGTAGCCACCGCGCGGCCGGCCAACCCCGTCCTGTGCATAGGTCGACGTCTGGTAGATGGGCGGGCTCACCGCCCCGGTCAGCGCATCCGGCTCGCCGCCTGCGTGAACCGCCCGGGTCGCGAAGGCATCGCGGCTCTCCCGATCCGCCACGTCCTCAGACCCCCAGCCGCGGGTGGTGGCTCAGGTACTCCAGCACGTCGAGCTTCGTGATCACGCCGACCGGTCGTTCGCCGCGCACCGCAAGGACCGCGGGCGCGCCGCGCGCCAGGAGCGCGAACGCCTCGTCCAGCGGGGCCGCCTCCTGGACTACCGGCAGGGGCGGGTCCATCACCTCGCCGACGGTGCGCTCCACGACGCCGGGGTCGCGATAGACGCGCTCGAGGAGGCCCTTCTCCGAGATCGAGCCGACCAGCCCCGCCAGCACGCTGCCCTCGGCGGCCTCCGAGACCGGCATCTGGCTGATCCCGTAGTCCTCCAGCCGGCCGATCGCCGCCCCGACCTTCTCCGTGGTCCGGGCCAGGACGAGATCCGGGATCTGCTCGCCGTGATGGCGATCCTCCATCACCTGCCGCACGCGGACCACCGCGCCGGGCGAGGCGAGCAGGCCGTTCGCGCGCATCCACTCGTCGTTGTACAGCTTCGAGAGGTAGTTCCGGCCGCCGTCAGCGAGGATCACCACCATCACCGCGCCGGGCCCCTGCCCCGACTCGGTCAGCTCGCGGGCCACCTGGAGCGCGGCGAGCATCGCCGTCCCGCACGACTCGCCGGCCAGGATCCCCTCCTCGCGGGTGATCCGGCGGGCCATCGCGAACGCATCCCGGTCCGAGACGCGCACCCACCGGTCCACGACCTCGGGGTCGAGGGTGCCCGGGATGAAGTCCTCGCCCACGCCCTCGGTGAGGTACGGGCGCGCCGTGTCGCCCGACAGGACGCTTCCCTCCGGATCGGCGCCGACGACCACGAGATCGGGCTTCTGCGAACGCAGGTAGCGCGCCGCGCCCGTGATCGTGCCGCCGGTCCCGACGGAGGCGACCAGGTGGGTGAGCCGGCCGGCGGTCTGGCGCCAGATCTCCGGGCCGGTCGTGGCTTCGTGGGCGATCGTGTTCTCCTGGTTCCAGTACTGGTCCGGCTTGTAGGCGCCGGGGATGTCGCGGGCCAGCCGGGTCGCCACCGAGTAGTAGCTCTCGGGCGATTCGGGCGGGACGTTGGTCGGGCACAGGACGACCTCGGCGCCGTACGCGCGCAGGATCGCCTGCTTCTCCGCCGATTGCTTGTCGGCCATCACGAAGATGCAGCGGTATCCCTTCAGCGCCGCGGCGATCGCCAGGCCGTGCCCGGTGTTGCCGCTGGTGGGCTCGATGATCGTGCCGCCCGGCCGGAGCAGTCCGTCACGCTCCGCCGCCTCGATCATGGGCAGCCCGATCCGGTCCTTGACCGAGCCGCCGGGGCTGAGCATCTCGAGCTTGGCAAGGACCAGCGGCTGGCGCTCCAGAGGCCCGATCCCGCGCGTGACCCGGGAGATCCGGACCAGCGGCGTGTTGCCGATCAGGTCGAGGATCGAATGCGCATACTCCATCACGCGGGCTCGTGCGGCGGCGGCGAGGCCGCCTCTGCGACCGTCACCGCGGCGGGCAGGCCAGGCGGTGCGGGATCGTTCGCCGCCGCTCCGGGCCGATGGCGCCAGGCGAGCAGGACGAGCGCGGCGACCACGGCAGCGGCCGAGATGATCGAGGCTGTCGGGATCCCGTCGAGCGTCCAGTTGTTCGTGCGGAGTGGCTCCAGCAGGAACCGCGTGGTCCCGTACCACGCGAAGAAGAGCAGCAGGAGATCGCCCGGCCGAAGGAATCGCGCACGCCGCGAGAGCGTAATCAGGGCGACCGCGCCGACCAGCCCGGAGAGCGATTCGTAGAGGAAGAGCGGCACGAAATGCGCGTCGACCGGGGTGGTCCCGACCGGCGGGCACGCCCAGGTCGGGGTCCGGTTGGCGCACTCGATGGCGATCCCCCAGGGCAGGTTCGTCGGCGGCCCGTACAGCTCCTGGTTGAAGAAGTTGCCCCAGCGCGCGACCGCCTGCATGACGAGCAGGCCCGGCGCAACCGCGTCGGCCCAGGCCAGGAAGGGCTGCCGCTTCCAGCGGGCGTAGAGGATCCCGGTCAGGAAGCCGGTCGCGATCCCGCCATACACGCCAAGGCCGCTGTAGGGCGGCAGGACGATGGCCAACAGGTCGTTCTTGTAGCGGGCGTCCCACTGGTCGATCACGTGGTAGAGGCGGCCACCGACGAGCGCCGCGAACGCGACGACGATGAACCCGTTCGCCAGCAGTCCCGTGTCCAGGCCGCGCCAGCGCGCCTCCCGCTCCACGACGACGAACACGATGGCAAGGCCGATCGCGTACATGATCCCGTACCAGTGGACGGCGAGCGGGCCGACCGTGAACGCGATCGGTTGCGGCGTCCAGTCGATCACCGCGGCAGTGTAGCGGCGGGTCGTGGATCCCGTCCGCGGCCCGGCCGCTGCGCCGGCCGTGCCGACGCCCGCGTCCGTATACTCGCGCCGATGCACATTCCTGGCGTCCGCCCGTGAACACCGGCTACCTGATCTGGTTCGCCATCCTCGTGGTCGTGGTGGGCGCGGCGCTCGCCTGGATGGCGGTCGGCGACGTTCCCGAGATCCCGATCGATCCTGGGGCGGCCTCAGAGCCCGCCGGTGAGGACCGCGTCGCCGAGCCCACCTGAGGCGACACTCACGAGGGAGACGCCGAAGCGCGCTCCCGGGCCCACGCCGGCCGGCAACGCCGCGGGGCCGCTCCACCAACCCACGTTCCCGGTGAGCCACATCGTCCCGACGCGCGTCCGGCTCCCGCCGACCTCGGCCCAGCACAGGTACTCGCGACCGGCGCCGGGATCGGGCAGGTCCACGGCCACGACCACCATGGCGCCCTCGGCCGGTGCGACGATGACGCTGCCCCGGGCGACGCCGGCGGCATCCGCGAGGACGGCACGCGCGGCATCCGGGGCGGCGAGGAGCACCGCGCTCTCCCGGGTCACCTCGGCAAACGCCGCGGCGGCGTCGCCGGCCGTCGGCGCGGCACGGCCGCCGGCCACGAGGAATCCGCCGCCCAGCCCGATCACCAGCGCAGCGGCAACGGCGGCCGGCCAGAACACGCGGCGAACCGGCCGCGGCGCGGGGACGAGTGCCCGGGGGGCCGGGACCACGTCCGGAGGCGCCGGGGTCGCCGGGGACTGCGTCGAGGCGATCGGGTCCGGGGCTCCCCGCTGACGGCCCGCGGCACGCACGTAGGCAAGGGTCCGCGCCCGCAGCTCCGGCGGCGCGGCCGCGGCAAGCACCGGCCGGACCAGCATGTCGGCCCGTCGCAGCCGCGTCAGCTCGTCCATGCATGCGGGGCAACCCGCCAGGTGGCCGGCGATGGCGGCCGCTTCGCCCGTGTCACCGGCCGCGAGCCGATCCAGCCCGCCCGGCTCGACGGTCGCGAGCTCCAGCGCCGCGCGGACATCGACGTGGTCCATCATCGGCGCGCCTCGTGGCCCGCCTGGTCGAACGGGATGACCGTCGAGCCACCGGGGCCCGGCGGGCGACCTGGCCCGGCGCCGACCTGCGGCGCCGGGGCCAGCCCCTCGCCGTGGATCTCCGCGAGCGCCAGCCGGAGGCGGAGCAACGCGCGGCGCGTTCGCGTCTTCACGGTCCCCAACGGCCAGCCCAGCTTCGCTGCGATCTCGCTCTGGGTGAGCTCCTCGCGGTAGGCCAGCAGGATCACCTCGCGTTCGGGCTCCGCCATCTCCGCCAGCGCGGCACCGATCGCTGCCCGGGTCTCGGAGGCCGCAAGGAGGTCCGACGGGTCGCCCGCGTACGGATCGGCCGCGCCGCCCACCGTGCCGCGGCTGTTCGCGAGGCGCTCCAGGGCGGCTGAATCCGGCTCGCTCTCGCCGCTCATCGGCGAGAGCGAGACCAGCTGCGGGCGCCGGCCGGCCGCCCGCAGCCGATCGACCGCGCGGTTGCGGCCGATGGTGCCCAGCCAGCCACCGAGCGAGCCCAGTGCAGGATCGAAGCGTTCGGCGCGGTTCCAGAGCGTCAGGAAGACCTCCTGTACCACTTCCTCGGCAACCGAGCGGTCTCCGGTCAGCCGGTAGGCCGCCGCGAAAATCGAGTTCACGTGGCGATCGTAGAGAGCAGCGAGCGCGTCCTCGCTCCCGGCGACGACGGCGGCGACGAGGGCGAGCTCCTCGGCCGGGGCGGAGCGCTCGTCAGGCATCTGCCCTTCCCTACGCCTCGCCCGCGGGATCGGATCTCGCGGGCTTCCCGGTTGCCCGGATCGGCAGGGCCCGGCGCTCGAAGGGCGTGGAGAAGACCACGTCCGTCTCGGTCCGGTAGACGTGGCGGGTTCCCTGGACGATGCGGACGACGCGTTCGAGATCGCTCGTGTTGCTGGCGCGGATCTTGAGGAGGTAGTCGCCCTCGCCGGCGATCCGGTGGCAGGCCTCCACCTCCGGGATCGCCGCGAAGTCGCCCGCGATGTCGTCCGCGATCGTGCCCGGCGCCTGGGTGACCCACATGAAGGCAAGCACCCCAAGGCCCACCGAGTCGGGGTCCACGGCCGCCATGTAGCCCCGGATGATCCCGCGCGCCTCCAGCTTCTTGACCCGCTCGTGCGCCGACGGGCCGCTCATGCCGACCGCCGCGCCGATCTCCGCGTAGGAAAGCCTGCCGTCGCGCTGGAGCGCTTCCAGGATCCCGGCGTCGGTGACGTTCAGCTTCGGTTCGAGGGGCACTTCGCACCACTCCGTTAGGCCATGTGACATTGACGGTCACACTTTGTTAGGCTATTATCCAAAGCAGGTCAACGATCGTTGACCATCCACACCAAACACGGAGGTTTGCACGATGATCCTCGCAACCGTGCTCGGCCTCCTGGCGCTCTTCTCCTTCATCAGCATCCTGCTGAGCGATGACGATTCGGAGCCTCAGGCCGATCCGCGCGAACGCCTGCCCATCTGGGCCCGCTACGGGATGCGCTGACCGCCTGCCATCCGCGCTCCGGCCAGCCGCTCGCCGGATTTCGAAGCCTACAACCGAACCAGGGCCCTCGCCGGACGGGGGCCCTTTTCGTTCGTTCTGGACGCCGGGCCGGCGACGGGCCGGTGACGCGTTCCGGCGCGATTCCTTGACGCGACATTGACGGTTTGCGTCCCTTCGGCGGTCTAGACTCGGATGGGGGTCGGGTTCGGGCGCCACCCGGTTCGGCGCGTCTGCGACTCCCTGGTTGCTCGCGTCCCGCCCGGAGGTGCCCACGTGCCAGTTGTGCCGACCAGGCAGATCCTCGATCGCGCGTTCGCCGAGCGATACGGCGTCGCGGCGATCAACGTCATCAACGACCTCTCGATGGAGGCCGTCCTCGCCGCGGCCGAGGAGCTCCGCGCCCCCATCATCCTCCAGACCTCGGTCAAGCACGTGAAGATGACGGGTCTCGACGCCATGTACGCGATGTGGCTGGCGTACACGAAGGACGTGAGCGTCCCCGTCGCGCTTCACCTGGACCACTGCCCGGAACGGGACGTGATCAGCGCCTGTCTCGCGAAGGGCTGGAGCTCCGTCCTCTTCGATGCCTCCAAGCTCTCGGTCGCCGAGAACCAGCGCCAGTGCATCGAGGTCGTCGCCGAGGCGCGCCGCTACGGCGCGGACGTCGAGGGCGAGATCGAGGGCTTCAAGCGAACCGAGGAGATGACCGGCGACGAGGCCCAGAATGTCCAGAGCCTGGAGACCGTCGTCGAGTTCGTGCGCGCCACCGGCGTCGACGTGTTCGCCCCGGCGATCGGCAACGCGCATGGGACCTACAAGACCGCACCGACGCTCGACGCCCAGCGGGTGAGCGACATCGTCGAGGCCACCGGGAAGCCCGTCGCGCTCCACGGCGGCACCGGCATGAGCGCTGAGCAGTTCAGCGACCTCATCGCCCGCGGATGCGCGAAGGTCAACATCAGCACCGCGCTCAAGATCGCCTACATGAAGTCCGGCTACGACTTCATGACCGAGCACCCGGGCGACTACGACCCGCCGAAGCTCTTCGCGGCCCAGCGGGCGGCCGTGATGGAGATGGCGAAGCACCACATCCGCCTCTTCGGCAGCGAGGGCAAGGCGTGGTGAGCGCGCTCGTCTTCGACTGCGACGGCGTCCTCGCCGACACCGAGCGCCACGGCCACCTGCCCGCCTTCAACCAGACGTTCCGCGAGTTCAACCTGCCCGTCGAATGGTCGGTCGAGGAGTACGGCCGGCGCCTCAAGATCGGCGGCGGCAAGGAGCGGATGGCGAGCCTGCTGACCCCGGAGTTCGTGGCAGCCACGGGTCTGCCCGCGGACCCGGACGGCCAGGCGGCCGAGATCGCGAAGTGGCACAAGCGCAAGACGGCGATCTACACGGAGATGGTGGCCGGGGGCAGGCTCCCGCCACGGCCCGGCATCCGTCGGATCATCGCGGCGGCCCAGGATGCCGGCTGGAAGCTGGGCGTCGCCTCGACCTCGGCCGAGGCCGCCGTCCACGCCATCCTCGAGTATGCGGTCGGCCCCGAGCGGGCCGCCCGGTTCGACGTCTTCCTGGCCGGGGACTGCGTCCCGCGGAAGAAGCCGGCCCCCGACATCTACCTCCTCGCCCTCGAGAAGCTCGGGGTCGACCCCGCCGAGGTGCTCGTGGTCGAGGATTCCCGCAACGGCCTCGAGGCGGCACACGCGGCCGGCCTGCGCTGTCTTGTCACGGTCAACGGGTACACGGAGAAGGAGGATTTCGGCGAAGCGGTCCTCGTCGTGTCGTCCCTCGGGGATCCGGACGGCGAGAAGACGAGCGTCATCGCGAACCGCTCGGCCGCCCGGCCGGGCGCCTTCGTGTCGCTCGCCGACCTGGGGGCCTGCCTGGCCCCGTAACCCGGTCGAGAGCCCGGAGTCAACCCAGAAGGGAGGTTCGCATGGCACAGGCGTCGCTCGACGATCTCGACCTCGTCATGACGACGATGGCGAAGACGATCGTCGACAACGCGGAGTACTTCGCCCACCTGGACTCGATCGTCGGGGACGGCGACTTCGGGTTCTCGCTGCGAAACGGCTGGGAGGTCGTGCTCAGCGACTACGACACGTTCGACCATTCCAGCGCGGGAGCCATCCTGAAGAAGGTCGGCCTCACGCTGACCAGCAAGGTGGGAGGCGTCAGCGGACCCATCTGGGGCACGGCCTTCCTGCGTGCCGGGGTCACGGCCGGCGAGAAGACCGAGCTCGCACCCGAGGACGTCATCGCCATGCTGCGCGCCGCCATCACCGGGATCATGGCCCGCGGCGGTGCGTCGCTCGGCGAGAAGACGCTGCTCGATGCCCTCGTCCCGGCAACCGACAGCCTCGAGGCGGCGATCAGCGACCCGGCGCTGCAGGGTGACCACGGAGTGGCTGCCATCGCTCGCGCGGCGGACGTGGCCGTGAAGGCGGCCGAAGACACCAAGCCCATGCTCGCGATGCGCGGCCGCGCCGCGTACACGGGCGAACGGAGCATCGGCTCCGTTGACGCCGGCGCCACCGCGATCGGCGTGATCCTCCAGGCGATCAGCGCCGCATGGCGCGCGAAGCACGGAAGCTGAGGCAACACACGTGAAGAAGTTCCTGAACGAGCCGAAGCAGTTCGTCCCCGAGTTCCTCGAGGGAATCCAGCTCGCCAGCGGCGGCGCTCTCAAGTACGAGCCGAAGTACAACCTGATCTACCGGGCGGACATGCCCCGGGACGACAAGGTCTCGATCATCCAGGGCTCCGGCTCGGGCCACGAGCCGGCCCACACGATGATCGTGGGCAAGGGGATGCTCGACGCCGCCTGCCCGGGCGACGTCTTCGCCGGCCCGCCGGTCGACTTCGTCGTCGAGACATCGAAGCTGATGAACTCGAAGAAGGGCATCCTCCACATCGTCAACAACTACACGGGCGACAAGGCCGCCTTCGAGATGGGCCGCGAGCTCTGCGAGGCAGAGGGCCTGAAGATCGAGACCCTCCTCGTCAACGACGACGTGGCGGTCAAGGACTCGACCTGGACGGTCGGCCGGCGCGGCGTGGCGGGCAACTTCTTCGTGATCAAGGCCGTCGGCGCCGCCTCCGAGAAGGGCGCCGACCTCGACGAGCTGGTGCGGATCGGGAACAAGGTCATCGCCAACGTGCGGACGATGGGCATTGCCCTGAGCTCCTGCACGCCGCCGACCCGCGGCACCCCGCTCTTCGAGATCGCCGAGGACGAGATGGAGGTCGGGATCGGGATCCACGGGGAGCCGGGCCGGCAGCGGACGAAGGTCGTCAGCGCGAACGAGATCGTGGACCTGCTCCTGAACGCGATCGTCCCGGACCTGCCGTTCGCGAGTGGCGACGAGGTCGCCCTCATGGTCAACGGCCTGGGCGGGACGCCGATCAGCGAGCTCTACCTGCTCTACGGCATCGCCCACAAGAAGCTGGCCGCGAAGGGCATCAAGGTCTTCCGCAGCTACGTCGGCGAGTACTGCACGTCGCTCGAGATGGCCGGCGCGCACATCTCGCTGCTCAAGGTGGACGCGGAGATCAAGGAGCTTCTCCTCGCCCCGGCAGACGTCGCGTATCGCGTCTTCTGACCCTCGCCGTCTCGAGGGGGCCGGCCCGGTGGGCCGGCCCCCTCGGCATTCGTTCGGCGCTATCCGCCGGTGGAGACGCCGATCACCCGGCCGACCAGGTACGTGATGGTCGCCGCTGCCGCGCCCAGGCCCACCTGGCGGAAGCCCGAGAAGAGCAGGCTGCGGCCCGTCAGCAGGCTGACCAGCGCCCCCACCAGGAAGAGCGCCGCGAGGCTGACGACGAAGCTGGTCATGAAGATCACCGTGCCGCCGCCGAAGAGGTACGGGATGACCGGGATGATCGCACCCAGGCAGAAGGCAAGGAACGATCCCCCCGCGGCCGACCACGGGGAGCCAAGCTGCTTCGGGTCCAGGCCCAGCTCCTCGCGGACCATGGTCTCGAGCGCGGTCTCCGGGTCCTCGAACACCCTGTCCGCGATCAGGCGCGCGTCCGCCTCCGGGATCCCCTTGGACACGTAGATTCCGACGAGCTCCGCCTTCTCCTCCTCCGGGATCGCGGCAAGCTCGGCTCGTTCCAGGGCGATCTGCCGCTGGAGGACCTCGCGCTGCGACTGGACGGAGATGTACTCGCCGGCCGCCATGCTCGCCGCGCCGGCAAGCAGGCCGGCAATGCCCGACAGGAGGATGAACTTCGTGTCGGCCGTCGCGCCGGCGATGCCCATGACCAGCGAGAGGTTGCTGACCAGCCCGTCGCTGGCCCCGAAGACGACGGCGCGGAGCGTCCCGGCGCCCCCGCGGTGCCAGCGCTCGGCCTTCCCGATCTCGGCCGGGGTCGCGGCCACACGCGCCCGGCGCGCGTCGTCCACGCGGGTCGCCGCCTCCATCCCGGCCCGGGCAGAGGTCGGCGCGGGCGCCTCGGGAGGTGCCGCGGGCGCTGCGGACGCGGCTGCGGGCGCGGCTGCGCCGACAGCCGACGCATCTGCGCGCATCTGGACCCACATCTCGGCGTGGGCACGCTCGTCGGCCGCGATGGCCTCCGCCTCGCGCGACGGGGGCCGGCTCGCGTAGACGCGCTCCTCCTCGCCCTCCAGGCCGATCACGAGGTCGTGGACCGCGTTCGTCCCGAAGAGCCGGGCGAGCAGGATGATGAAGCGGACCCGCAGACGCGGCCGCGACGGCGGGGGGACGTCCGCGCCCAGGGCACGGAGTCGGTCGGCCCAGATCCCGGCGTGGCGCCGCTCGTTCCCGGCGATCGTCCGGAAGGTCTCGGCGCGCCGGGGGTCCTTCTCGATCGCCCCCAGCGCCTCGTAGAGCGCCAGCGCGTCCTGCTCCAGGCGGAGGTTGGCCAGGCTCTCGGCGTGGTCTGCGGGGCGTGGCGCGGTCGGGGGGGTCATGCCCGTCATCGTAGCGTCGGCCCCGGGCGCGGGTCGGGGGCCGTGCTATCGTCACCTCCCCCGCCGGCGGTGAGGCCGCGACAGGCGGCGGGCGATCCGGGAGAGATTCGGGCCGTGACGACGCCACCCCTGCGATACCTGGCCGCCGCCGACGTCGTCGCCTGCATGCCGCCACTCGACGAGCGAATTCGCCTTGCCGAGCGAACGCTGATCGGGCTTGCGACCGGCGCCGAGCTGCCGGCCAAGATCGGCGTCCATCCGCGGCCCGCGGAGAGCTTCGTCCACGCCATGCCCGCCCATCTCCGCGGTGTCGCGGCGGACGGATCGGCGGACCTCGTGGGCATGAAGTGGATCGCCGGCTTCCCCTCCAACGGCCCGGCCGGGCTGCCCGCGCTCCACGGTCTCGTGGTGCTCAACGACCCGTTGACGGGCATTCCGCTCGCGATCATGGACGCCGGGCCGATCACGGCCAGCCGCACCGCCGCGGTCTCGGGCGTCGCCATCGGCCGCTGGTCCCCGACGGTCGCGGGCCGGGCGACGCGGGCGGCGCTGATCGGTGCCGGGGTCCAGGGGTACGCCCACGTCGCCGTGCTGGGCCGGCTCCTCCCCGGCGTCGAGCTCGTCGTGCACGACCGGCAGCACGAGCGGGCGGCCGCCCTGGCCGCGGAGGCCGCCGTGGTCCCGGGGATCGGCGCCACGCGCGCGGTCGCGGACCCGCGGGCAGCCGTGGCGGACGCCGACGTCGTTGTCACCTGCGTCTCGTTCGGCCCGGTCCGCCAGGCGATGGGGACCGACCGGTTCGCGCCGGACGCGCTGGTCGTGGCCGTGGACTACGCGATGTCCATCGCCGCGGACGTGGCGATGGACGCGGCCCTCTTCCTCACCGACCATCGCGGGCAGCTGTTCGAAAACCGCGACGCGGGCCTCTTCGACGGGTACCCGGACCCGGACGCAACCCTGGGCGAGGCGATCCTCGCCGGCACGGCGCGCCCGGCCGCGGGCCGCGTCCTCGTGACGCACCTGGGCGTGGGCCTGGCCGATGTCGTCTTCGCGGACGCGATCCTGCGCCTGGCCGAAGCTCGCGGGGTGGGCTCGCTCCTGCCCCGGTAGGCGCGCGTCGACGCTACCCGGGGAACTCCACGATCAGCCGTCCGTCCGCGACGCTGACCGGGTAGACCGCCAGCGGCTCGTCGGCGGGCGGGTCCAGCGGCTCGCCCGAATCCAGGTCGAAGCGCGAGAGGTGGAGCGCGCAGGTCAGCGAGCCGTCCGTGATGAATCCCCGGTCCAGCTCGAAGTACTCGTGGCTGCAGATGCCCTGGACCGCGTGGTAGACACCCTCGACGTTCACGACCAGGACGGGCTCCGTGCCGTCCACCCAGGTCATGAGCATCGTCCCGGGCGCCACGTCCGCCGCGGCGGCAACGTCGACGCTGCGCGTCACGCCACCCACCGGGCCGGGAGGGCCGCGATCACGCGGCGGGCGCGTCCTCGACGCGCCGCTGCGCCCATTTCGCCTCCAGGAGCGCCCACAGCCGCTCGCGCTCCGACTCGAGGGGGACGCGGGCCACGACCGGCTCCAGGAAGCCGAGCGTGATGAACTTGCGGGCCTCGTCCGGGGTGATCCCGCGGCTCTCGAGGTAGAACAGCTGGGTCGGGTCGATCGGCCCGACGCTGCTGGCGTGCGCCGCCCGCTTGCAGTCCGGCTGGTCGATCTCCAGGGACGGGATCGTCACCGAGCGGCTCTTCGGGTCGAGGATCATCCCGAACTCGCCCAGGAAGCTGTCCGTCCCGCGGGCGGTCTGCTCGATCTTGATGAGACCCTTGATGTACGCCCGGCTGCCCTGCTGGAGGACCGCCTTGCTGAGCAGGTTGCCGGTCGTGTCCTGGCCGACATGACGCGTGTACGAGGTGAGGTCGAAGAGCTGGTCGGTCCCGCCGAAGACGATCTCGACCTGCTCGACCGTGCTCCCCTGCCCCATCAGCCGGTTGTCGATCCGCGACCGCACGATCCGCCCGCCGAGCTGCGCGAGGGCGAGCTTGAGCGTGGCACCCCGACCCAGCGTGGCGGCGCGCTGGTGGAGGAGCGTCGTCGCGAGCGGCAGGTCCTGGATCGAGGCGAACGAGAGGCTGGCGCCCGCGGCCAGGTGCACCTCGCTCGTGGCGCCCACCAGGGCCTGGGGGACGGGCTCTCCCGCCGCGCAGGCGATCGCCGGTCCCGGCGCCACCTGGTCCTCGATCACCGAGGCGGACGCGTCGATCCCGAGGCGGATGATCGTCCGGCCCAGCAGCGCGCGCTCCGGCGTGCCGGCCGCCCAGCGGAGCAGGATCGGGCGTTCGATCTGCACGCCGTCCGGGACGTGGAGGTGGATGCCCTGGCTCCAGAACCCGCGGGAGAGCGCGGCCAGCTTCTCGTCGACCGGCAGCGGCGTCCCGAGGAGCGCGTCGCGGATCCCGGCCGCGTCGCGTGCCACGGCCGCGCCCAGCGTCTCCAGGACCACCCCGCGCGCGACGAGGTCGGGCTGCAGCGCCAGTCGCACTACGACGTCGTCGCGGAGCTCGATGATTCCCGCCGCCCCCTCGGGCAGGGACACGTCCGCCCCGGCCGCCGGCGCGTCGGCACCCCGCAGGAACGGCCGCGCGCCCGACAGGTCGGCGGCCCGGAAGTCCACGTAGGACGTGTACAGCTCGCTCGACTCCACGGGAAGCCGGGCGAAGTCGGCGGCGGCCGCGGCCCGATCATCGCGGAGCCAGGCGGGCTCGCCGCGCGCCTCGCCGATCGCGGCAGCGAGGGCCGCGTCGGCGAACGTGAACGGCAGCTCCGCCGGCGATCGTCGGGCCCGCGGCGACGGGGCATCCGACCGCGAAGCGGGCGCGGCGGGCGGCGCCTGGGGAGCCGCTTCCGTGCCCGCCTCGGCGGGGCTCGTCATCCCAGCGACCCCTCCATCTC
>DAITNC010000040.1:2167-14491 GCA_036834865.1 Candidatus Limnocylindrales bacterium | reverse complement strand
CCGTAGCGCATCGCGATCATCTGGCCCTGACCGCACGGCTCGAAGCGCGAGGGCATCAGGAACAGGTCGGCGCCGGCGTAGATCCGGCGCGAGAGCTCGCGGTCGAAGCGCTCGAGCACTGCGATCCGGCCGGGCGACCGGGTCGCCTCCGCGCGGATCCCCTCGAGAAGCGTCGTGTCTCCGCTGCCGAGCACCACGATCCGGGCCCCGGCCGAGACCAGGCGACGAGCAGCCCCGGCGACGAGGTCGAACCCCTTCTGCGGGTCCAGCCGGCCGATCACGCCGAGGACGGCCGACGGGTCCGCCGGGTCGAAGCCGACGCTCGCCAGCAGGTCCGCCCGGCAGGCCGCCTTGCCGGCGAGGTTCGTCGCGTCGTAGAGAGCGGCGAGCGCGGCATCGGCGGCCGGATCCCACAGGTCCGGGTCCAGGCCATTGAGGATCCCGCTGAACCGGTCGCCGCGCGCCAGGAGGTCGCCGTCGAGGCCCATCCCGGCGGCGGGCTCGAGGACCTGGCGGGCGTACGTCGGGCTCACGGTGTTGACGGTCTCCGCGCGCCGGATCCCCTCGCGCAGGAGGTCGATCCCCCACCCGTCGCCGACCGTCGCCGCGGCCGCCTCGAGCCCGAGCTGGCGGGCCTGTCCGCGCGGCGTCCAACCGTGGTAGGCCAGGTTGTGGATGGTCAGGGCAATTGCCGCGGGGCCGATCACCGGGTCGTCCGCGTAGAGGAGGTCGCGCTGGAGGGCGACCGGACAGGCGTGCCAGTCGTGGATCGCGATGAGGTCCACTGGCCGTCGCTCGGCGCGCCGGGTCTCGAGCGCGGCGCGGCCCAGGAGCGCGAAGCGCCGGGCATTGTCGGGAAAGTCGCCGATGGCATCTCCGTAGAAGCCGGACCGGTCGAAGGCCGCCGGGTGATCTACGAGGCGCAACCGGTAGCCGTCCGCGTCGAACGACCGGACGGTCACGTCACTCAGGCCGCCTGTTGCCAGCGGGTCCGGGACGCGGATCTCCAGCGCGTCGATGACGCTCCCGGAAGGGATCGCGACGTTCCGGTAGCGCGGCAGGAAGACCTCCACCGGGCCGTCGACAGCGCCCGGGATCCGGCCGAGCGACCGGGCCAGGGCGTCCACGACGTCGCCAAGGCCCCCCGTCTTGGCCCACGGCTCGCATTCGGCGGCGATGAAGATGACGCGCATCCGCGCGATCGTAGCCGGGGTCGCGAGCGCGCGCCACTAAACCGGTTCACAGCGGTCCGCCCCTCCGGTATGATCCCGGCGCATATGGTCCCGCTCGTCCGCGTCCCCACCCTGCCCGGCGCGCCGTTCCGGGTTCCCCCTCAGTTCGATGGCCTTCGCAGACTGGCCTACAACCTCTGGTGGATGTGGCACCCCCGAGCGGGCATGCTCTTCAGCCGGCTGGAGCCGAACAGCTGGTCGCGCTACAGGAACCCCGTGGGCCTGCTCCAGGGCGCGATCAACTGGGAGCCGCTCATCGAGGACCCGGCGTTCATCGCCGAGTACCACGGGGTGATGGAGGCGTTCGAGCACTACCTTGACAGCGGGTCCGACCACTGGTTCAACCGGCGCCATGCGGGCCAGCTGGAAGGGCCGATCGCCTACTTCTGCGCCGAATACGGCTTCCACGAGTCGCTCGGCATCTATTCGGGCGGCCTCGGCGTGCTCGCCGGGGACCACGTCAAGTCCGCCAGCGACATGGCCCTCCCGCTGGTCGCCGTGGGGCTCCTCTATCGGCGGGGCTTCTTCCGCCAGACCATCGACGCGGACGGCCACCAGGAGCACGAGTACCCCGACTTCGACCTGGGGCGCCTGCCCTTCCTGCGCGTGCTGGACCAGGTCGGGGATCCGCTCACCGTCCCGATCGAGCTGCCCGGCAGGGTGGTCTGGGCCGCGGTCTGGATGCTCCAGGTGGGCCGGGTGCCGGTCCTCCTGCTCGACACGGACCACTCCGGCAACGACGACGCGGATCGCCCGATCACCCACATCCTGTATGTCCGCGGTCGGGAGATGCGGCTCCACCAGGAGCTCGTCCTGGGCGTCGGGGGCGTCCGGGCGCTGCGCGCCCTCGGCGTCGCGCCTCGTGCCTGGCACCTCAACGAGGGCCACTCCGCGTTCCTGCTCGTCGAGCGCGCCCGCGAGCTCGTGGCGGGCGGGAGGCCGCTCGCGGAGGCGTGGGACGCCGTGCGCCGATCCAGCGTCTTCACGATCCACACGCCGGTCTCGGCCGGCAACGAGCGCTTCGACGCGAACCTGGTCCGGCGCCTGGCCGCGCCGTTCTGCGAGGTCGACGGCACGGCCGCCGCGGGAAGCGTGCCGCTCGACGAGGTCCTGAAGCTCGGCCTCGGCGTCGACGGCGACGCGGGCCAGTTCGACATGACCGCGTTCAGCCTTCGCCTCTCCAACGGCGCCAACGCCGTCTCGAAGCTGCACGCTGAGACGGCCAACGCCACCTGGGAGCCGATCCTGGGCCCGCGAGCCATCCTGAGCGTCACGAACGGCGTCCATACGCCCACCTGGGTCGGCCGCGCCACGCGCGAGCTGTTCGAGCGCCACCTCGACGCCGACCTGGACGACCTCGACGGCCTGACCGACGCGGGGCACTTCTGGGAGCGGGTGGGGCGCCTCCCCGACCGGGATCTCTGGGACGCGCACCAGCACCAGAAGCTTCAGCTGGCCATCTTTGCGCGGCAGCGGCTCCGGCTGCAGCTGGCCCGGCACGGCGAGTCACCGTCGACGCTCCTCGAGCTCGACGAGGCGCTGGACCCGGCCATCCTGACGATCGGGTTCGCGCGCCGGTTCGCCACCTACAAGCGGGCACAGCTCCTCTTCACCGACATGGAGCGCCTCGCGCGGCTGGTCTGGAGCGCGGACCGACCGGTCCAGTTCGTGTTCGCGGGGAAGGCCCACCCGGCGGACCGGCCGGGCCAGCAGGTGATCCAGGGGATCTTCGCGCGGAGCCGCTCGGCTGAGCTGCGCGGGCGCGTCTTCGTCCTGGAGGACTACAACATGCGCGTCGCGAAGCTCCTGGTTCGCGGCGTGGATGTCTGGCTGAACAACCCGCGCCGCCCGCTCGAGGCGTCGGGGACGTCGGGCATGAAGGCATCGGCGAACGGCGTCGTCAACCTGTCGGTGCTCGACGGGTGGTGGGACGAGGGCTGGACCGGGGACAACGGCTGGGCGATCGGCGGCCGCGTCACGAACCCGGACGAGGGTGCCCAGGACTGGGCCGACGCGCTTGACCTCTACCGGATCCTCGAGGACGAGGTCGTGCCCCGCTACTACGAACGGACGCCCGCCGGGCTCCCCCGCGAGTGGCTGGCGCTCATGAAGCGGTCCATGGCCACCACCGTGTGGCGCTTCTCGACGACGCGCATGCTCCACGAGTACGCGGAGCAGCTCTACCTGCCGGCCGCCGGGGTGGACCTGGCCGCGCTGGGGGCAAACCGGCGCCAGCCCGTCACCGAGGCGGGCTGAGCGACCACGGCCCCGGGGCCGAGCTCCGGGTCGTGCGTGACAGACAAGGGAGGACTCGTGGCGCCGCGGATCTCGCTGGCTCTTGCGCTGCACAACCACCAGCCAGTGGGCAACTTCGGGTGGGTCTTCGGCGACGTCTACGACGTGGCCTACCGGCCCATGCTCGACGCGCTGGACCGTCACCCCGGCGTGCGCCTGGCACTCCACTACACGGGCCCGCTCCTGGACTGGCTGCGCGCCGAGCGCCCGGAGTTCATCGAGCGCCTGGCCGGGCTTGTCGCCCGCGGCCAGGTGGAGCTCCTGGGGGGCGGCTACTACGAGCCGGTGCTCGCCTCGCTCCCGGAGCGCGACCGCGTGGGGCAGCTGCGGAAGATGGCCGACGAGATCCAGCGGATCACCGGCCGCCGGCCGCGCGGCGCCTGGCTGGCCGAGCGGGTCTGGGAGCCGGACCTGCCCACCGCGCTCGTCGAGGGCGGATACGGCTGGACCATCCTGGACGACAACCATTTCCGGGCCGCCGCGATCCCGGAGGAGAAGCTCTGGGGTCCGTACACCACCGACGACCAGGGAAGCTTCCTCACCGTCTTCGGAACCGAGAAGGGGCTCCGCTACCGCATCCCGTTCGGCGACGTTGAGGAGCTGATCGACTACCTCCGGGCCCACGCGACCGAGGAGGGCGAGCGGATCGGGATGATGGGCGACGACGGCGAGAAGTTCGGGTCCTGGCCCACCACGTGGGAGCACTGCTGGGGCGCCAACCGCTGGGTCGACCGCTTCTTCGAGGCCCTCGAGGCCAACGCGGCGTGGCTCACCACCACCACGCCCTCGGACTGGCTTGACCGGAACGCGCCGATCGGCCGCGTGTACGTGCCGACAGCCTCGTACGCGGAGATGGGCGAGTGGGCGCTGCCGCCCGACGAGAGCCGCGTCTTCACGAGCCTGCTCCACGCCGCGGAGGCAGCCGGACGGCCCGAGGCGCGCTACCTGCGCGGCGGGTTCTGGCGCAACTTCCAGATCAAGTACCGCGAGATCAACGACCTCCACAAGCAGATGCTGCGCACCTCCGCCAAGGTGAACGGCATGCCACCCGGGCCGGCCCGGTCCGGGGCCGTGGACCACCTGTTCATGGGACAGTCCAACGACTGCTACTGGCACGGCCTCTTCGGCGGGATCTACATCAGCCACATGCGCCTGGCCACGTACGAGCACCTCATCGCGGCCGAGGATGCCGCAGATCGGGCGGCCCGGGCCGCCGGCGCGATTCCTCCCCCGGATGGAGTCCGGGCCGTCGACGTGGACCTGGACGGGATCGACGAGGTTGTCCTGGCGACGCCCGGCCAGGTCGTTGTCGTCAAGCCGTCCGAAGGCGGCGGCATCGGGAGCTGGGACGTGCGGGCTGTTCGCCACGCGCTGGGGGCCGTCCTCCGTCGGCGCCCGGAGGCATCGCACGAAAAGCTGGTGGAGCACGAGCGAGCGTTCGCCGAGCGAGGCGCGGGCGAGAAGGCCGGCAAGGCAGTCGGGTCCATCCACGATCGCGTGGCCACCAAGGAACCCGGCCTGGCCGGCCTGCTCCACTACGACGCGTACGAGCGGCGCTCCGGGTTGGTTCACGTCCTCCCGGCCGGGACGACCCCCGGCGCATTTGCCCGGGCCGAGGTCGAGGAGCTCGCCGACATCGTCGACCAGCCGTACGAGGTGCTGGAAGCTGCGCCCGCGGATGGCGGCGTCTGCGTCCGCGTCGCCCGCCTGGGCCACGTCGAGACGGCGGCCGGGCCCGTGCCGGTCCGGGTCGAGAAGCGCATCGGCGTGGCGGGCGATCGCCGCGCCCCGACGCTCGTGCTGGAAGTCGGCCTGGAGAACCTCGGGCAGACGCCCGTCGTCGGTCTCCTCGCCGTCGAGTGGGCCACCACCATGCTGGGCGGCGGGGCGAACCCGGCCGCCTACTACGTGCTCGACGGCGGGCGCGTCGCGCACGACGGCACGTACAGCCGCGCCGCGCTAGCGTCGCTCCACTCGGGAAACGACTACGTGGGCCTCGACGTCGCGACGACGGTGACGCCCGCAGCGGATTGCTGGATCGCGCCGATCGAGACCATCTCGAACTCCGAGGCCGGCTTCGAGCGCGTCTACCAGGGCTCGGGGCTCGTGCTGACCTGGCCAGTGGACCTGGCGCCCGGCGCCCGGACGTCGGTTCGCGTGGAGCACGCCGTCTCGACCAGCCGCGACCGTGCCGAGGAGGAGGGGCTCTAGGCGCCGGGCGCCTGCCAGCCCCCGTCCACGTGACTCGAGGTCGACTGGCCATCCACGGCCACTTCTACCAGCCGGAGCGGCGCGACCCGTTCACGGGTCGGCTTCCGAACGACCCGTCGGCGGCGCCGTTCGCGAATTGGAATGCGCGGATCACCGCCGAGTGCTACCGGCCCAACGCCGAGCGCGGGAACCTCGACCGGATGAGCTTCGACGTGGGGCCAACGCTGACGGCGTGGCTGGCAGCCGAGGAACCAGCGACGTTGGCCCGGATCGTGGCCGCGGACCACGGCGTCAACGCCGTGGCGCAGGGCTTCCACCACGCGATCCTCCCGCTCGCTTCCGCGAGGGATCGCGCCACGGAGATCCGCTGGGGGCTGCGCGACTTCGCGCACCACTTCGGCCGGCCCGCGTCCGTGCTGTGGCTGCCGGAGACCGGCGTCGACCTGGCAACGCTCCGCGAGATGGCCCGCCAGGGCGTTCGCGCCACGATCCTCGCGCCGTGGCAGGCGTCCACGCCCGGCCTGGAGACGCGCCGCCCGCACCGCGTGGCGCTGGGCGGCGGCCTGGAGATGATCGTGGCGTTCTACGACGGCGTCCTCTCCGGGGCCGTCTCGTTCCAGCCCGAGGTGACCGCCGACGCGGACCAGTTCGCCCGGGAACGTGTCCTGCCTGCGCTCGCGGCCCCGCTTCACCGCGACGGCTCGCACCGGCGGGAAGCCGGCGCGCCGCTCGTCCTGGTCGCCACCGACGGCGAGCTGTATGGCCACCACCAGCGCTGGCGGGACCTCTTCCTGGCCCGCCTGACCAACCCGGAAGAGGACCGCGGGTTCGACGTGGTCTCCCTGGGCCGCGCCCTCGAGGCCGAAGACCCGGCGACGCTCCCGGCGGCACTTGTCGCCGATCGGACGTCGTGGAGCTGCCACCACGGGGTGCTGCGCTGGTCCGGCGAGTGCCCGTGCGCCCCGGACGGGCGCTGGAAGGGGCCGCTCCGCGCCGCGCTGGAGCGCCTGGCGGCCGGCGTGGACGCGGTCACCGAGCTCCTGTTCCGAGATCTGCCAGGGCGCAGCGACGTCCCGGCTGAGCCCGGCTCGCTCGACGCGTGGGCGGCGCGCGACGCCTATGTCGACGTCGTCATCGGGGCCACCGAGCCGGCGGCGTTCGCGGCCGCGTGCCTTGCTGCAGGCGCCGGCGAGCCCGCATCGCAGCGCCTGCTGAACCTCCTCGAGGCTCAGCGCTGGCGGCTCGCGATGTTCGCCTCGGACGGCTGGTACTGGGACGACCCGGCCCGCCCGGAGACGAAGCACGTCCTGCGCTGCGCCGCCTGGGCCGCTCGCACGGTGGACCGCCTGGCGGGGACGCGCCTCGAGCAGCGGCTCGAGGAGGACCTGACCCTGTTCGTCTCGCCGTCCCGCGGGATCGACGGCCACGGCCTCTACCGCGAGGCGCTCGCGGAGGTCGGCCGGCCCTCCTGAACCTGGCCAGAATCGATGAGCCGCCGGCAGGGCCGGCGGCTCATCGTGCTCGGGTCGGCGGAGAGGAGGGAGGGGGAGGGTGCCTCGCCGAGCGGAGACGCGCGATGGATCAGTACGCGCCGTGAGCGGGCGCGTGCGAGTCGTCGATGTCGAACCGGGAGTCCACGCCGACCTCGGCCGCGGTGGCATCGAGGACCGCGAGCCCGATCACGAAGGCGAGGATGAGGAGAAGGAATTCCATCGGTTTCGAGGCCTCGTGCCGCGGCGGGGTGCCGCGTCTTGATATAGTCAACTAAGTCATGTGCATCATAGTTGGACTATCGTGCTATGTCAATGGGTGACCCGTCCCCGGAGCCGCCGCGTCCCTGGTGGCGTGACGATCCGTCGGTCGGGCGCACGCCCGGGCCGCTGGCGCCGCCGGTCGCGGACTCTGCGCCGGAAGCACCGGTCGGGAGCGTCTTCGACATCACCCGGGATTCGGATGTCCCGATCTCCACCCAGCTTTACTGGCAGCTGGCCTACCAGATCGACACCGGGCGGCTCCACCCCGGCCAGCGGCTGCCCACGGTGCGGGAGCTTGGCGCGATCCTGCACGTCAACCCGAACACGGTCCGGGCGGTCTACCGGCGGCTCGCCGAGGGCGGCTACCTGGTTTCACGCCAGGGAGCCGGCACGCGCGTGACGGCCCGGGCGCCCCAGCGCCGGACGTCAGGCGCGCTGGAAGGTCTCGTGGCGGAGCTGCTCCGGGCGGCCGCCCGCTCCGGCTACTCCGCAGACGAGGTTGCCTCCGCCGTCTACGCGGTCGCGGCCGAGCGCAAGCACCCCGGCCCACGCGTCCAGGTCCTCTTCGTGGAGTGCACGACCGCCGACGCGCAGCGCGCCGCGGAGAGGATCGCCGCGTCCTTCGAGGGGATCGCCGACGCGGACGGGGTCCTGATCGACCGGGTCGACGAACGGCTGGCTCGCTTCCACTACGACCTGGTCGCGACGTCCACGTTCCACGCCGACGAGACGATCGCGCTGGTGGACGGACGGGCTCCGGTCATCGCGATGCTCGCCGCCCCGTCGTACGCGGAGATGCTGGACGAGGTCCGCGCGCTGCCGCCGGGCAGCACGGTCGGGCTCGTGTGCGCCACCGAGCGGAGCACCCAGAACATCGCCCAGTGGCTGCGCGAATCGGGCGGCGCCCGCGTGGAGCTCCTGACGGCGCTCCAGGGTGACGATGCCGCGCTTGATCGCGCCGACCGGGTCGCCGACCTCCTGCTCCTGACCCGCGAGGCGCTCGAGATCGGGCTGGCCGCCCGGTTCGGGCGCCAGGAGCGAATCCGCGAGTGGACCTACGACCTCGACCCGGCCGGCCTGGAGCTTCTCCGGCTCGCCATCGAACGGATCCGGGCAGCCCGCGGCCCCGAAGCAGCGCCAGGCCGATCGGGCTGACGCCCGGCGACCGGGAGACACGCCCGCATCCTTCGGACGGAGGCTCGGGCGGGCGCAGGCGCGCTGGCCGCCGGTAGACTTGGCGGCGATGGTCGATCTCGAAGCCTGGACCGGCAGCCCCGTGCTCGAGGGCGAGCGCGTGCGCCTGGAGCCGCTCGACGAGCGTCACGTCCCGGGACTGCTCGCGGCCGCGACGGACCCGGCCACGTGGACCTGGCTCTTCGAGCGGCTCGACGACGAGGCAGTGCTCCGGGCGTGGCTGGCGGACGCGCTCCGGGCTCGCGACGCGGGCACGGAGCTCCCGTTCGCGACCCTCGACGCGAGGACCGGCCGCGTGGTCGGGAGCACCCGCTACATGGCGATCGCGCCGGCTCACCGGCGCCTGGAGATCGGCTGGACCTGGCTGGCGCCGGCTGCCTGGGGCACCGGCATCAACGTCGAGGCGAAGCTGCTCCTGCTGACCCGCGCGTTCGAGCCGCTGGGCGCCATGCGCGTCGAGCTCAAGACCGACGCCCGGAACGAGCGGTCCCGCGCAGCCATCCACGCGCTGGGCGCGCAGTTCGAAGGTGTCTTCCGCAAGCACATGCGGATGGCCGACGGCCGGATCCGCGACTCTGCCTGGTACGCGATCACGGACGATGACTGGCCCATGGTCCGGGCTCGGCTCGTGGCCCGCCTTGCGGCGCGCGCCCGGCCGGAGGCCGGGTGAGCGGCCGGCCGGTCCTCCATCCCCCGCGGTCGGGCAGCCTGGAGGTCAGCACCGTCGACTACCACGCGGGGGGCGAGCCGTTCCGGATCGTGACGGGCGGCGTGGCCGGCATCCCGGGCGCCACGATCCTCGAGAAACGGCGCTGGACTACCGCGAACCTGGACCATGTCCGCAGGCTCCTCGTGAACGAGCCGCGCGGTCACGCGGACATGTACGGCTGCTTCGTCGTCGAGCCGGACGACGAGGGCGCCGACCTGGGGGTGCTGTTCTTCCACAACGAGGGCTACTCGACTGCCTGCGGCCACGGGACGATCGCGCTCGTGACCTGGGCGCTCGAGAGCGGCCGGTTGCCGATGACGGGCCCCGAGACGCTGGTCAGCGTGGACGTTCCGTCCGGTCGCCTCGCCTGCGCCGCGCGCTGCGACACGGAGTCCGGCCGCGTGCTCGGGGTCCGCTTCCGGAACGTGCCTGCGTTCGTGCTCGCAGAGGACGTCACGCTCGCGACGTCGGCGGGACCGATCCGGGTGGACGTTGCCTACGGCGGGGCGTTCTACGGCAGCGTCGACGTTCGGTCCATCGGCCTGGCCGTGGACCGGGCCAGCCTGCCGCGGCTCATCGCGCTCCAGCGGGAGCTGCGACCGGCGCTCGACGCAGCGCTCGACGTGGTGCACCCCGACGAGCCGGAGCTGCGCGGCGTCTACGGGATCATCTTCTGGCAGGACGAGCCGACCTCGGTCGGGGACGACGCGACGCTCACCCAGCGCAACGTGACGGTCTTCGCGGATGGCGAGGTGGACCGCTCGCCGTGCGGGAGCGGGACCTCGGCGCGCCTCGCGATCCTCCACGCCCAGGGACGGCTTCGTGCGGGCGAGGAGCTCCGTCACCGGAGCATCGTCGATTCGCTGTTCGGCGGGCGCGTCGTCGGGACCGCGGCGGTGGCCGGGCGGGCGGCCGTCGTCACCGAGGTGGAGGGGCGCGCCCACCTGACCGGACGTCACGAGTTCACGCTCGACCCGGCCGATCCCATCGGGACCGGCTTCCTCCTGCGGTGAGCCCCGACGCGCCGATCGCCGACGCGCCACGCGCATCCGCGCTGCCGGTGGCCGGGACGTGGGATCATCGGCGGACGACGGCCGGGCACGGCACCGGCGGAGCGGCGCACCACGGGGAGGGAGCAACGTGAAGGGCTTCATCGGCAGCCTCATTGCCGCGGGCGTCGCCCTCTGGGTCGCCGCGCGGTTCGTCCCGGGGATCACGATCGCGTCGTCGGCCTTCGCGAAGCTCCCGGCCGACCTCGTGACCTTCGGGATCGTGGCGCTCGCCTTCGGCGTCGCGAACGCCCTGGTCAAGCCGACAGTCAGGATCATCTCGATCCCGATCTCGCTGCTGACGCTGGGGCTGGCCGGGATCGTGCTCAACGCGGCGCTCTTCCTGGGCACGGCGTGGGTCTCGAACCAGATGGGCGGCCACATCCGGGTGGGCGACTTCCCGCCCCACCTGCTGACCCAGGCGACGATCGTGGCCGCGTTGATCGGGTCGATCGTGGTGGGCGTCGTCTCGGCCGTCGCGCGAATGGTCATCCCGGACTGACGGGCGTGGACCCAGCGCCGACCGGCGGATCGCGCGACCGGCTGGGCGCCCTGGCGCCCACCCTGCGCGAGGTCGCGCGACGGTTCGGCACGCCGGCCTACGTCACGGACATCGCTTCCCTGCAGGCAGCCGCGGCGGCGGTTGCCCTCGCCTTCCCGGCGCCCTGGGAGCGGCGCTACTCCCTGAAGGCGAACGACCTCCCGGCCCTCGTGGCACGCCTCGCCGGCCTGGGCCTGGGCGCGAACGTCGTCTCGCGCGGAGAGTGGGCGCTCGCCACGCAGGCCGGCGTCCCCAACGCCGACATCACGCTGGAGGGGATCGGCAAGACCGACGCGGACCTTCGGGCCGCCGCCCGGGCCGCTGCGGCTGGCGTCCCGCTCCACTGGATCGCGCTGGAGTCCCCGGACGAGGCGGCGGCCCTCGCACGCGCGGTCCGTGCGGCCGGTGACCGGAGGAGCGGGACCGAGCCGCTCCGCGTCGACGTGCTCATCCGGCTCAACCCCGGCGTCGACCCGGAGACCCACCGCGGCCTGGCGACCGGCGCGTCCGTCTCGAAGTTCGGGCTCACTGCCGACGAGGTGGCTGCCGCGATCGTGGCCGGCGGCGGGTCCGATGGGCCGCTCCGGTTCCGCGGCCTCCACCTGCACGTCGGGTCGCAGCTCGGCGCCGCCGATGCGTGGCGGGACGCGGTCCGGCGAGCACTCGCCCTGCTTGCGCTCCTGCGCGGCGGGCTGCCGACGTTCGACACGCTCGACGTGGGTGGCGGCTTCCCTGTCGGGCCGCTCGGCGTCCCCGTGCCCGACCCGGGCCGATTCGCCCGGGAGCTCCCCGCGCTCCTGGCCGCGATCCCGGCGGACCGGCGCCCGGGTCGTCTTGCCGTCGAGCCCGGCCGCGTGCTGGTGGCGCGGGCAGGCTGGATCGTGGCCCGCGTCCTCCACGTCCGGGAGCGGATCGGGCCGCCCGGCGAGCCGGCCCCAACGGACCGGTCGGGACCGCTCGGCCTTGCGCTGGTCCCGCTCGAGGCGCGCACCGACGATCGCGCGGAGCGGCTGGTGGTGATCGACGCGGGGATGACGGAGCTCGTGCGGCCCGCGCTGTACGGCGCCGAGCACGGGATCGTGGCGCTGACGTCGCGCGGCCGCTCCGTGCCGCATGCGCTCGAGGCAGTCGGCTCGGCCGCGTCCGCGTCCTGGGGCGCCGCATCTGCCGATCGACGCGCCATCCAGGCCGCGCGCGACGCGGCAACGGGCCTCTCGCAGCGGCGTGACGAGGCAAGTGCCACGACCGGCTGGCCGCTCGTCCGCGTCGACGGCCCGATCTGCGAGTCCACCGACACGTTCGGGGAACACCGGCTGCCGCCACTCCGGCGGGGCGACCT
>DAITNC010000040.1:0-2067 GCA_036834865.1 Candidatus Limnocylindrales bacterium | reverse complement strand
CCGTCGCAGCGTCCGGGTACCATGCCCCCGATGAGCGAGGCGGGTGATCCGGGGCAGGTCCGCATGTCGGAGCGCGATCGGTTCCGGGCGCGGCTGGCCGTCCGGCCCCTCGTCGCCGACGGCGCCACCGGCACGCTCCTCTTCTCCCGCGGGATCCCGCAGCGCGCCTGCCTCGACGAGCTGGTCATCTCGCGCCCGGACCTCGTGGGCACGATCCACCGCGAGTACCTCGACGCGGGCGCGGACATCGTGGAGACGGCGACCTTCGGGGCCAACCGCGTTCGGCTGGCCGGCTGGGGCCTGGGAGAGATCGCCGCGCGGCTGAACCGGCGGGCGGCGCAGCTCGCGCGCGAGGCCCGTGACGTCGCCGGGCGCGATGCCCTGGTCGCGGGGTCGATCGGGCCCCTCGGCCGTCCGTCGCACGGCGACCTTGGTGTCGGGGACGCGGCCGCGCGGGCGGTCTTCCGCGAGCAGCTCGATGGCCTCCTGGAAGGCGGGGTGGATCTGCTGGTCCTGGAGACGTTCCACGACCTCGACCAGCTCCTCCTGGCCATCGGCGAAGCGCGGGCGGCAACCGGCCTCCCCATCATCGCGTCGATGACGTTCGGCGAAGAGCTGGGCCTCGCCGACGGCCGGACGCCGGAGGAGGCGGCGGCGGCGCTGGCCGGTGCTGGCGTCGACGTGATCGGCGTCAACTGCGGCGTCGGTCCCAGCGCGTCGCTCGACGCGCTGGGACGCATGGACCCGGGGCGGCTCGGTCTGCCCGGCTCGTTCATGCCGAACGCCGGGCTGCCGCAGCGGATCGAGGGCCAGTTCGTCTATGCCGCGAACCCGGCCTGGTTCGGCACGGTCGTGCCCCTCGCGCTGGCGGCCGGCGCCCGGATCGTGGGCGGCTGCTGCGGGACGACGCCGGCGCACGTCGCCGCGATGCGGGCGGCGGTGGACGCGTCGATCGGTGGCGGGGGCACGGCCGGCGTTCCGGTTGCGGAGCCGAGGCGGCGGCCCGCGCTGGTGGAGACGCCGCGCGCCACGCCGCCGGCGGGGATCGAGCCCCCAGGCGCCGACACACCCACCGATGCCCCGGCCCCGACGGCGCTCCTCCGGAAGCTGCGTGCCGGTCGCTACGTCATCTCCGTCGAGATCGACCCGCCCCGCTCCATCCGGATCGAGCGGACCGTCGAGGCGGCACGCCTCCTCGCCTCGGCCGGGACCGACTGCGTCAACATCAGCGATTCGGCGATGGCGCGGGTCCGCATGGGAGCCCTGGCGGTCGCGTACGGGATCCAGCACGACGTGGACCTCGAGTGCGTGGTCCACCTGACGACCCGCGACCGGAACCTCATGGCCCTCGAGTCGGAGCTGCTCGGGGCGCACGCGCTGGGCGTCCGGAACATCCTGGCCCTGACCGGCGATCCGCCGCGCGTCGGGGACTACCCGACCGGGACCGGCGTCTGGGACGTGGACTCCATCGGCCTCGTGCGGATCCTCGCCCGGCTCAACCGCGGCGAGGACGAGGCGGGAGCCCCGATCGGGGGCCGGGCCGGCTTCGCGATCGCCTGCGCGCTGGACCCGACCGCGGCGGACCCGGCCCGCGAATGGGACCGCCTGGCCCAGAAGCTCGAGGCGGGCGCGCAGCTCGTGATGACCCAGCCGCTCTACGACGCGGCGCAGGTGGAGGCGATGCTCGCCGAGGCGCGGCGCCGGTTCGGGCCGGGCGGCTTTCCGGTCCCGCTGCTGCTCGGCGTCCTGCCGCTCCAGTCGAGCCGGCACGCGGAGTTCCTCCACAACGAGGTCCCCGGGATCACGATCCCCGAGGCCACCCGCGCAGCGATGCGGAGGGCCGGCGAGGCGGCGGCCGAGGTCGGCCTGGAGACGACGCTGTCCCTGCTGCGCGACGTCGGGAACGCGGTGGCCGGCACGTACGTGATGCCATCGTTCGGGCGTTACGAGCAGGCCGCGGAGCTGGTGCGTCGCCTCCGGGTGGAGCTCCGGCCGTCCGCGCCGCCCGCCGAGCTCGGCTAGACTCAACCCATGGGAGCCACCGACACGATGGAGCTGTTCTTCGAG
>DAITNC010000039.1:0-14988 GCA_036834865.1 Candidatus Limnocylindrales bacterium | reverse complement strand
CGCTGGTCTCGGGAATCCTCGACATCAGCAAGATCTTCGTCGCGCCGTTCGAGGGAATCCTCAACTCGAATGCCCTCACCTCGGGCGGGTCGACGCTCGACGTCGCCGCCGTCGTCGCCTTCGTCGGCTGGACGATCCTCGAGCTGATCGTGCTCTGGGCTGTGGGCATCTTCCGGCGCGAGCCGGCCTGAACAGGGCCTGACCGCAGGGCGGTCCCCGGGCGGGCAGGGTCTGGCCCGCACACAGCGCCGGCCGGAGCACGACGGCGCGCGACACGGAAGGATCACTTCTCGATGGGCTTCATCGCGTGGATCGTGGTCGGCGCAATCGCCGGCTTCCTCGCCAACCAGGTCATGGGCTCCCGCGAGGGCCTGATCATGATGGTCGTCCTCGGCATCGTCGGCGGCCTCGTGGGTGGATACGTCGCGGCGACCGTCCTCAAGGTCGGCTCGGTCAACGGCATCAACGTCGAGAGCGTCGTGATCGCGACGCTCGGCGCAATCGCCGTCGTGTTCGTGGTGGGCCTGCTCAGGGGCTCTCGGGGTCTCCGCCGCAGCTGAGCGCCAGGCCCGGGGCGGCGGGGGCCCGTGTCAGTTCGCTTGAGGCGGGACGCGGCGTCATGACTCAGGCTCAGTCGCGAATCGATCCACCCCGATGACCGCGAAGTCAGGCACGCCGGCAGGCCAGGAGGGTCCCGCTCGCGGGCGGGCGGCAACCGCGTTCTTCGTGCTCGGCGGCATCTTCTTCGGCCTGGCGGTCGCGGCGCAGGTCGTGGCGATCGCCGCCGGGTTCAGCTCGATCCTCCTGATCGTCTTCTTCGCCTGGCTCCTCGTGTTCGTGGTGGCGCCGCTGATCGACGCCACCGGGCGAGCGCTGCGGATCGGACGCGGGAAGGCCATCGCGATCGTCTACGTGGCCGTCCTCGCGTGCATCGGCCTCCTCGTGGCTGCGACCGCCCAGATCGGGGCCCGCGAGGCGGCCGACATCCTGGCCCGTAGCGACGAGATCACTGCGCGTGTCCACGGGCTCCTTGTGAGCGCTCAGGGGTCGCTCCGGATCAGCCCGAGCACGATCGACCTGGCGGCCACGTTCGACCAGGCCCAGCGATCCCTCTTTTCCGCGCTCACGACCAAGCTCAACGCCGAGGTCCAGGCGATCGCGGGCACGACCCTGACTGTCGCGGGCAACCTGTTCCTGATCCTGGTTTTGTCGCTCTATGCCGTGGTCGACGTCGACGCGATCCTGGGCGGGCTGCAGCGGGTCGTCCCCAATCGCTACGCCCAGGAGCTCCTGCTCGTCCAGCAGTCTGTCGGGCGAGCCTTCAGAGGGTTCCTCCGAGTCCAGGCCATCCTCGTCGTCCTGCAGGTCGCGCTGACCGTCGTCGTCGGTCTCCTGTTCGGCCTGCCGTACCTGTACGTGACGACGCTGGGCGTCGCGCTCGCGATGTTCATCCCGTTCTTCGGTCCGCCGATCGCGCTGCTGCCTCCGCTGCTCATCGCCATCGCCTTCCGCCCCGAGGTCGCCCTGCCCGTCGTGGCGGTCCTGCTGGTCGGGCAGACGCTCCTCGTGAACGTGCTGCAGCCGCGGCTGATGCGAGAGACGGCGGGGCTCCATCCCATCCTCGTGCTCATCGCTCTCCTTCTCGGCGCACAGGTCGCCGGGCTCTGGGGTGCGCTGTTCGGGATCCCGATCGTCGCGGCGGTCAACCTCCTCCTCCGGTACGTCGTCAACCGGCGCGCGGTGGACGAGGTCGAGGGGATCGACCTGGCGGAGGTCGTCGCCCAGGTCCAGGCTGCGGACCCCGAGATCCCCCTTGACGAGGCGGTCGCGATCGCGGCCGATCGGGCCGAGGCGCTCATCGAGGACCGTTCCCAGGGGCGCGCCGGAATGTCGAGCTCCGCGGACCAACCCGGCCCCGGCTGAGCGCCACCGGTCGTCAGCCGGTACCCTCGGGCATCGAGGCAAGGCTGTCCTGGATCCGGTGCAGCTGCGCGATGTAGCTGCGGAGCTCGGGCTCGGAGAGACCGGCCATCCAGGCCTTCTCCTGGCGGTGCACGATCGTCCGGAGCTCCTGGACCACGAGCGCGGGGGTGTCGACGGGGCGCCGCAGGTCTGGATCGTCGACGAGGCGGAGGCCAGGCGCTACTGAGACCGGCGATCAGGCGGCCGCGGAGCCCTCGGTTCCGCGGCCGAGCCTCAGGATCCGCGCTCGTCGGTGCGAAGGATCGCGACGGTCTCCGGCCGGCCGTAGAAGTAGCCCTGGCCGAAGTCGACCCCGAGCGCCGCGAGGCTCTTGGCCTCGGCCTCGGTCTCGACGCCCTCCGCGATGAGCCGGCAACCGGCCGTTCGGGCGAAGTGGCGCATCGCGACGACGAGCGCCTGGCGGCCGAGATCGACGTTGACGCCGCGGACCAGCCCGATGTCGAGCTTCACGAAGTCGGGCCGCAGCTCGACGATGTGCGCGAAGTTGGCGACGCCGGCACCTGCGTCATCGACCGCGGTCCGGACCGAGTCGCCGAAGCTCGCGATCGCGTCACGGAGCGTTCGGTAGTCGGCGACCGTGTCGTGCTCGGTGATCTCGAGGATCAGCGGCCGGTCCGCCTTCGCGAGCACCGTCCGGACGAGCGTGGGGTCGCCGAGGAGCCGCGGCGACATGTTGATGTTCAGCCAGCGGGCCGCCGGCAGCTGCCGCGCTTCGGCGATCGCCGCCTCGAGCGTCGCGAGCTCGAGGGCTTCTCCCAGGCCCACGATCCAGGCTTCCGCGAACCGATGGTCGGGGGGCGTCCCGTCGCTGAACCTGGTCAGCGCCTCGTGCCCGACGACCTCGCCGTTGTCGAGGTCGACGATCGGCTGGAACACCGGGTGGAACGCCCGGCTGGCGAGAATCTCGGCGATCTCCGCGTGGCGCCGGGAGAACCGGCGGTCGCCCTCGAGCTGGCCGCTGAGCAGGGCGCTGGCCGTCGCGGCAAACTCGCCGACTGCCGGAAGATGGTCGATCAGGTGGCGGGCGTACGTTTCGTCGCGCGTCCCGGCGGCCACCAGGCCGAGCAGGCCCTCACCATTGCGGATCGGCGCGAAGGCGCTGGCCCGGAGGCCGATCTCGGACATCGCCCGCCCGTACGCCCCGTCCGCCGCTCGGGGTCGATAGGCCTCGGCCCACGGACCCTGGCGCGCCCGCGCGTACAGGTAGGCGGCGCGCGTGGCGGGGACAGGTCGGCCGGCAGCCAGCGGCATGCCGGCGGGTCCGGCCGCGGCGAGCGTCATGGCATGCGTGGGGTCGAGGAAGTTGATGATCGCCACCAGGTCGATGCCGGTGACGCCCGCCAGCTCGCTGCAGACATCGGCCGCCGTCGCCTCGGCGCTCGCGCCGGGCTGGAGTCGGGAGAGCGCTGCGGCCACCTGGGCGCGTTCGCGGTACTCGGCGGCGAGGTGCGACTCCGCGGCCCGGAGCGCAGAGACGTCGCGCTTGACCGCGACGTACCCGGTCATCTCGCCACCCGCGTCGCGGATCGGCGAGATCGTCGACTCCTCCTCGTAGAGCGAGCCGTCCCTGCGCCGGTTGATGAGAGTCCCGGACCAGCTCTCACCGCGCGTCAGGCGACCCCACAGGGCACCGTAGAACGCCGCCGACTGGCGGCCGCTCTTGAGGATTCTCGGGTTCTGTCCGATGGCTTCGTCGCGACCATAGCCCGACGCTCGCTCGAAGGCCGGGTTGACGTACTCGATCGTGCCGGCAAGGTCGGTGATGACGACCGAGTCGGACGTCTGCTCGACGGCCGCCGCGAGGCGCGCGCGTTCCGCCTGTCCCGCGACCTGTTCCGTGACGTCCTGGCTGGTGCCGAGCATGCGGATCGGACGCCCCTGCTCGTCGCGGATGACCTCGGCTTCCTCGTGCACGGTCCGGACGGCGCCGTCCGGGCGGACGATCCGGTGGGTGATCGCATAGTGGGCCTGACCTGCGAGCGCGGCCCGGTCGGCCTCCGCGACGCGAGCGCGATCGTCCGGGTGGACGAGCGCGACGAACGCTTCGGTGGGTCCGTGGAACGTGCCCGGCTCGAGCCCGTAGATCCGGTGCGCCTCATCCGACCAGCGGTGGGAGTCGGTCGCGAGATCCCACTCCCAGCTGCCGATCTGGGCGATCCGCTGCGCCTCGGCGAGGCTGCGTTCGCTCCGGCGGAGCTCGGCTTCGAGCCGGGCCCGCTCGTCGTCCAGCGCAACCTGATCGGTGACGTCGGAGATCGTGCCGACCATTCGCAGCGGTCGCCCGGACTCATCGAGATCCAGCGCGCCGCGCCCCTGGACAGTCCGTGCCTGGCCGGTGTCGGCGCGGACGATCCGATACCGGCGATCGAACGGCCTGGCGCGACCGACGACCTCCTCGGCGAAGTAGTCGAGCATGGCCTGGCGGTCATCGACGTGGATCAGCGACGCCCAGCCCTCGACCGAGCGGTCGAATGCGGTGTCGATCCCGAAGATCGCGTCGAGACCCGTCGAGCTGGTCCAGCATCCCGATGCGATGTCGAGCGAGAACGATCCGGTTCTCGAGACCGATTCGACCTCGTCGAGCGTAACGCCGGCGAACGTCACAGCCCTGGAACCGGCGAGGCTCGCTCCCGCGACGGCCGGAGGTCGGCCGAGTTGTCTCTTCACCACCACCAACCCCTGTTCGGGACCGCGGGCACCTCGAGGATCGCGCGACGCGATCGGCGAAGTGGTGCCCGTCGGCACCAGCCAAAGAGTCGATGGGAATGGCGCCGCCTGCCATCCCACGAACGGGTCGGCGGGGCGCAGCCGATGGTCCGGCTCAGGCGCGCTGGTCCGTGCTCGGCTTCTCCCACAGGTTGACGCCGCTCTCGACCGCGTGCTGGTCGATCTCCGCCAGCTCAGCCGCGGAGAACGCCAGGTTGGCGAGCGCCTCGACATTCTCCCGGACCTGCGCCGGCGAGCTCGCTCCGATGAGCGTGGTCGTGACGCGCGGGTCGCGCAGCACCCACGCGTAGGCCATCTGGGCCAGCGTCTGGCCGCGGCGCAGCGCGATCTCGTTGAGCGCCCGGACCCGCGCAAGGTTCTGCTGGTTCAGCATCTCCCGCGCGAACGAATCGCCCCCGGGCCGGTTGACGCGCGCGTCGGCGGGGATGCCGTCGAGGTACTTGTCGGTCAGGAGCCCCTGGGCGAGCGCCGTGAACGCGATCATCCCGGCCCCGACCTCCTCGAGGGTGTCGAGCAGCTCCGGCTCGACCCAGCGGTTCAGCAGGTTGTAGGACGGCTGGTGGATCAGGAGCGGGACGCCCTCGGAGCGGAGGATCGCAGCCGCCTCGCGCGTCTTTGCCGCCGAGTACGAGGAGATTCCCACGTAGAGGGCCTTGCCCTGGCGGACCGCCGTGGCGAGCGCCCCCATCGTCTCCTCGAGCGGCGTGTCGAGGTCGAAGCGGTGCGAGTAGAAGATGTCGAAATAGTCGACGCCGACGCGGCGAAGGCTCTGGTCCAGGCTCGCCAGCACGTACTTGCGCGACCCGCCGCCCTGGCCGTACGGCCCCGGCCACATGTCCCAGCCGGCCTTGCTGGAGATGATCAGCTCGTCACGGTGCGCCGCCAGGTCCTCGCGGAGGATGCGCCCGAAGTTGAGCTCGGCGCTGCCGTAGGGCGGGCCGTAGTTGTTCGCAAGGTCGAAGTGGGTGATCCCGAGGTCGAACGCCGTGAAGACGATCTCGCGCTGGGTCGCCAGGCGGGTGTGGTCGCCGAAGTTGTGCCACAACCCCAGGGAGAGCAGCGGCAGGCGCAGGCCGCTCCGCCCGCAGAAGCGATAGGTCATCGCGTCGTAGCGTCCGGGTGCGGGCAGGTGGCTCATGGTCGGTCCTCCGGCGTGGCAGACACCCCGACGACGTCGTCGATCGACCAGGTTGCCCACCGAGTTGACGCGCTGGGCGCTCGAAGTGTCCGGGGTCACCGGGATTGTCCTCCCGGGACGGGCGGCCGCGCACGCTGGGCAGCGACACGCTCGCGGGTCGCCGTCGTGGCGCTCAGCCACCTCCCGGGGTGATCGCGCCGGTCGCCATGAACCCGAAGATCAGCACGTCCTGCACGAAATGGATGAACCAGGCCCACGTGAGGCCGCGCGTCTCCAGCATCGACTTCGCCAGGATCCAGCCGAGGAACCAGGCCAGCACCACGCCCACGAGACCGTACGGAACGCCGTAGAAGTGGGCAATCCCGAAGTAGGCCGCGACCATCCGCAGCGCCTGGCGCGAACCGACGGGCTCCAGCAGCACCGACAGCAACGACGCCTTGTAGGTCATCTCCTCGTTGAAGGCGTTCAGGGCAGCGGCGAGCAGGACGGCGGGCAGGAACGGCAGGACCGCGCCGGCGATGTCGATGGACGTCCGCCCTGCGATCGCCAGGAAGGCCAGCGTGCCGAGGCTGATGACGATGGACAGGTCGCGCCCGGTCTTGCTCCACCTGGCGCCCGGCTTCACGCCCAGCCAGCGGATCGGTTCGGCCGGGGCCGACGGATCGCCCCGTGAGAGGTAGAAGGCCCGGCGATCCCGCTTCAGGCCGACCAGCGCTGCCACGACTGCCAGCGTCACGATCAGGTTCAACACCAGCTCGGCGGGCATGTAGACGCTGAACGATCGGTCCCGCAGCCAGCCCAGGAAGATCGGCAGGCGGCCAAGCTGCGTGTAGACGGCCCACTGCGCCGCGACCAGCACGAGGAAGAGCCCGAGGAGGGGGCGCAGCGTCCGTAGCGGCTTCCAGGCCAGGGTCGACAGGAGGCCGGCCAGGATCACGGCGACGGAGCTGCCGGCCCGCAGGTCCGCGGACACCGGCTCGCCAAGGACCTCCTGCGCGACGACGGTCGGCATCAGGGACAACGCGAGGATGACCGTCCAGGCGGCCAGGACGACGCCCGTCGGCCGTCGAGGTGAGTGCACCGCCGGTGTCCGCCCCAATCCCTGGACTGCCATGGCGTTCAGGATCACGGCGATGCGCCGACCTGCACTGAGTCCATCGTCGCTGGTCCCCCGGGCCCAATGGCCCGAAGCTGCGCCCGGCGCCGCTCACCGCGGCCGGCGTATTGGGGTTGCTCAGACGCACCTGACTCTGGTACTTCAGGGGTCCTTTTCGGCCGGGCAGAGGTACTATCTCGGAGAACTCATCGAGCGTGGGCACCGTTTCTCCACGCAAGCCTGGATCGCACCCATCTGGAGTCACGAGCCAGACCCGGGGGAGGTAGAGGTCATGTCGCTGCTCCAGCGGGTTGAGCGAGCGCAACGCGGAGTCGGCATCCCGGATTCCGGCACGCTGGTACCCGTCGGGCCTGGCCTGCCGCCCGCGGGGCCTGGCGCACCGCCCGCGGGGCCTGGCGCACCGCCGAGATCCGCTCCGCCCGCAGGCCGTGGGGAATTGCTGCGCCAGGTCAGGGCTCGCCTCCACGACGAGGTCATCCGGGCCTTCGACAGCCTGGGCGAGGTCTCCGGCGCTGCGGATGCCCGCGGCAAGGTCGCGGGGATCGTCGATCGGGTCATCGACGTGAACGGGTTCAGCGTGACGCGGGAGGAGCGCCTTCGCCTGGTCGAGGAGGCGGCCGACGACCTCACGGGCTTCGGGCCGCTGGAGCCGTTTCTGCGTGACGAGACGGTCACCGAGGTCATGGTCAATGGCCCGGGCCACATCTATATCGAGCGGGGCGGGAAGATCCAGCGGGTCGAGAGCGTCTTCCTGAGCGACGAGCACGTGATGCGGATCATCGACCGGATCATCACGCCGATGGGGCGGCGGATCGACGAGTCGAGCCCACGGGTCGACGCGCGCCTGCCCGACGGCTCGCGCGTCAATGCGATCATCCATCCGCTTTCGCTCGTTGGACCCGTGATCACGGTCCGCAAGTTCGCTGCCAGGCCGTTCACCGTTGACGACCTCGTCGGCTTCGGCACGGCAACGGCCGAGATGTTCGACTTCCTCAAGGCCTGCATCGAGGCCCGGCTCAACCTCTTCGTCTCCGGCGGCACCGGCTCCGGCAAGACGACGACGCTCAACGTCCTCTCCTCGTTCATCCCCGCGGACGAGCGGATCATCACGATCGAGGATGCCGCCGAGCTGCAGCTCCGCCAGCCGCACGTCGTGACGCTCGAGTCGCGCCCGTCGAACCTCGACGGCAAAGGCGAGATCACGATCCGCGACCTGTTGCGCAACGCCCTGCACATGCGGCCCGACCGGATCATCGTGGGAGAGTGCCGCGCAGGCGAGGCCCTGGACATGCTCCAGGCCATGACGACGGGCCAGGACGGCTCGCTCTCCACCGGGCACGCCAACAGCCCGATAGACATGCTTCGCCGACTCGAGACGATGGTCCTCATGACCGGCTATGAGCTGCCGCTGCGGGCGATCCGCGAGCAGATCACCTCCGCCGTCGACGTGATCGTCCACACCGCCCGCCTCAAGGACGGTTCCCGCAAGGTCGTCAACATCACCGAGGTCTACGGAATCGAGGACGACCAGATCCTTACCCAGGACATCTTCGCCTTCGAACAGACCGGCGTTCGGGACGGCAAGATCGAGGGGCAGCTCAAGCCGACCGGGACCCGGCCGACGTTCATGGGGAGATTCAAGGCAAACGGCGTCGAGCTGCCGCCCGGCGAGTTCGGAATCCCCGCCGAGGACCCCACGCGACCAGGCGCAGTCCACCGGGGGAAGGGGAGGTTCACCGCCGGAGAGACGCCCCAGACGTCCGCCACAGTCGGACCCACCGTCGGTCACGGTCGGGCGGTCGCGGCCGGAGGCATGGTCTATGTCTCGTCGGTGGGGCCGGTCGATCCCGATACCGGTCAGGTCGTCAGCGGAGCGATCAGGGAACAGGCGCGCCAGTGCCTGCGCAACCTCGAGGCCAAGCTCCAGGGTGCGGGGAGCTCGCTGGAGAAGGTTGTCTGGGCGAACTGGTCGTTGCGCGACCCTGCGGAGTTCGACGTCTTCAACGAGGAGTGGGTCCGCGTGTTCCCCGGCGACGCGCCGGTCGGCCAGGGAACGCTGATGCCCCCGCTGCAGCGCCGCGCCGGCTTCCGGATCTCGATCGGGGTGATCGCCGAGGCGTAGGGGGCCGGGCGCCGGGCATGATCAATGTCTGCGTCGCCGGTGCCACCGGCTGGGCGGGCCGGGCGCTGGTCGCGGGGGTCCTCGAGGCCGACGGCCTGGTCCTACGTTCCGCGGTTGCACGATCGGCCGCCGGCACGGACCTCGGCAGGGCGTACTTCTCGCTCACGGCGGCGATGGCGCAGGCGGCGGTGATGCTCGTGGCTCGCCACCTCCCGCAGGCGGAGATCATCGACTACTCCAGCGCGACGAAGCCGGACGCGCCGAGAGCGTCCAGGTGCACTCCGTGCGGCTCCCCAGCTACTCCGTCTCCACCGAGGTCATCTTCGGCCTGCCCGACGGACGGCTGACGATCCGTCACGACGCCGGCCTCTCGGCCATGCCCTACGTGTCCGGAACGATCCTCGCGGTCCGGCTGGTCCTCGGGCGCATCGGGCTGACGCGCGGCCTCGACACCCTGCTCTTCGAGAGCGGAGGTTGACGCCGGCGTCGACGTGGTAGCACCGGTGTCTTGACGCCAATCCGGGCCTCGCCGACAATCGCCGTCCTGCGTCGGGTCGGCGTCCCAGCCGGGCGGGGGAGCATCAAGGGGGAGACAGCGTGAACCTGAACAGCATCCTGATCGGGTCGGCGGATCCGCAGCGCCTG
The DNA here is from genome assembly GCA_036834865.1 of Candidatus Limnocylindrales bacterium. Taxonomy (GTDB): domain Bacteria; phylum Chloroflexota; class Limnocylindria; order Limnocylindrales; family CSP1-4; genus CTSoil-043. Next base: position 5,256 of record DAITNC010000039.1, on the reverse strand, counting down.
AAGGACTACTACACCAGGCTCTTCGGCACGCCTGGCTGGAATGAAGGCGCCTACAGCGGTTGGCAGCTCGGCACGGGCTTCCTCACCGTCGGCGCACATGACCAGGTCACGGGCAGCAACACCGAGCCGGGACGGTTGATCTGGAACATCGAGACGTCCGACGTCAAGGGCGACTTCGAGCGGTTCAAGGCTGCCGGTGCCACGGTCATCCGGGAGCCGTACCAGTTCGGGGATGCGGCTGGAGCATGGATCGCCACGTTCGCCGATCCCGACAACAACTACTTCCAGCTCCTCAGCCCGATGCCCATGTAGGTGCAGCGCGACTGGCTGCACGCGAACCGCGACCAGTTCGAGACGGGTGGGGGGACAACAGGTGAACAAGGATTTCGTCGACCAGGTCCTCGACGCCGCCGCCAGGGTGGTCGCGGGCGGGGCCATCTCGGCAAACGGGCACGGCAACGTCAGCCTCCGGGTCCCGGGCGCCGAGGAGATGTACTACACGTCCGCCTCGTCGCTGAAGGGGCTGAGGGCGGACGGCATCGTCCGCGTCGCGTTGGACGGAACGCTGCTGGAGGGCACCCTCCCCCCGATCCAGGCCGCCGTCGTGGCGATGCACACGGCGATGTACCGGGATCGTGCCGATGTCGGGTGCGTGGTCCACACGCATTCGCCACACGCGACGGCGTTTGCCGTCGCCAACCGACCCATCGCCTGCTGGATCGAGGCGCTCGCGATGTTCGGGCTTGCCGACGGCGTTGCGGTCGCGGCATACGCGCCGCGGGGCTCCGAGCAGGCGGTCGCCAACATCCGCGCAGCGGTTCGACCGGGCGCGCCGGCCGTGCTGCTCGCGAACCACGGCGTGCTCGTCTTCCACCGAACCCCTGACCTGGCCGTCCTCATCGGCGGGGTCATCGAGGAAGCCGCGCAGGCAGCGCTCAGCGCACAGGCCCTTGGCGGTCCGGTCGAGATCGCGGCCGACATGCGGGCCGCTGCGCTCCAGCGGGCAATGGCGCTTGACGCGGCGGGGGCGAAGACCGCCTGACTGGAGGAAAGGTACAGCGTCATCCCCAGATGACGGTCTACGTCGAGAAGTAGCTCCACTACCGTGCGATCGTGGGCCGTTCCCTTGATGGCAACTGCTATTGTCGTCAGGTGAGCGACGGACCGACTGCTGAGGAGCGCCAGCGGGTCGAACGCGCGCTCGGGGAAACCGGGGCTGCGCGGGAATCTCTCCTCCGCGCGTTCGACGCCCGCGACCGTCTGGCACTCGCAGCCATGGTGCGTGAGGCCGCGATCGCATACACGGACGTCGCCGTCCGGCTGGGCCCGACGTCCCAGGTGCTCCGGGACGGCCAGTCAATGCGGCTTCGGTACGACACCCTGCAGTGGATGTTCGACTTTCTCGTGCGGGCGTCGTTGAAGGGCAATGGGCAGTCACAGGAGTGAGGACAGACAAGCCGCAGAACCGACCTTGATGTCCCGGATAGATTGCCGCTCGAGATCGAGGTCACCGGGGCAGGGGGCTGGGTAGCGGCTCGACCGCCTGGCGCTCGAAGTGACAACCCCTCGTCCAGCGTCGACAACGTAGGCTCCGTCCTCTGAGCGTCACGGACCATGCTCCGGCTGGGCCTGCCATGGTCACAACCCGAGGAACGAGCCGCTCTTCAAGCACCTCGGCGTGGACAAGGTGATCAGCCCGACCCGGATGATCCTGGGCCCGCCCACCACAGACGCAGCGCCGCGGCAACCTCGGTCGAGGCCCCGGCGGTGCGGCTCAACCTCCGGCGCGCGACCCCAACGAGCCCTCGACCGACCCCACGAACGGCTCCGCGTCAGCCAGCACCGAGCTCACCAGGTCCGCACCGGCGATCTCGGACTCGATCCCGAGGGTCCCAAGCCCGCCGACCATGATCGGCAGGTGCGAGCCCGCCGGCTCGCTGCCTCGGAGGGCGTCGATCGCCCTCTCGAGGGCGGGAAGGCGCTCGCGGGTGCCGATCGACAGAGCGATCAGATCGACGGTACGGGAATTCACGAACGTCCGCAGGTCATCCGCGGGGACGTTTGCGCCCAGGTTCTCGACCCGCCAGCCACGCTCCTCGAGAATCTGGGCCAGGCAGGCGAGGCCAGCGACGTGCTGCTCCCCTTCGGGTGCGACGAGCACCGCCACCGGGCCGATCCGGGTCTCGGCGGGATCACCTGGACGAATCCGCGCCAGGGCGCCCATCAGCGCGACTGACGCGAGGTGCTCCTGCGAGATCGTCCACTGGCCCGCCGCCCAGCGCGAACCGACGAGCTCCATTGCGGACCGCACGAGGCGGTCGAACACCACAGCCCGCGGGCGCTCCTCGAGCGCCTGGCCGATCGCCCATGCGGCAAGGTCGTCATCGCCGTCGGCGAGCAACGAGGCGATGAGCTCGGGCGTGGCGATGCCATCAGTCGACGGTGTCGGCCGAGGTGTTCCGCCCGGGCGCCGAGGGCTCGACTCAGGCATCGGTCATTCCTCCATGCGGGGGATCCTCCGGCACCGCGCGCCAGCGGTCACGGTCTGCTTGCGGTTCGGTCGTGCGAGCCCGACGGATTGACCCGGCGCCGAAACCGGCCGACCGATCGGACACGGCGGGCGCTTCGCGAGCGCCGGACGCCGCCGGCGGGGGCGGACCCTCCGGCCCGATCGTCGGGGCCAGATCGTGACGCAACGTGAGGAGCGCCGTTCGGATCCGCGTCTTGGCGGTGCCGAGCGGAATCCCCTCGCGCTCCGCCACCTCCACGTGGGTGAGCCCGCCGAGGAACGCGAGCTCGAGTGCCCGCCGCTGGTCGTCCGGAAGGCGTGCGATCGCCTCGCCCAGCCGCTGCCTGCGGATCCCGAGCCACGCCTCATCGTGGACATCGTCGGGGGCCTGGCGCAGCTCCAGGTCGACGTCGGCCGTGTGCCGCCGCACCACGGCCTCGCGCCGGACGGCGTCGATTGCCTTGTAGCGGGTCAGGGTCAGGAGCCACGGACCAAGGCTCCCACGGGCGGGGTCGAACCTGGCGGGCTCTCGCCACACCGCCATGAGTGCGTCCTGCACGACCTCCTCGGCCAGGTGCTCGGCCCGCGTCACGCGGAATGCCACGGCATGCATCGTTGCGCCGAACCGGCCGGAAAGCCCCTCGAGAGCCCGCTCATCTCGGGCCGCCACGCGCGCGAGGAGGGTCGCGTCCGTCCAGGCAGCGTCCCCTCCACCCGCTGCTGCTGGGTCAGGACGAAGCATGCGGCCAAGTATAGGAAGAGCGACCGGCCGAACCTGATGAGCCGAGCAGACCGACAAGGGCGAGGCGAACGCTGGAGGGGGTCCCGCTGTCCGCGAGGAGACCTCGAATGGGCGCGTCCTCGACGTCGAGCCAGAAAGGCTGTCAGCAACCGATGTCGCGGTCGCCGACCTCGACGAGCCCGCTCTCATAGGCGAAGACCACGATCTGGGCACGATCCCGCAAGCCAAGCTTGGTGAGGATGCTCGACACATGCGATTTCACCATGGCGGCTCCAATGAAGAGCTCCTCGCAGATCTCCGGGTTGCTCGATCCCCGCGCGACTGCCGCCGCGACCTCGCGTTCGCGGTCGGTGAGCCGTTCCAGGCGGTGCGACATCGCGGTATCGACTGCGAGCCGCTTGGCAAACCGGCCGATGAGCCTTCGGGTGATCGACGGAGCGAGCAGCGAGGTTACCGGGGTGGAGCGCTTGGCGCGCAGGCCGACGGCCATGTCCATCTCGCCCCGGTCTACCTGCGCGCCCCCTTCGATGCCGCCCGCACCCGCGTTCGAGGGGGCCGGCCTGATCTCGCGTGCGCCTTCGCCCGCCACCTACGCCGTGTCGGTCTCGTCGGAACGCGAGCGGCTTGTCGCTCAGCTCGCCCTCGCACGAAAGGGACGGCGCGAGCGTCAACTCTCGCCGGCGACTACGGCATGCATTGGTCGGGGCGAGAGGAATTGCGCCGTCATATCTGACGCTGGCGCGGTGGTCCGGTTCGTGCGGGAAAGGCGCTCGGGATTCCGCGTGCGGTCAGCCTGACGGGCTTGCCCACGACCGTCGCGGTCCTGAGTCCTCATCGCGGTCACGAAATTGCCGTCGCTCGTGATCTCGCCGCCTGGGTGGACGCCCGTCGGATCGGTCGAGGCGCGCTGAGCGCGGCGGAGATCGCGCTTCCCTCGACGCGGATGCGGGTCGGGCCTCCCCGGGCCCGCACACGCCAGGCCTGAGCCATCGCGACTGGAGCCGAGTCACGAGGTCGACTCGCTGACGGTCGCGCGCGGGCCGGAGCGGCGTGTCAGCCAGGCTGCGACCGCCGCGACCGCAAGGCCCACCGCGGCGACGACAACCGGTGCCGAGACATGGTCGGCAACGGGTCCGGCGACCACGGACGTCACCAGGGCCACGGCACTCACGATCGAAGCGAGGACGCCGAAGACGCGTCCACGAGCGTCGGACGGCATCGCTTCGAGGAGCGCGGTCTGCGCCGACACCGCGGTCATCCCGTACGCGGCGCCGGCTGCGAAAGCGGCACCGATCACGAAGGGCAGGACCGAGGTAGCGAACTCGCCCAGGACGCTCCCGACCGCCGCCATGATGGCCAGTGCGAAGGCGAGTGCACCGAACGCCATGAGCCCGACCTCCGCGATCCGTCGGTGCGAGATGCGCCTCAGCCGGCGCAGCCCCAGGACGCCGACGACGACCCCGACGCCAAGGGGAAGAACGACGACGGCGAAGTGGCTGGGCTCGAGGCCGATCGTGATTGCCAGCGCCGGACCGAGCACGCCGAGGACGCCCGCCACAGCCGCCGCTGCGGCCTGCACGATGATCGGACGCTCGATCTCGAGGTTCCCGCTGATGGCGCGGAACCCGTCAAGAAGCTCGCGGATGGGCTGGATCGCATCGGAACGCCGCAGGTGGTCCGCAGGTCTCACCTCGGGCGGGGCGGGCGGCAAGCCGATGCACACGACGGTCGCGGCAACGTACAGGGCCGCGACGACCCCCAGGACGACCGACGGCCCGAAGACGACGACAAGGAGCGGACCCGCAAAGGCAAACCCAACCGCGAACGACGCCTGGAAGGTCAGGTTGAAGATGCCCAAAGCCATCTCGAGATGGTCGGTCGGCACGACCCGGGGAACCATCGATCCCTCGGCCGGCATGAGCGTGACGCTCGTGAGGCTGATCCCGACATTGAGGAGCAACAGGATCGGGACGCTGACGCCCGCCAGGGCGAGTCCGACCATCAG
>DAITNC010000038.1:0-15269 GCA_036834865.1 Candidatus Limnocylindrales bacterium | reverse complement strand
CGACGGTGTCCGGCTCGCCCCCGCTGCCCTCGCCGCGGGGAACGGCGCCGCCGGGGCGGTCGACGTCGGGGCGCTGCGGCGCGCCGGCGTCCAGGGCCACTTCCAGGTACGCCTCCACCTCGGCGTCGTCCGGGGCGAGGACGCGGTGGCCGGCGTTGGCCAGCTCGCCGTGGACGGTCTTGCCGCGCCGCCGCGTGGCCTGCTCGTGGTCGTCGGGGGGCGGCGCATCGTCACCGAGCCGCGCGCCGTCGTCCTGCGCGCGCGTCCGATCCGCCTGCCGCTCCTCCGCCTCGCTCAACCGCCGACTCCTCCTCGCCCAGCGCCCGTCGCGATCAGGGCCGTGGCCCGAAGTGTACGGGGGGCGCCGATGCCGGGTGCGGGGATCGGGGTGCGGCGCCGGCACCGGCGCGGGTGGGGCGCCTAGAGGATCGGCCGCAGCCGGAAGGCGGGACCCGCCCCAAGTCGCTCGGACGGTGTGCCGTACTTCAGGATCAGCTCCGTGACGGCCCGTGCCTTCGCGGCACCCTCGAGCTCGTCCGCGATGCAGTCCGATCGGCGGGTGCCGATCCGTGCCACGCAGCGCGGCTCGGCGCGCAGGTTTGCCGCCCAGTGCGCGCCCGGGTCGCCCGCGGCCACGAGGAGCGAGCCGTCCGGCTCCTCGATGAACCCCACGGTCGCGACGACGGTCCGCCCGCTGACCCGGCCCCGCGTCTCGATCGCGACGGCCTTCTCCCAGCCAACCAGCTGCTCGCCGTACGAATCGCCGGGCACGGCGTCGGGCGGCCCTACCTGCCGCGCAGCTGCCAGGACTTCCCCTCGGTGGCCACCGACGGCGCGTACACGATCTCGACCTGCTGCATCTCGCGCAGGGTGCGGGCGCCGAGCGCGGCCATCGACTGGCGGAGCGCGCCCATGAGGTTCTGCGTCCCGTCGGTCACGTGCGACGGGCCGAACAGGATCTGCTTCATCGGCCCGGTCGTCCCGACCTTGATCCGCGTCCCCCGTGGAAGGACCGGCGACGGGGCGGCCATCCCCCAGTTCGTGCCGCGACCCGGTGCCTCCTGCGCCCGGGCCAGCGGGGAGCCGAGCATCACGGCGTCTGCGCCGGCAGCGATCGCCTTGGCAATGTCGCCGCCCCGCTTCATCCCGCCGTCGGCGACGACCGGGACCCAGCGGCCGGTCTCGGCGAAGTAGGCGTCACGGGCGGCAGCCACGTCGCTCACCGCCGTCACCTGCGGGACGCCGATGCCCAGCACCTCCCGCGTCGTGCACGCGGCGCCGGGCCCGACCCCGACGAACACGGCCGCGGCGCCCTGCTCCATCAGCGCGAAGGCGGCATCCGCGTTCGTCGTGTTCCCGACCGCCACGGGGATCGGCATGAGGCCGGTGAACTCGGCGAGGCTGAGCGGCTCGTACCCGGATGCAAGGTGGCGCGCGCTGCTCACCTGGCTCTGGACCAGGAAGAGGTCCGCTCCACTCCCGGCGCACGCCTGCCCGAACCGGCGGGCGGCGCCCGGGGTGGCGGAGACGGCCGCCTTCGACCCGGCGGCGTGGATCTCCGCGATCCGGCGGGCGATCAGCTCGTCGCGGATCGGTGCCGCATACGCGTCGGCGAGCACTGCCTGGATCTCGTCGTCGCCGGCCGTCGCGATCCGTTCGAGGATCGGCCCGGGGTCCTCGTACCGGGCCTGGACGCCTTCGAGGTTGAGGAACGCGAGCCCGCCGAGGCCGGAGAGCACGCCCGCGCTCCGCGCGTCGACGACGGCGTCCATCGCGGCCGCGAGCACGGGAATCGGGAGCTCGATCCCGCAGAAGTCCTGGGCGAGGTCCACGTCGGCGGGCTCGACCGTCTCCGTGCCCGGCGCCAGCGAGACGTCCTCGAACCCGTAGGTCGGCCGGATGGCGTCCACCTTCGAGCGGAAGGCGCGCCGCGAGGCCGGGGAGATCGAGAGGTCCTGGTCGAGCAACTCCGGCCTCCTGGGACGGGACGAAGCGGGCGGGTTGCGCGGCATTCTACCTCGCCCGAGCCCCGGGCCCGCCGGCGAGTCGCCGAGCGGACACCATCCCGACGCGAGGCAGTGCCGCCCTGGTAAGCCCGGGCCAAGCGCGAGCCCGTACCCTGCCGGGCGTGAACAGCTCGCGCACCGGCCGGGGCCTCCGCGCGATCCGGATCCGGGGCAACCTCACGCAGCAGCGGGTCGCAGCCCGGGCGGGCGTGTCCCGCGCTGTCGTGGCGCGCATCGAGCGGGGCGACCTCGCTCGCATTCGGGTCGAGCAGCTCCTCGCGCTCGCCACTGCACTGCGCGCCGACATCGACATCCTCCTGCGTTGGGAGGGCACGGAGCTGGACCGTCTCCTGAACGCGGGCCACTCGGCCATGCATGAGGTCGTCGTCGACAGGTTGATGACTGCCGGCTGGCAGGTGGTCCCCGAGCGCTCGTTCTCGGTCTGGGGCGAGCGAGGCGTGGTCGACCTCGTCGCCTGGCATGCCTCGACCCGATCCCTGCTCGTCGTCGAGCTGAAGACGGAGATCGTCGACGTGCAGCGGCTGATCGGGACGGTCGACCGCTATCGGCGGCTCGCGCCGGTGATCGGGCGCGACCTCGGGTGGGAGCCGGCCACCGTGGGCACATGGGTCGCGGTCGCCGAGAGTCCGACGAATCGCCGTCGGCTGAGCGAGCACGCCGGAGTCCTGCGCGCGGCGTTCCCGTCGGACGGTCGGACAGTGCCCGGCTGGTTGAGGCGCCCGTCCGGCCCGCTCCTGGCGCTCTCGTTCCTATCAGATGCTCGTGTCGCGAACCGTACGGCAGCTCGGTCCTCGCGCCGGCGCGTCCGGTCGGCGGTCGGTGCGGCCCGGGGGCCCGGCGCGCCGGCCACACACGATCAGATGTCGCGCCGGGCGAGCCCGTGACAGGATCGCGGACGGCCTCAGGGTCCGCGCCGGTGCCGGCGGGTCGGCGGACCCAGCATACGGCTCGCCAGACGAGCATTTGAGAGGATCCGCGGGTCGGCCGCGCCAGGCGAGCCGAGCCCCGGTGCCGCTGGTCAGTCCGCGCGTGGCGGGCGCGCGACCCGGCGCCCGTCGCGGGTCAGCTCGAACCAGGGCGCCGTCTCCGGACCCAGGAGCGAGCCGAGGATTCGTTCGATTGATCCGCGGTAGGAGGGCCACGTGACCATGCGGATCGCGTCCGCGGCCGCCACCCAGCGCGCGTCGTCGTGCTCGTGGGAAAGCCGCGGGGTCGCGTCGGCCCGGACCCGGACCGCGAAGATCGCGCCGCTCACGAGCGCGTCCGGCCCCTCGTCGTAGAACTGGCTGACCTGGTCCAGGTCGTAGAACGCTTCGATCTCCGCGGGCCCGAAGCCGACTTCCTCGAGGACCTCCCGGAGGGCCGCGGCCGGGACGCGCTCGCCGGCTTCCAGGCCGCCCGTGACGCATTGCCAGAGGCCCGGGAAGATGCGGCTCGCGGAGCGGCGGATCAGCAGGAACTCGACGCGGCCCGGCTCCGGAAGCCGGTAGATCCAGCACTCCACCAGGTCCGGGCGCGCGGGACTCATGCGGCCCTCGCCGCGCCGGGTGCGGCCGGCTGGTGGACGGGCCGGACGGGCCGGACGAGCCGGACGTCCGGCTCGAGCCGCGCGAGCCAGCCTGGAAGGTCGGGCATGACGGCCGTCAGATCCGTTCGAAGCGCTCCACCGGAAGGAGGAAGACCGTGGCGCCGCCGACCTCGACCTCCAGCGGATACGGGAGGAAGAACTCGCCCGGCTCCATGATCGGCGGCATCGGGTTGACCAGCTGCGTCCGCGAGTGGCAATTCTCGCGGATGACCGCGAGCGCAGCCTCGACCTGGTCGTCCTCCACGCCCAGGATGACGGTCGCATTCGACTGCTTGAGGAACCCGCCCGAGCTGTGCAGGCGGGTCGCCCGGAACTCGCGCTGCAGGAGCCCGTCGACCAGGTGACCGGCATCCTCCGTGTGGACGATCGCGACGAGGAGCTTCACGCGGCGGAGTATAGAAGGCGGCTCCACTCGTGGCGACGGGCCGGTCGGGCCCGCTCCTCGACGACGGCCGTTTCCCGCGGCGTGGACGGCGCGTATGATCCCAGCCATGCGGACCCGGGCGACCACCGGCCGCCGCCCGACCAGACGTGGAGGCCTCGTGTCAGACCTCGATCCGACCGGCGCAGCCGGGTCCCTGGCCGCCGTGGTCCGGGCGATCGCCCGCGGCGGGAGCCCGGACGCGGCGCTCGACGAGCTCCTTCGCCACGTTGCCGACGACCTCGGCGCGGCCATCGCGGTGATCGTTGCCCCGGCGGAAGGCGCTGCGCGACGCCACGTGCTGCGGAGCCGCGGCCTGGCAGACGCCGACATCGCGACCATCGAGTCGGCCGAAGCCCGCCCGGATGATCCCCTGGCGCTCGCGGCGGGCGAGCAGCGGGCCGTGGAGGCCACGGCCGCAGCCACCGGCACGCCGGGAGACCCGGCCGCGGGCACGCTGACCCAGCGGCTGGGCCTGACCCGGCTCCGCGCCGTGCCGCTCGTGGTGGGGCGAGGCGGGATCGAGCGCGTCGTCGGCGTGCTCGCGGTGGGCTGGAACGGGGAGAAGCCCGGAGCGGCCGGGGCGCCCGGCCTTTCCGACGCGCTGGCCGACCTTGCCGCGCTCGAGATCGACCGGTCGCACCTCGCCTCTGGCATGGCCGAGCGCGCGGAGTGGATGGAGCGCCTCGCCCACGTCGACCCGCTGACCGGCCTCGCGAACCGCCGCACGTTCGACAGGGTCCTGGAGCTCGAGCTGGCCCGGGCGGCCCGGCAGCAGAGCGAGGTGGCGGTCGCGGTCTTCGACGTCGACGCCTTCCGGGCGACGAACGACGAGATCGGGCGCGCGGGCGGCGACGACGTCCTGCGGGCGGTCGCCGCCGTGCTCGCGGAGCAGGTTCGGCTGGTGGACACCGTGGCCCGGATCGGCGGCGACGAGTTCGTCGTGATCGCGCCGGGGACCGGCGGGCTGGCGGTCGCCGACCGCGTGATCCGCGCAATCGAGGCGCTGCCGACCGTCGCTGGCGGGTCCGTCTCCGTCTCCGCAGGCGTCGCACGATTCCCGCTGGACGGCGGCAACGCCGACGAGGTGCTCGCGGGCGCCCTCGATGCGCTGGAGCTGGCGCGAGCGGGCGGGCGCGGCGCGGTGGCGAGCGCTCCCGCTTCGAGCTGAGGCCGGCTACCCCGCGAGCCGCGGCCCCAGGTCCGGGATCCCGGCGAGCACGCCCCAGACGGCGGCGAACACGTCGTCGGTGGGCGCGGTGGCGTCCACCACCACCCAGCGCTCCGGCTCGGCGACCGCGAACGAGAGGAACGCGGCGCGCACGCGCTCGTGAAAGGCGCGGTCGAAGTGCGCCTCGAACCGGGTGGTCTCGGCGGAAGTCTTGCGGGCCAGCCCGACCTCGACCGGGACGTCGAGAAGGATCGTCCGGTCGGGTCGCAGGCCGCCGGTGGCGAACCTCACGACCGAACGGAGCTCGTCGAGCGGCAGCTCTCCCCCGCCGCCCTGGTAGGCGAGCGTCGAGTCCGCGTATCGATCGGAGATCACCAGGGACCCCCGGCGCAGAGCCGGTCGGATCACCTCGTCCACGAGCTGCGCGCGGGCGGCATTGAAGAGGAGCGCGTCCGTCCGCTGGGTCAGCCGGATCCCGACGGGCCCCGCGTCCATGAGGATCGCCCTGACCCGCTCGCCGCCGGCCGTCCCGCCGGGCTCCCGGACCAGCACGACGTCCTGGCCGGCCGCGGCGGCGGCCGCGCGAAGCCGTTCCGCCTGGACGGACTTGCCGCTGCCGTCGGGACCTTCCAGGGTCACGAACCAGCCGTTTGCGCCACGCTCGCGTGCCTCCACCGCCGGAGTGTACCCGGCTCGCCGCCGCTTCCGGGTGCGGGCTCCGGCCGTTTCGGCGCCCGGCTCAGCTCGCCGGCGCCCGCCGCCCCAGCCGTTCCGTGATGCCGGCGACGAACGCATCGAGCCGGTCGCCAGCCACGAAGGCGAGCGTCACAAGCAGGATCCCCGCCCACATCCCGGCCATCACGCCGGTGCCCACGAGGATCACCGCCACCAGCGCCAAGTCGCGGCGCACGGCGAGCATCGCGGGGACCAGGAAGAGCACGCCATACGAGCGCAGCGATGGCGCACCCAGCACCAGCAGCAGGCCGGCTGCGGCGCCGAGTCGCCGGGTCGGAACGGCCAGCACGAGGAGCACGGTGAGCCCCGTCGCGACCGGCGACAGGATCCCGGGCAGCAACTGGACCAGCGACGACCCGCGCAGCGCCCACGCGGGATCCGCGGCCCGGCCGAGTTGCGCGATCCAGGCCTGCCAGGCGCCGACGCCCACCAGCGGCAACGTGGCGGCCGCGATTGCCACCATCACGGTCAGACCCAGGAGCGCGGCCACCGGCCGTCGCCGCAGGAGCGCAGCCCAGGCGTGCGGCTGCGTGAGCTTGAGCGCCGGCGTGACAGCTGCGAAAACGCCGTCGGCGATCGCCGGCCGGCCCCGATCGCGCGGATCGCGCGGCGCTGGCCGCCACGGGCCGGCGGGTGGGTCGAAGAAGACCGCCACGAACGCGGCGAGCAGGAGCACCTGTGCATTGCCGCCCACGAGGCCCTCCGAGAACGGCACCCAGCAGAGGACGATCGGGACGGCGCGCCACGGCACGCCGAGGCGGCGCACGACGAAGATCGCGGCGCCGAGGGTGGCGGCGAGCCAGGCGGCGTCGACCACGACACGCGGCAGGGCAAGGAGCGGCGCGAGGAACGGGAGGACCGGCGGTGGGTAGAGGAACGGGAGACCGTAGCCCTCCGGCGCGGCGAAGGCGGAGGCGAGGTACGGCTCGCCGCCGTGGACCCAGCGCTCGGCCGCCCGGAGCGGGATCTCCAGGTCCACCATGAACGGGTGCGTCAGCAGGACGACGACGCCGCCGACCACGGCGACCGCGGCCGCCAGCAACTCGAGCACGCGGACTCGCGGGGTGGGCGACCCTCGGCGCAGCCGTTCGGCCGGCCGGGAAGGGTCCCGCGGCCGGGCGGGGTCGGCAGCATCGGCCGGCGGGGCGGGTTCGACGGCAACCACACCGTCACTCTAGCCGCGTGCGACGGCCGCGGTCACCACGCCCGCACCGGGCGTTGCCGGCGGAGGTTCCGTTGGTGGGCGTGATCGATATGGAGCCGGCCGATGAGAACGGGGGCCAGCGCCGAGCCCCGGCCGACACGGGCCCTCTCGGCCGGCTGGTGGGTTCCACCGCGCCGGCCCCCGTCGGGCCCGGCACTCCTGCTACCGTTTCAGCATGCGCGAGATCACCGACCGGGCGCTCGACACCGCCCGAGGCAGGGGAGCGACCTACGCCGACGTGCGGGTCGTCCGGCGCCTCGAAGAGTCGATCGACGTCAAGAGCGGCGTCCTGGCGGGCGTCTCCTTCCACGAGAGCGAGGGGTTCGGCGTCCGCGTCCTCGTCGACGGAGCGTGGGGCTTCGCGGCCAGCCACGTCCTCACCACGACCGAGGCGGATCGCGTTGCCGCCCAGGCCGTCCGGATCGCGCGTGCGTCCGCGACCGCGCTCCGCCGGCCCGTGGTGCTCGACGGCCGGCCGCCCGCCCACGGCCGGTTCGAGACCGCGGTGGTGGAGGACCCGTTCGCGGTGCCGCTGGAGGACAAGATCGGCGACCTGCTCGCGGCGGATGCGGCCCTTCGACGCGTCGGCGGGATCGCGTTCACCGACTCTACGTACGGCGCGCAGCGCGAGTGGAAGACGTTCGCCGCGACGGATGGCAGCTACACGGAACAGGTGATCACGCACGTCGGGTCGGGCATCGAGGCGAACGCGGTGGACGGAGACGAGCTGCAGCGCCGCAGCTTCCCCGACTCCGGAGGCGGCTGGCAGGGCGCCGGCTACGAGTATGTCCGCTCACTCGGGCTGGCCGCGAACGCCGAGCGGGTCGCGACGGAGGCGGTCCAGCTCCTCTCGGCGCCGAAGCTGCCGCCGGGGCGCAGGACGATCGTCCTCCACCCGTCGCAGCTCTACCTCCAGATTCACGAGAGCTGCGGCCATGCAACCGAGCTGGACCGCGTCTTCGGCACCGAGGCCAGCTATGCCGGGACGAGCTTCCTGACCACCGACAAGCTCGGGGCGGGCTTCCGCTACGGCTCGGAGCTGGTCGACATCGTGGCTGACGCCACCGCGCCGGGCGGGATGGGCACGTTCGGGTGGGACGACGAGGGCGTCGCGGCGCAGGCCGTCCCGCTCGTGGAGGCCGGGCGCCTTGCTGGCTACCTCAGCAGCCGAGAGACCGCCCCACGGATCGGCCGCGAGTCCGGTGGCGCGATGCGGGCCGACGGCTGGAACCGGATCCCGCTCATCCGGATGACGAACATCAACCTGCTGCCGAAGCCGGGCATGAGCTTCGACGAGATCGTTGCCGACACCGACGACGGCCTCCTGCTCGCCCACAACCGGAGCTGGTCGATCGACGACCGGCGTCTCAACTTCCAGTTCGCCACCGAGCTGGCCTGGGAGATCAAGGGCGGCAAGCTGGGCCAGCTCTACCGCAACGCGACCTACACCGGCATCACGCCCGAGTTCTGGGGGAGCTGCGACGCCGTCGCGGACGCGTCGAGCTACGTGATGCTCGGGACGCCGAACTGCGGCAAGGGCGAGCCCTCGCAGGTCGGCCACGTGGGGCACGCCTGCTCGGGCGCCCGCTTCCGCGACGTCCAGGTCGGGGTGATGAAGTGAGCGCGGTCGAGATGCAGGCCGGCGGGACGCCGGCCGAGCGGCTGGCGATCGCGGAAGTCGTCCTCCACCACGCCGAGGCCGCGGGCGCCACGGAGGCCGAGGTCCTCGTCATCGCCGAGGACGCGGCGCTGACGCGATTCGCCAACTCGGAGATCCACCAGAACGTGGCCGAGACGAACGTGCGGGTGAGCCTCCGTTTCGTGCGCGGCAAGCGGGTCGGGGTCGCGACCACTGGCCGCACCGACCCGGAGGCTCTCCGCCGGCTGGCGGAGACGGCCGGACGGATCAGCGACCTCGTCGAGGAGACGGCCGACTGGACCGGCCTGCCGGAGCCGGGCCCGATCCATCTTGTCGCCGGGGCGTTCGCCGAGCGCACCGCGGCGTTTTCGCCCGAGCTGCGCGCCGAAGGCGTCCGGGCCGTGATCGCGGCAGCCGACGCGGCCGGCGTGACCGCCTACGGTTCGTTTGCCACGGCCGTCGAGACGGTGGCGATCGCCAACTCCCGCGGGATCCGGGCGGCCGAGGCGCGGACCGCCAGCCAGCTCATCACGGTCTCGATGGGCCCGGAGAACGGCACGGGCTACGCGGAGGCGGCCGCTGTCGACGCCTCGACGATCGACGCGGGCGCCCTGGGCCGCGAGGCCGCCGAGACGGCCCGACGATCCGCCGGCCCCGTCGCGCTCGAGCCGGGCGACTACCCGGTCGTGCTCGCCGAGTACGCGGTGACCGACATCCTGGACATGCTCGGCTACCTGGGCTTCAGCGCCCTTGCCGTGGAGGAGGGCCGCTCCTTCTACGAGCCGGGACGGCGGATCGGGAGCGACCTCGTCAGCATCCGTGACGACGCGGGCGACCCGGCCGGCCTGGCTGCCTCGTTCGACTACGAGGGTGTCGCCTCGGAGCCCGTGACGCTGGTCGACGGCGGCGTCTGCCGGGACGTGGTCTGGGACAGCGCCACCGCTGCGCGAGCCGGACGCCGCTCCACCGGCCATGGCCTGCCCGCCCCAAACCCATACGGCCCGTTCCCGCTCCACGCCCAGATGGCGGCCGGGACGACCCCGCGCGCCGAGCTGGTCCGCGGCATCAAGCGCGGGCTCTTCGTCACGCGCTTCCACTACACCAACCCGGTCCACCCGAAGCTGGCGGTCATCACCGGCATGACCCGCGACGGCACGTTCCTGGTCCAGGACGGCGAGATCGTCGGGCCCGTGCGGAACCTCCGCTACACGATGTCCTACCTGGACGCCCTCGCGGCGGTGGAGGCCGTCAGCAGCGAGCGGCGGCTCCTGAAGGGCTTCCTGGGCGCCGTCCTCGTACCGGCCGTCCGGCTGGGCAGCTGGCGCTTCACGGGGACGACGGGCAGCGACTGACACACGATGCACGACGGCGAGAAACGGATCCACCCGTACCTCCCGAACACCGTTCCGGCCGTTCGGGAAGCCATGCTCCGGGAGATCGGGGCGGCCACGGTTGACGACCTCTACGCGGAGATCCCCGCGTCGCTCCGGCTGGGGCGATCGCTGGACCTTCCGGCGCCCCTCGACTCGGAAGCGGAGCTGGTCCGCCACGTGGAGGGCCTGCTCAACCAGAACACCTCGACGCGCGAAGTCCTGAGCTTCCTCGGGGCCGGCTGCTACCCGCACCATGTCCCGGCGGTCTGCGACGAGATCAACGGCCGAGCCGAGTTCCTGACCGCCTACGCCGGAACCCCCTACGAGGACCACGGGCGCTTCCAGGCCCTCTTCGAATACGCCTCGATGATGGGCGAGCTGCTGGAGATGGACGTCGTGAACGTCCCGACCTACGACGGCTTCCAGGCCGCTGCCACGGCGCTCCGGATGGCCGGCCGGATCACGGGCCGTCCGCGCGTGCTGGTCCCGGCCTCCATGAGCCGCGACAAGCGTTCACGGATCCTCGACTACGTCCGGCCGGACCTCGTGGTCGACGAGGTTGCCGTGGACCGCGCGACCTCGCTGCTGAACCTCGACGCGCTCCGGGCAACGCTCGACGGGCAGGTGGCCGCGATTCTCGTGGAGAACCCGACCTACCTCGGCGCGGTGGAGACGCAGGTGCCCGAGATCGTGCGCCTGGCCCACGCCGCGGGCTCGCTCGTGATCGGCGACGTGGACCCGTCGACGCTCGGCGTCCTCGCGCCGCCGGCCGCGTGGGGCGCCGAGATCGCCTGCGGCGACATCCAGCCGCTCGGGATGCACCAGCAGTTCGGCGGCGGTCACGGCGGCTTCATCGCGACCCGGGACGACCCCCGGTTCGTGGCGGAGTACCCGTCGCGCCTGTTCGGCATCGCCCCCACCGCGGTCGCCGGCGAGTACGGCTTCGGCGACGTGGCCTACGAGCGCACCTCGTTCGCGGTCCGCGAAGAGGGCAAGGAGTGGGTGGGCACGGCCGCGTCCCTGTGGGGGATCACGGCGGGCGTCTACCTTGCCCTCATGGGCCCCCAGGGGATGCACGAGCTGGGCGAGACGATGATGGCCCGGACGCGCTACGCGATGACGCGGCTCGCCGAGGTCCCGGGCGTCCGGATCCCGTTCGCCGCCCAGCACCACGTCAAGGAGTTCGTGGTGGACCTGGCCGCGACCGGGCGGACCGTCGAGGCGGTCTCGACGGCGCTCCGCGAGCGCGGCATCTTCTTCGGCGCGGACCTGTCGCGCGAGCAGCCGTGGCTGGGCCAGAGCGCCCTCGTCTGCGTGACGGAGGTCCACGCGCAGGCCGACATCGACCGGCTCGCGGCGTCGCTGGCGGAGGTGCTGGCATGAGCGCCGCCGCGTCCGGCCTGCCGATCGCTCAGAAGCCGACGCCGCGCCGTTTCCACCAGGCGCGCTGGGACGAGCCGATCATCTTCGAGCTCTCCGTTCCCGGCGCCCGGGGAATCCTCCCGCCCGCGACCGAGGCGGCGATCAGCGCGGTCGTCGGCAACCCGGCGGCAGCCCTCCCGGCCGGGATCCGCCGCGAGCGGCCGGCCGCGCTCCCCGAGCTCAGCCAGGTCCACGTCGTCCGCCACTACGACCGGCTCTCGCAGGAGACGCTCGGCGTCGACCTCAACGTCGACGTGGGCCAGGGGACCTGCACCATGAAGTACTCGCCGAAGGTCAACGACCAGCTGGTCCGCAGCCCGCGGCTCGCGGACCTCCACCCGCTCCAGGACCCCGCCACGGTCCAGGGGACGCTGGAGATCATGTGGCGGCTGGAGCGGATGCTCGCCGAGATCTCGGGGATGGACCGGATGACGCTCCAGCCCGCTGCCGGATCCGCCGCCATCTGGACCAACGTGTCCATGATCCGCGCCTGGCACGCTGCCCGCGGCGAGGGAGCGGTCCGCGATGAGATCATCACCACGATCTTCAGCCACCCGTCGAACGCGGCCTGCGCGAAGGTCGCCGGCTACAGGGTGATCACGCTCTACCCGGACGTGAACGGCTACCCGGACCTCGGCGCGCTGCGGGCCGCGGTCTCCGAGCGGACGGCGGCGCTCCTGATCACGAACCCGGAGGACACCGGGATCTTCAACCCGCGGATCGCCGAGTACGTCCGGATCGTCCACGAGGTCGGCGGGCTCGCGTCCTACGACCAGGCGAACGCGAACGGGATCCTGGGCGTCACCCGGGCCGGCGACGCCGGCTTCGACCTCTGCCACTTCAACCTGCACAAGACGTTCTCGACGCCCCACGCGTGCGGCGGCCCGGGGGCGGGCGCCTGTGGCGTCAAGGCGGACCTCGCCCGTTTCCTCCCCCGCCCGACGGTCGAGCGCGTCGGGGACCGCTACGTCCTCGACGACGAGCGGCCGGACTCGATCGGCAAGGTGCGGCCGTGGTACGGGGTCGCCCCGAACCTCGTGCGGGCCTACGCCTGGATCATGAGCCTGGGGGCAGCGGGCCTGCGCGAGGTCGCGGAGACCGCGGTGCTGAACAACAACTACCTGATGGCGAAGGTCCTCGAGATCCGCGGCGTCTCGGCGCCCTACGCGGCCGGCCGGCGCCGGATCGAGCAGGTCCGCTACAGCTGGGAGCAGCTGACCCGCGAGACCGGGGTCACCACGGACGAGATCGGCCAGCGGGTCGTGGACTTCGGGACGCACTACTGGACCAGCCACCACCCGTTCGTCGTCCCTGAGCCGATGACGCTGGAGCCCACGGAGTCCTACTCGCGAGCCGACCTCGACGAGCACGCCGCGATCCTGGCCCGGGTCTCCGCGGAGGCCTACGCCGACCCGGAGCACGTGAGATCGGCCCCCCACGCCAGCACGATCCACCGGATCGACGACGCGCCGCTGGATGACCCGGCCGCCTGGGCGATCACGTGGCGGGCCTACCGGCGCAAGCACCTCGGGGCGGGCGCGGACACGCAGGGATGACGGGGCCGCGGGCCGCCCTCGTGGTCAACCCGATCGCGGGGATCGGCGGCCGGGTCGGGCTGGCGGGAAGCGACGGCGCGGAGATCGTCGCGGAAGCGCTGTCCCGGGGCGCGATCCCCCATGCAAACGACCGGGCTGTGGGTGCGCTCGAGGCGCTGCGCACACGATGGGGTGCCGCCCGACCGGTGCCTGCCCTCCTGGCCGCGCCCGGCGAGATGGGCGCCGATGCGGCGCGGCGCGCCGGCTTCGAGCCGCTCGTCGTCGGAGCCCTCGGCCGGGGTTCCACGACGGCCGCCGACACCCAGCGTCTCGCGGGCGAGCTCATCGCGGCCGGGCTCGACCTGCTCCTGTTCGCCGGCGGGGACGGCACCGCGCGCGACATCTGCGGCGTCGCCGGCGCGCCGGGGGTCGCGGTCCTCGGGATCCCGGCCGGGGTCAAGATCCAGTCCGCCGTCTTCGCCACGAGCCCCGCGGCGGCAGGCGATCTCGCCGCCGCGTTCCTCGCCCTCCCACCCGGGCGACGCCGCACGAGCCAGCGCGAGGTCCTGGACCTCGACGAGGCGGCGTACCGCCGGGGCGAGCTTGCGCCGCGGCTCTTCGGGGAGCTGGCAGTCCCGGAGGCGGGCCGGTGGCTCCAGGCGCGCAAGGCGCCGAGCCCCGCGAGCGAGGCGGCCGCCGCGCGCGCGATCGGCGCAGAGGTGGCCGCACACCTCGTCGCGGGAACGCGGTACGTGCTGGGTCCGGGGTCCACGCTGCGCTCGATCGGCGAGCGGCTCGGCGTCGCGAAGACGCTGGTCGGGGTGGACGTCGTGGAGCTCGACGCTGCGGGCCGGCCGGGCCTTGTGGCCAGCGACGTCGGCGCTGCGCGGCTCGCGGCCCTCGTCGAAGGATGCCCCGCAGGCGTCGTGGTCACGCCGATCGGGGGCCAGGGCTTCCTCTTCGGCCGGGGAAACCAGCAGATCGGGCCGGATGTGCTGCGGGCGATCCTGGCGCGGAGCGGCCGGGACGCGATCATCGTCGTGGCCACCCCGGCGAAGCTCGCCGCGCTGGGGGGCCGTCCCTTTCTCGTCGACACCGGCGACGTGGCACTCGACCGGGAGCTGGCCGGCTACCTCCGGGTGGTCACCGGCCGCTCGGAGCACGCGACGTACCGGGTCGAGCCGGCCTAGCGCAATAGCCCGGAAGATGCTGAGCTCGTCCGGATACGTCCGTGCCGACCGGCCCGCGGCCCCGGGCCCGTCGGCACGGGTCGCGGCGGACGACCCCCGGCTACCCTGCCCGCATACGCGGTTGAGATCGACTCCCGCATGGGAGCAGCAACGCTCATGAGCCTCCAGATCACCGACCTCCGGAAGCGCTTCGGCGAGACCCGGGCCCTCGACGGGATCACGTTCGGCGTGGAGCCGGGCACGGTCTTCGGCTTCCTGGGCGCGAACGGGGCCGGCAAGACCACCACGATGCGGATCGTGCTGGACATCCTGCGCGCCGATTCCGGCACCGTCACGTGGCAGGGCCGGCCCTCCACGGACCTCCCGCGCCGGACGTTCGGCTACCTGCCCGAGGAGCGCGGCCTCTACCCGCGGATGCAGGTCCTGGAGCAGCTTGTCTTCTTCGCCGGCCTCTATGGCGTGCCGAGGAGGACCGCGGCCGCGGAGGTCCGGGGCTGGCTGGCGCGCTTCCGGGTTCCCGAGTACGCGGATCGTCGCGCCGAGGAGCTCTCGAAGGGCAACCAGCAGAAGATCCAGTTCATCGCGGCGGTCCTCCACGACCCGGACGTCCTGATCATGGACGAGCCGTTCAGCGGCCTGGACCCGGTCAACGTGGCGCTCCTCAAGGCCGCCTTCCTCGAGATGCGCGAGCGCGGCAAGACCCTGATCTTCTCCACCCACCAGATGGAGACCGTCGAGGAGCTCTGCGACGCGGTCGCGATCATCGACGCCGGGCGCCTCGTCGCGAACGGCGCCACCGCCGACGTCAAGCGCGCCAGCGGCAAGCGCGTCGTCCGGCTGGGCGTGGCCGGCGATCCCGAGCTGCCGTGGCTCGCCGACCTCGACGGCGTGCGCGTCGGCCGGTCCGGACGCGACTACAGCGAGATCGAGGTGGTGCCGCCGCGCGACCCGGAGACGATCCTCC
>DAITNC010000037.1:0-15403 GCA_036834865.1 Candidatus Limnocylindrales bacterium | reverse complement strand
GTGGTCTTCGCGGCCGGAGCGGGCGCGGCGGCGGCGATGGGCGGCGCGGCGGCCGCCTGGGCAGACGCCTCGACGGCGGCTTCCCGGCGGTCCTGCTCGACCTCGTGGGCGTTGAGCGCGTCAAGCGGCGCCGTGATGCGGCGGCCGAGCTCGTCCTCGATGTCCTGCTTCGCCAGCAGCATCGTCTTCTTGAACGTGGGCGCGTGCTGGAGCATGTGGTAGTCGTCGGCGACCTCCTTGGCCGCGGTCAGTACCCGGAGGTCTCCCCAGTCGAACATCCGCCCGAAGATGCTCTGCTCGAGGATCGCGTCGTTGATCTTCTCGAGGCTGCTGTCGGCGGCCCGCTTGTTGAAGAGCCCCTCGACCTTGAGGATCCGCCGGTTGGTGATGGCGTAGTCCTCGGCCCACCAGTGCAGGTACACCCAGGCGATGTTCACCGCGCCGAGCACCAGCAGGGCGATCGTGATCCAGCCAAGGACGTCGCGGCCGGTCCCGCCGACGTTGCCGATCAGGATCACCAGGAGGGCGACGATGGCGAGCCCCACCATCAGGATCCCCCACTTCGACGCCACGATCCGGCCGATGGGGTGCTGGCGCGTCCGGTACAGGACGTGCTCCCCCTCCGTGAGCAGCGACTCGGTGTAGCGCGCCATCCGGTCCTCCCTCCTGCTTCGCGGCCTTCAGGCGCGCGGATGCGCCCGAGCGTACACCTCCCGGACCCGCTCGCCGGTCAGGTGCGTGTAGATCTGGGTGGTGCTGATGCTCGCATGTCCGAGCAGCTCCTGGACGATCCGCAGGTCGGCCCCGCCCTCGAGGAGGTGCGTCGCGAACGAGTGGCGGAGCGTGTGTGGCGACGCCCGCCCCGCAAGACCCGCGGCGGCGGCGGCGCGGATCACGACGTCCCAGGCCTGCTGGCGGGTCAGCCGGCGCCCGCGGCTCCCCAGGAAGACCGGACCGCCGCGATGCGCCGGCACGGCGTGGAGCGCGAGCAGGGCCGGGCGGACCGCCGTCTCGTAGCGTCGCAGCCAGTCGACCGCGACCTCGCCGACCGGGAGGAGCCGCTCCTTGTCGCCCTTGCCGATCACCCGCACCGTCGCGGCGGCGAGGTCCAGGTCGTCGGCGTCGAGCCCGGTCGCCTCGCTGACCCGGAGCCCCGAGGCGTAGAGCAGCTCGAGCAGCGCCCGGGACCGGATCCGGCCCGCGTCGTGCGCGGGGTCCGGTGGTCCGGATGGGCCCGCCGCCTCGAGGAGTCGCTCGACCTCCTCCAGGCGGAGAGGATCCGGCAGCAGCCGCGGCTCCCGGGGCAGGTCGAGGTGGGCCGCGACGTCAACCCGGGCCAGGTCCTCGGCAAGCGCGAACCGGTAGAAGGCCCGGATCGCCGCCGTTCGACGCCGGCGGCTCGTGGCCCGAAGTCGAATGCCCGACGGCCCGGCAGTGCTCGCGAGCCGACCGAGGTACGCCACGGCCGGGTCCGGCGAGCGTTCCCACCCGCCGCGGGCCTCCGGGCTGCCGGCGAAGTCCCGCAGGTCCGCGCCGTAGGCCGCGAGCGTTGCCGGTGCAAGCCCGCGCTCGACCTGGAGGTGGAGCAGGAACGCCTCGACGGCCGCGCCCAGGTCGAGCGGGGTCCCCGGGGGCATCGGGCGTGGGCGTCGGGTTCGTCCCGCGCGCGCCGTCCCGCTCACGGCCGGGGACGTGCCGGGACCGCCCCGGAGGCCCGGAACGCGGCAGCCCGCGCCAGCAGCTCCCGCGCCGATGCGACTGCGGCCGCGCCGCCGGCCGGACCGCCGATCATCGCGGCCAGCTCCTCGACGCGCTCCTCGTCGGCGAGGCGGCGCACCTCGGTCACAGTCCGGCCGGCGCGCTCTACCTTCCGGATCCCGAAGTGCGCGTCGGCATGTGCGGCGATCTGGGGCAGGTGCGTCACGCACAGCACCTGGTGCCGGCGCCCCAGGAGCCACAGCGTCCGGGCGACCGGGTCCGCGCTGCGCCCCCCGATCCCGGCGTCGATCTCGTCGAACACGAGCGTGGGCGTCGAATCGGCGGCCGCCAGCACCTCCTCGATCGCGAGGGCGAGGCGCGACAGCTCGCCGCCCGAGGCGATCTTCGCCAGAGGACGGGCCGGCTCGCCCGGGTTCGGCGCGATGAGGAAGACAACGACGTCGGCGCCGGTCGCGTCGAACGCGACTGCGTCGCCGCCCAGCTCGATGGCGGGCTCGTCCGGGGCCGCGATCCTCCGTCCGACGGCGATCTCCACCCGCGTCCCGCGGAGCCCGAGATCGGCAACCGCGGTTTCGATCGCCCGGCCGAGATCGGCGGCGGACGCGGCGCGGCGCGCCGACAGGGCGGAACACGCCGCCGCCGTCTCGGCGAGGAGGCGCTCGCCGGCCGCGCGTCGCCGCTCCCGCTCCGTGCCCAGGTGGCGCAGGCGGTCCACCTCGGCGGCCGTCTGCTCGGCGCGCCCCACCAGCCCGTCGACGTCCATCCCGTAGCGGCGTTCGAGGCTGTAGAGCAGCGACAGGCGCTCCCCCAGCGCCGCGATCGCCGCCGGGTCGTGGTCGATCGTCTCGGCGAGGCGGCGGGTCTCGGATGCGATGTCCTCCAGCTCGGCGGCGGCCCCCGCCAGGCGCTCGCCGAGAGGGCCGAAGCGCGCGTCCAGACGTGCAAGCACCGCGGCCTCGGAGACCGCGTGCGCCGCCTGCTCGCGGGCGCCGGGGACGGCCTCCGACCCCCCGTCGTCGCCGGCGAGGTACCCGGCCAGTGCCGCCGACCCGCGCGCGATCGCCTCGCCGTGACGTGCTGTGTCCAGGCGGGCGCGGATGGCGGCGGTCTCTCCCGGGACCAGCCGGGCACCCGCGATCTCCTCGGCCTCGTGCTCCAGGAGCGCGATCCGTCGCTCCAGCTCCAGCGGGTCGATCGCGAGCGCCGCAAGCGCGGCCTCGTTCTCCCGCCAGGCCGCCACCGCCGCGGCGACCGTTGCCCGCTCGACCGCGTGGCCCCCGTAGCCATCCAGGAGCTCCCGCTGCCAGCGCTCGTCGAGCAGGCGGCCCTGCTCCCGTTGCCCGTGGATCTCGACGAGGGGCCCGGCCACCGACGCCAGCCGGCCCGCCGTGACGGTCTCGTCGTCCACGCGGGCCACCGAGCGGCCGTTCGCGCCGACCTCGCGGACGCACACGAGCGCCTCCGGGATGCGGTCGAAGAGCACCTCGACGCGCGCGGCCTCGGCGCCGTGCCGCACGAGCCCGGGATCCGCCCGGGCCCCCAGGGCGAGGCCCAGCGCGTCGATGAGCAGGCTCTTGCCGGCGCCGGTCTCACCGGTCAGCACGTTGAACCCCTCCGCGAACGTGATCCGCACGCGCTCGATCAGGGCAAGGTCGGCCACCGCGAGCTCGAGGAGGCGCCCTGCGGAAAGCTGCGGGCCGCGCGGGTCGGCCACGGGTCAGGAGGGCAGGAGCTGCGCCTTCTGGCGCAGCAGGTCCCAGAACGGGAGCGCGCCGTCCGGCTCGAGGAAGCGGACCGGGCGCTGGAGCGCCGCGACGGTGACCACGTCGCCGACGGAGAGCTGAACGTCCTCGCGACCGTCGATCGAGACGAGCGCCTCATGGGCCTCGGCGACGCGGCAGCGGACCACGTGGTCCGGGCTCACCACCACGGAGCCGATCGCCGACAGGTACGCCGCGATCGGCGAGACGACCAAGTTCCGGCTCAGCGGGTCGAGGATGGGGCCGCCGGCCGAGAACGAGTAGCCGGTGGAACCGGTGGGGCTGGCGACCACCAGGCCGTCGGCGACGTACGTGGCAAGGTGCGACGGCCCGATGGCCACCTCCAGCCGCACCACCCGGGCAAGGGAGCCACGCGCCACCACGACGTCGTTGAGCGCGACGAACGTGCGGCGGGGTGCCCCGCCGTCGGGCCCGTGGATCGCTCCGCGGAGTGCCATCCGCGGCTCCAGGCGATAGGCGCCGGCCACGATCTTCTCGAGGAGCGGCTCCAGCTCGTGCGCCTCGGCCTTCGAGAGGAAGCCGATCTTGCCGAGGTTCACGCCCACGAGCGGGACGTCCACCTCGGTCACGGCCCGGGCGGCGCGCAGGAAGGTGCCGTCGCCGCCCAGCACCACGAGCACCTGCGTTCCCGTGAGCTTGCGCACGAGAGCATCGTGGTCCCCGGAGGCGACAGCCCAGCCCTCGATGCCGCGCGCGGCGCACCAGCCCGTGGCGCGCGCGGAGAGCTCGACTGCGTCCTCCTTCGTCGGGTTGTAGGCGAAGCCGATCCGCCGGATCTCGGTCATGCCGCCGTGCACTCCACGATGCGGGCGGCGAGCTCCGGGCCCGCGCCCGGGAGCACCTCATCGGGCGACGCGGCGGCAGGCAGGCCGAGATATGCGAAGAACTCTCGGTTGCCGGCCGGTCCGAGCAGCGGCGAGCGCGCCACGTCGAACGGGACCAGGCCCAGGCCTGCGGCGATCGCCACGACGCGCTCCAGCACCGCGCGATGCACGGCCGGGTCCCGCACCACCCCGCCGGGCACCTCCCCGCGGCCGGCTTCGAACTGGGGCTTCACGAGCGCGACGATCCGGCCCCCGGGCGCCAGGCAGCGTGCCACGGGCCCGAGCACGAGCGCGAGGGAGATGAACGAGACGTCGATGACCGCGAGCGAGACCGGTTCGCCGAGCGCCCCGGGCTCCAGGTGGCGCGCGTTGACGCGGTCGTGGACGACGACCCGCGGATCGCCCGCCAGCGATTGGGCGAGCTGGCCGTGACCGACGTCGACCGCATGGACGCGCATCGCGCCCCGCTGGAGCAGCGCATCGGTGAACCCGCCCGTGGAGGCGCCCGCGTCCAGGCAGACAAGGCCGGAAGGGCTCACCCCGAACGCCTCGAGCGCGCCTGCCAGCTTCTCACCCCCGCGCGAGACATATGGCAGGGGAACGGCGACCTCGAGCGCCGTGGCGCCGTCCACGAGATCCCCGGGTTTCCGGTCGAAGCGGGCCGCGTCACCGGCCCCCACGCGCACGCGGCCGGCCAGCAGGAGCGCCTGCGCCCGGGTCCGCGTCTCGACGAGGCCGCGCTCCACGAGCAGCTGGTCCAGCCGCACGCGGGTCGCGCGTCCCGGCCGCCTGGGACGTGCCGGGTCGGACGACGGGATCGGGCCTCCGACGCGGCCGGCAGTGCTCACCCCGCGATCATGCCACGCACGGCTGCACTGCGGCGTACCCGGCCGCCGCCGTGCGGTCAGGCGGGTGCCGTCGCCGAGCGGGCCGGGGCCGCCTTCGGGGCGGGCGTGGCGCGCAGGAGCGCGAGCGTCTCGCGGACCTGTTCCAGGATGCCAGCGCTGTCCAGGCGGATCAGCCGGCGCAGGTCGCCCACCGACCCGTGGTCCACGAACCGGTCGCCGGGAATGCCGACGATCCTGAGCGAGACCTCCCGGAACGCCGCGTCGGCCAGGCGGGCCTCTTCCAGGACTTCGAGGACCGCCGAGCCGAACCCGCCGATCGTCGTCCCCTCCTCCAGGGTCACCACGAGCCGCTTTCCGCGGGCCTGGTCCAGGATGAGCTGGCGGTCGAGAGGCTTGAGGAAGCGCGCATTGATCACCCCGACGGACCACCCCTCGGCGGAGAGGGCGTCCGCAACCTCGATGCCGCGGGCGACGATCGGCCCGAAACCGACGAGGAGAAGGTCGCTGCCTTCGCGGAGGACCTCGCCTCGCCCGACCGGCAGGACCTCCGGGGTCCGCTCCGGAACGCCGAAGCCGGCGTCCCGCGGGTAGTTGAGCGCGAACGGGTGGTCCTGGGCCAGCGCCGTCCGGACCAGCGACCGGAGCTCCTGCTCGTCCTTCGGCGCGGCGATGACGAGGTTGGGGATCTGGCGGTGGGCGGGATACGAGAACATGCCCTGGTGGCTGGTCCCGTCCTCGCCGACAAGGCCCGCCCGGTCCACGCCGATCAGGACCGGCTGGTCGTTCTGGGCGGCGTCATGGACGATCTGGTCGAAGGCACGCTGGAGGAACGTGGCGTAGATCGCGACGACCGGCCGGCCCCCGCCAAGCGCGATCCCGGTCGCGAGCGCCACCGCGTGCTGCTCGGCGATCCCGACGTCCACGAACCGGTCCGGGAACTCGGCCTGGAACCGGTGGAGCCCGGTCCCGGTGGGCATGCCGGCCGTGATCGCCACGATCCGGTGGTCCTCGCGCGCCGCGGCCACGACCTCCAGGGCGAAATAGTGCGTGTAGTTCGGCTGCTTCTTCTGACCGGCCTGGGCCGCCTGCTCGGCGGCGGGACGCACCGCGTCTCCGTTGCCCGCACCATTCCCAGTGGCGACCGCCGAGATCTCGCCCGCCCCGAACGGGCTGGCCGACCCGCCCCGGCGCGGCTCCCGGGAGTCCGTCATGGGCGGGAGCGCCGCACCATGGAAGCCGACCTGGTCCTTCTCCGCGGGGCGATAGCCCCGGCCCTTCTGGGTCCGGACATGGACGATGACGGGCGCATCGAGCGCGAGGGCGCTCCGGAACGTGTGCTCGAGCGTGCGCAGGTCGTGGCCGGGAACGACGCCCACGTAGGTGATGCCGAGATCCTCGAACAGCTGGCCCGGCTGGGCGAAGCTGACGACCGACTTTCGAACGCGCTGGCTGAACTCCAGGGCGGTCGGCCCGACCATCGGCACCCGCTCGACGAACTGGTCCCAGCCCCGCTTCGACTGCTGCCAGGTGGAGGAGAGCTTGATCTCCGAGAGGTATTTCGACAGGGCCCCCACCGAGGGGCTGATCGACATCTCGTTGTCGTTGAGGACGATGAGGATCGGCGTCCTGCGGTGGCCCAGGTCGTTGAGCGCCTCGAGCGAGAGCCCGCTCATGAGCGCCGCGTCTCCCACCACGACCGCGATCCGTTCCATGCCGTGGCGGACGTCGCGCGCCGTGGCGAGCCCCGCCCCGATGGACAGCCCCGTTCCGGCGTGCCCGCCGTCGAAGACGTCGTGCTCGGATTCGCTCCGACGCGGGAAGCCGCCGATCCCGCCGAGCTGGCGGAGCGTCCCGAACCGCGCGTAGCGGCCCGTCAGCAGCTTGTGGGGATATGCCTGGTGGCCGGTGTCCCAGACGATCCGGTCCCGGGGCGACTCCAGGATCCGGTGGAGCGCCAGCGTGATCTCGACGACGCCGAGCGACGAGCCGAGGTGCCCGCCGGTGGTGGCAACGGTCGAGATGATCGCGCGGCGGATCTCCTCCGCCAGCTCGAGGAGCCTGGGCTCGCTGAGGCCACGAAGATCGGCCGGGCCCCGGAGAGTCGGCAGGATCGCCACGTGATGGCTCCTTGGTTCGGCGTGCTCGGTGCGCGGCCGGCCGCGGCCTTCCGCGTTGCTCTGCGCGGTGGTCGGCCGCCCGCCTCGCGCCCGCCAGACGGTTCCGCGAGTCTACTCCGCGGCCCCGGGGACGGCATCCGCCGGGGTCTCTCCCGCCTCGCCGTCGAGTCGGAGCTCCGCCACTGCGAGCGCTCCGCGCGCTCCTTCCACGAGGCGGCGAACGCGCAGCTCGGCGTCGGCGAGGAGCTGTTCGCAGCGCTGCTCCAGGGCGACGCCGCGTTCGTAGCGCGCGATCGTCTGCTCCAGGGGAAGGCCGCCCGCCTCGAGCAAGGCGACGGTCCGCTCGAGCTCTGCCAGGGACTCGTCGAAGGTCAGCGCCTCGAGCGCCGCCAGCGCCTCAGTCAACGGTGTCGCCTCCGTCTTCGCGTGGATCGATGCCGCCAGCCGGCCCGGGCCCAGGTGCCGGCGCAGAGTCGACGGCAGCGGCTCGCCGTTCGTCCCACGCACCCAGCCGGCGCCCCACGAGCATACCAAGGACGATCCCCGCGGCCGCGACGAGCCCGACAAGGGCGAGGAAGATGACGAGGTCACCCACCCGGATCCGCCTCTGCGCGAGCGGCCAGCTCGCCGCGGGCCACGCGCAGTCGGAGCCGCGTGCCGGGCGGCGACTCCGCTGGATCGCGGACGATGGCGCCGTCCTCGACCCGGCGCACGATCGCGTAGCCGCGGGCCAGGGTCGCCTCCGGGCCGAGCGCGCCGAGAGCGGCCGACGCCGCCGCCAACCGTCCGCTCTCGCGGCGGAGACGCTCACCGGCGAGCGGGGTGAGATCGCGCGCGGCGCGCTCGATCGCGCGACCGTCGGCCCCAATGCGCTCCCTGATCGCAGCCGTCGCCCTGTCCAGCAGGTATCCCGCCCGCTCGCGCGCGGCCGCCAGCCGCGTCTCCGGCCGCAGGCCCGCCAGGGCGCGCCGCTCCCCCGCGACTCGCCGGGACCAGCCGGCAACTCCGCGCGTCGCCGCCTCGTCGAGCCGCCTCCGGCGCCCCCGCAGCGCCGCCACCACCTCGATCCGGTCGGGCACCGCCAGCTCGGCCGCGGCGGACGGCGTGGGCGCCCGCAGGTCGGCCACGAAATCGGCCAGCGTGACGTCCGTCTCGTGTCCTACTCCACTCACGACCGGTACCGGGTGGGCGGCCATCGCCCGGACGACGCGCTCGTCGTTGAACGCCAGGAGATCCTCTGCGGAGCCGCCACCGCGGGCCACGATGACGAGCCCGGGGGCGTCCTCCGGGCGGCCGGCCTCGCGACAGAGCGCGTCGTAGCGGGCGAGGCGCCCGAGAGCCGCCACGATCGTCTCCGCGGCCCCATCGCCCTGGACCGTGCAGGCGCTCACGACGACCTGGACCAGCGGCCAGCGTCGCGCCAGCACGCGCCGGATGTCGTGGATCACCGCGCCCGACAGGCTCGTGACGACGCCGAGCGTCGGCGGGCGCGCCGGCAACGGTCGCTTGCGCCCCGCATCGAAGAGGCCCTCCGCGGCGAGCCTCGCCTTCGATTGCTCGAAGCGGAGCGCCAAATCGCCGAACCCGGCGGGCTGGATCGCGGCGACATAGCACTGGTAGACGCCCTGAGCGTCGAAGACGTCGATCCGGCCGTGGACCACGACCCGGAGCCCCGACTGGGGCTCGAAGGCGCTCGCCTGCCGGTCCTCGCGGAAGAAGACGCAGGCCAGCTGGCTCTTCTCGTCGCGGAGCGTGAAGTAGGCATGGCCGGCGGAGCTGACCGTCACCCTGCCGACCTCGCCCTCCACCCACAGGTCGCCGAGCCGGGGATCGTCGCGGAGCGCGTCCCGGACGGCGTGGGTGACCTCGGTGACGCCGAGGACCTGCAGGCTGAACGTGCCGGCCGGGCGGCCCACTCCGCGCCGGCCAACCGGCCGCGTCCCGACGTCGAGCGCGTCCCAGCTCGGGAGGGCCCAGTCGGGAGGTTCGTCGCGCACGGGCGTGGATCCGCGATCCGGGAGGTCGCGCCGGGCCGCTACAGGCGGGTCTGGTACTCGCCGGTTCGCGTGTCGACGCGGATGGTGTCGCCCTCCGTCACGAAGAGCGGCACCGAGACGATGAGCCCGGTCTCGGTGGTGGCCGGCTTGCGCGCGCCGGTGGCCGTGTCGCCCGCGAACCCGGGGTCCGTGGCCACGACCACGAGGTCGACGGTGATCGGGAGCTCCACGCCCAGGGTCTCGCCCTCGTAGCTGATGCGGTCGAGCGTCATGCCGTCCTTCATGTAGTTGACGGCGTCGTCGAGCTCGGCGGCGTTGAGGTGGAACTGCTCGTAGGTCTCCATCTCCATGAAATGGAACTCGTCGCCGTCGCGGTACATGAACTGGATTGGGCGCCGGTCCAGCTGTGCGCGCGGCCACTTCTCGCCGGCCTGGAAGGACTTCTCGACGGTCGAGCCCTTCTTCACGTTCTTGAACTTGATCCGGACCTGGGCCGAGCCGCGACCCATCTTGATGTGGTGGTAGTCGAGGATCTGCCAGAGCTCGCCGTCGAGCTCGATGACGACACCTTTGCGCAGCTCACCGGTAGAGATCATTGCAGGGTTCCCTCGGGGACCGGCGGGGCTGGGCGGGCGCCGGGGCGGGTGGTCGTGGTGGTGCCACGGATCGTAGCAGACGGCGTCCCCGAAACCGCCGCCCTGAAACCGCCGGCCCGGTCTCGGCTCTCAGGTCCCGACGACCAGCACCTCGCGCGGGAACCGGGTCAGCCGTTCCACCCGCCGCGCCCCGACGTCGAGGAGCACGAGGTCCTCGATCCGCACGCCGGTCCTCCCGTCGAGGTACACGCCCGGCTCCACGGAGAAGACGGTGGGACTGGGGAGCGGCGCCTCCGAGGCCACCCGGGAGAGCGAGGGCGCCTCGTGGGTCGCGAGACCGATGCCGTGGCCCGTGCCGTGCCCGAAGTGCGCCCCGTGGCCGGCGACCGTGATGACATCCCGCGCCGCCGCGTCGGCCGCCCGGCCGTTCGGGACGCGGCCCGCGGCAAGCTCCTCTTCGAGATACGCGATCGACGCCGCCTGCGCTCGGGCCACCAGCTCGTGGAGCGCCAGGTCGCGCGGGCGCGGCTCGCCCACGAAGAGCGTCCGTGTCATGTCGCTCCGGTAGCCCGCGACCTGCGCCCCGAAGTCGAAGAGCAGCACCTGCCCCGCCCGGACCCGCCGATCGCCCGGCGAGCCGTGCGGCAGGGCCGCCTGCGGTCCCGCGAGCGCCGCGACGTCGAAGGCGAGCGCCTCGGCCCCGCCCGTCCGCATGAGCGCCTCCAGGCGCCAGGCAAGCGCGGCCTCGGTGACCCCGGCCCGGATCTCGGGCAGGAGCGCGGCGAGCGCGCGATCGGCGACGGCACAGGCGGCCACGATCCGCTCGATCTCGGATGGCTCCTTCACGCCGCGGTCGTCGTCGACCCACGCGCCCGCGGGCACCAGCTCCACGTCGGGCGCCGCCGCGGCGAGGCTCTCCCAGAGGGCATGGCTGATGTCGGCGCGGGGCACCGCCACGCGGCGAACGCCGAGGCCCGCGCACAGCTCGGCCCAGCGAGCGGGCAGGTCGTATGTGACGGCCTCGACCCGCGCACCCGGAGCCTCCCGGCGCGCCTGGAGCGCGTAGCGGCTGTCCGCGAGCACGACCACCGCGTCGCCCGAGACGAGGAACCGCCCGGAGTGTCCGGCCACCTTCTCCTCGCCGTCGCCGAGGCGCAGGCCGGTCAGGTACCGGATCTCTTCGCGGCGGAGGCCGAAGTAGGCGTCCAGGCCCGCCGCGGCCAGGCGGGCGCGCAACCGGGCGAGCCGGGCCGGGCGGGCGGCGCGGTCTGCCTCCTCCCAGCGACGGCGCCGGGCGGCCGTCGGCGGCGCGGCGAAGTCGGCCGGGACGGGCGGGCGCATCGCTCCCCTATCCGCCGTACTTCTGGATGTTCTGGAGGTGCTCCGCGTAGGTCTTCGCGAAGACCGTCGTGCCGTCCTTCCTGGCCAGGAAGAACAGGTACCCGCCCCGCGTGTCGGGGTGCAGCGCCGCGTCGATGGAGGCAACCGTGGGCGTGCAGATGGGACCTGGCGGGAGCCCCTTCGTGGTGTACGTGTTGTACGCACCGATGGCGGGCCGGATGCCCGCAGGGAGCGCGCCCTGCATCGGCGCCCAGAACACGTAGTCGACCCATTTCTCGATCGGCAGCTTGGCCAGCTGCAGCGTGTCGTTCACGTAGAAGACGGTCGGGTCCGAGCCGAGGAAGCCGGCGGCCTCGGTTCTCGGGCTCAGGCGGTTCTGGAGAACGCCCGCGATCTTCGCCCGCTCAGAATCGAGGCGCGCCTCCTGCTCCACGATGGAGGCCATCGTGAGGACCTGGGTCCAGCTCAGCCCGCGGGAGGCCGCGACCTGCATCCGCTGGAGCCCGACCGTGGCGGCGAACTGGTCCAGCATCATCCGGACCAGGTCCTCCGGCGAGGCGTCGGGAAGGATCCGGTAGTCGCCCGCCGCCAGGTAGCCTTCCAGCGTCCCACCCTTCGGGAGCTCCAGCCAGGGGTAGTCCTTGAGAAGCGACGCCGGCGGCGAGCGCACGAGATCGAGGAAGGCCGCTGCCGACATCGTGAGCGCCGCGATCCCGTGGTCGGCCGGCTTCGCCTGGATGAGAGCGGCAATCTGCTCCAGGCGGAGCCCGCTCCGAATCGACAGCACGATGTGCGGGTCGGGAGGCGGCGGCGACAGGAGGGCCGTGGCGAGCTGGTCCGGCGTCATCGTCTGGCGCACGACGTAGCTGCCCGCCTGGTAGCTCGTGCTCACGTTTCGCTGCAGCGAGACGAGCATGAACGCCCGGGGGTCCCGGAGGACGCCCGCGCTCGCGAGCCGCGCGGCGATCGTCGCCGCAGTATCACCGGGCTGCACGACGAACGGGATGTCGGTCGCGTCGGGCCCTGCCGGGTCGGTCAGGGCGGAACCCAGGTCCTCGCGGACCATGTCGGCGACAAACCCGATCCCGAGCGCGCTCGCGTTGTCGCCGGCAACGCCCACGACGACGCCGCGGACGACCGGGCGGCCCACCGTCACCAGGAGGGCGAGCACCAGGCCCGCGCCGAGGAGCAGGAAGAGCCCCAACCGGATCGGCCGGGGACCACCTCCGCGCGCCCGCCGCCCTGCCATCTCGCGGGCGGATACCGTGCCGGAGCGGGGACCGACGGCGCGGTCATCGCGGGGGTTGCGGCCGCCGCGAACCGTCACGCGGTCTCCTCGTCGCGGCCCGGGCCGGTCCCGGCCGCCGGGTGAGTCGCGGGCGCCCGGTCGGTGGCGACGCGCTCCCCGGGCATCCCGAGCTCGCGCGCGGCGAGCTCGTCCTCGAGGATGACGCGCGCCGCCTCGCGATCGACGCGAGCGCGGTTGGCCGCTCGCCGTGCAGGTCCGGGCGGGCCACCCGAGGGACTCCGCTTCGCAGGCCCGACCCGGCCCTCCGCGACGTGGCTGGACAGGCGTTCGTCGCGCAGAGTCACGGGCAGGCCGATGGCGTCCGCGATCGCGACCGCCCACTCCCGCGCCGCGAGCGCCGCGGGCCCCTCTCCCCCCGCCATGTCCAGGGGCAGGCCCACGACCAGCTCCCCGATCCCGTTCGCGCCGGCGACCCGCCCGAGCGCCTCCGCATCGGCGGCCACCGAGCGACCCCGGCTGAGCGTCACGAGCGGACGCGCCCGGAGCGCACCGGGCTCTGCGATCGCGAGGCCCACCCGCCGCGTGCCGAGATCCACGCCGAGCAGCCGGTTCACGGCGCCGCCGACGCCGTCGGCGACGGAGCGGGGCTCGAGGATGCGCCCGCCTGGCTCTCGACCTGCAGCTCCACCCGGGCGTCGAGCGTGGGGATCGTCGTCGCCCATCCGGGCCAGAGCGTCACCGCCGCGTCGCCGTAGGCGGCGAGGATCGCGCGGGCGTCGGCCGGCGAGCGGCCGAGGAGCTGCGTCCGGAGCGCCGCCTGGTCGACGCGGGGAACGCTCTCGCCACGCGCCGTGACGCCGAAATGGACGCGCTGCCCATCGACGGTGCCGGACCCGACCGTCACCTGCGCGGAGCCCGCGACCATGTCGCTGCCGGCCGGGACGGCAGCCGCGAGGCGCGCCGCGCCCAGCGCGAGGATCGGCGCCTGGTCCACCGTTACGACGGTGCCGGTCGACGTCACCCCGAGGTCGAACTGGGCTACCTCCTGGCCGACGAGCGTGGTCGTGTCGAGCGTGGGGGTGGTCGCGTCGCGGGTCGCGGTCCCCGGGAACGCCGTGCTCCCGGCCGGCAGCGCGGGCGGGGCCGCCGCGCCCCCGGCGAGCTGGGCGTCGAGCTGCTTCCCGAGGGCCGCCAGGGCCGCCGTCACGTCCTTCTGGGTGATCTTCGGGAACTCGTTCCTGATGCCGCCGCTCGTGGGGGCCGGGTTCCGGACCGAGATGACGACGCTGTTGTACTGGCCTGGGATGACCGTGATCGTCCCGGCCGGGACGTTGCCGGCCGTGCCGGTCTTCGCGGCCGTCACGCCGACGACCCGGTCCTGGCAGGCGATCTTGGGCGGGTTCAGAATCGCCACCGGGAGGAAGACCGTCTCGTCGGTGGCAAACGAGATCCCGGAGACCGTCCGGACGGGCGTCCCCTTCGGGAGGCTGTAGGACCGCGTCGGATCGCAGTTCGTCCAGGTCACGCTGCCGACGGCCGGCGCCTCGTCCACCCGCTTGCCCGTGGCCGGGAACGTCCCGCTCGCCGCGAGCGGGATCTGCAGGCGCATCGCGGGCAGCAACGCGGCTGCCGGATCGGTTGCCGTCGCCGCAGGGTCGGCCGTCGCGACGAACTCCACGGGGGCCAGCGGTGCCGGGCGGATGGTCAGGACGATCGACGCGGTCGGCAGGAGGAGGTACGCAGCCGCGCCGCCGGCCACGCCGAGGAACGCGATGAGCAGCACGACGACGACAAGTGCGGTGCGATGGCGACGGCGCTGTCGGGGCGGCTGGAGCGGGCCACGCTCGGCGGTAAGCCCGGTCGAGGCGTCCGGCCGGGCCGGCATGGCGTGGGGCTCCGGCATCGCGGCGTACCGTGCGCCACGCTGGCCGTCGGGGGCGGACTGCGCCGAGCGGACGGACGAGCCGGAGGAACTGCCTCCGACTCCTCCCGCGAGCGCCGCCTCGCGCGCCGCCAGCTCGTCCGGCGTGAGCCGGCGCGCCTGCGCCACGGACGGCCCCGCGTCCGGGACAGGCGCCGAGGGCTGGACCGCGACGCCGGCGACAGGGACGCCACGCGGACCCGCGTGCTCCTCGCCCACGCTGGGAGGTTCGTCGAGCGACGATTCGTACTCCATCGTGGACGCGTACACCGGCAGGCCGGCCGTCGCCGCGAGCGCCCGCGCCGACGCATCCGGGGCCACGATCGACAGGCGCCGGCTCCGTTGCTGCGCCTCCCGCGCCAGGAGCCGGAAGTTGATCCTGCTCGTCGCGATCCGCGACCCGGACGGCAGGACCAGCACCACCACGAGGTCCTCGGTTCCCCGGATCCGCGCGGCCGCCGACGTGATCTCGTCGTCGATGTCGAGGTAGAAGATGGCCATCGGGGGCGACGCTACAGCTTCATGGCGCGAAGGACGCGCCGGAGGGCGGCGTCGAGGGGATCCTGCTCCGCCTGGAGCTCGATCGCCTGGTAGGCGAGCCCGAGGGGCGTCACGTCCTGCTGGTCCACCAGGAGCTTCGTCGAGTCCGTGATGGACTCGACCATCGCGGGCTGCATGACGACAACCTCGGGCGGCCGGCTGAACGGCAGGCGCTTCCAGAAGCGCGGGTCGCGCAGCGCCGTCGCCGTCTCCGGCAGTCGCGAGCCGCCACCGCAGAGGTAGATGCGCCCCGGGAGCAGGTCGCCCGCGGCCAGCTCGTCGAGGACGAGCTCCACGCCGGCGGCCCAGACGGCGACGTCGTCGCGGACGATCTCGGCGATGGCGTCGCGCTCGGCGAGCGCCAGGCCCCGCGCGTAGTCCACCTTCAGGGATTCGGCCCGCGGGAACGGCAGGTCCAGGCGGTCGGCGAGCGACTTCGTGAAGGCGCGGCCGGCGAGCGCGAACATCCG